>NZ_JBFACN010000005.1:0-422672 GCF_040640875.1 Streptomyces sp. NPDC021562
GGAGTCCGTGGTGAACGCCCTGATCGGCGCCCTGCCGGGCCTTTCCCCCGCAACCCCCGTGTGCGGTGGTCTGTGTCCGCGTCCCGTCAGTCCGTCGCGATGGCGTTCAGGACGTTCATGCGGCCCGCGCGGAACGCCGGGACCAGGGCGGCGAACAGGCCCACGAAGGCCGAGCCGACGAAGACCCCGATGATCGTGGGCCAGGGGATCTCCAGGACCTTCAGGCCCTGCAGGGCGAGCAGCTGCTGGGCGGTCGCGCCCCAGCCCATGCCGAGTCCGAGGCCCAGCAGGGCGCCGAACAGGGCGATCACCACGGACTCCATGCGGATCATGCGGCGCAGCTGGCGGCGGGAGAGTCCGATGGCCCGCATGAGGCCGATCTCGCGGGTGCGCTCGACGACCGACAGGGCCAGGGTGTTCACGACACCGAGGACCGCGACGATGATCGCCAGGGCGAGCAGACCGTAGATCAGGTTCAGCAGCTGGCCGATCTGGTCCTTCAGCGCCTGCTTGTAGTCGGTCTGGTCGCGCACGGTGTACTGCGGGTAGTCGTGCAGCGCGGTCTTGAGCGCCTTGTAGGCGCTGTCCTGCTGCCCGTCCTTGGCGGTGGCGAAGACCAGCTGGTCGAGCGGCATCCGGTCGGCCGGGACGTACTTGGCGAGGGTGGCGAGAGAGGTGTACTTGGCGCCCTGGTCGATGACGACGTCGCTGCTGGTGATCGCGCGGACCGTGAGGTGCGCGGTGCCGCCGTCCTTGAACCTGACGGTGATCTTCGAGCCGAGGTGGATGCCGTGGGCCTCGGCGAACTTCTGGTGCACGGACATCGAGTCGGGCAGGTAGGCGTCCTTGAGGTCGCCGGCGACCGTCTTGGTGCGCAGGTCGGTCGCGTAGGTCGGGTCGGCCGCCGTGATGTCGGTGTCCTTGAGCGTCCTGCCGTCGGGGGTGGTGTAGTCGGCGGTGGTGGTGCGGTACTCGGTGACCCGGGCGAGGCCGGGTACGTCCTTGACGGCCGTGACCGCCTGCGGGGTGATCCGCTGGCCGCTGTCTGACTGGATGATGAAGTCGGTGCCGACGGTCTTGTCGAGCTGGTCGGAGGCGGAGGCGACCATGGAGGAGCCGACCACCGAGAGGCAGGCGACCAGGGCGAGGCCGATCATCAGGGCGGCGCCGGTGGCGCCGGTGCGGCGCGGGTTGCGCAGCGCGTTGCGTTCGGCCATGCGTCCTACGGGGCCGAACATCCGCAGCAGGACGGCGCCCAGGACCCGTACGACACCCCCCGCGAGCAGCGGGCCGATGACGACGAACCCGATGAGCGAGGCCACGATGCCGAGCCCCAGCCAGAGCGAGCCCGCCTTGGCCTGGTCCGCGGTGGAGGCCATCCACAGGCCGTAGCCGCCGCCCGCGGTCATCAGGAGGCCGACCAGGGCGCGTACGACGCCCGCCCTGGCGTCGGCGGGGGCGCCCGCGTCGCGCAGCGCGGCCATCGGGGAGACCTTGCCGGCGCGGCGCGCGGGCAGGTAGGCGGCGAGGACGGTGACGACGACGCCGAGGACGAGGCCGACCACCGGGGTCGTCCAGGCGACCGTCAGATCACTGGTCGACAGGTGCATGCCCATGGAGCCCATGAGCTTCATCAGGCCGACCGCGATGCCGACGCCCGCGCCGACGCCCAGGACCGAGCCGACCACGCCGAGCAGCAGTGCCTCGACGAGCACGGAGCGGTTGACCTGGCGGCGGCCGGCGCCGATGGCCCGCATCAGGCCGATCTCGCGGGTGCGCTGGGCGACCAGCATGGAGAAGGTGTTGATGATCAGGAAGATGCCGACCAGGAAGGCGATCCCGGCGAAGCCGAGCATCGCGTACTTCATGACGTCCATGAAGCTCTCGACGTCCTTCTGGTTGGCGTCGGCGGTCTCCTTGGCGGTCTGCACCTTGTAGGCGGTGCCGAGTTCGGCGAGCACGTTCCGCTTCAGCTGCGGGTCGGTCACGCCGGGCGCCGCGGTCACGTTGACGTTGGTGAAGACACCGGTCCGTCCGACGAGCGTCCGCTGCGCGGTCCTCGTGTCCAGGTAGAAGATCGCGGCACCGGGGTTGGTGACGGTGAAGTCGGCTATGCCGGAGATCCTCGCGGTGTGGGTGCCGACCGCGCTGATCACGCCGATCTGGTCGCCGAGCTTCAGGTGGTGCTTGTCGGCGGTGTCGGCGTCCACCATGACCTGGCCGGCGTTCTTCGGCGCCGCACCGGAGGTGATCTTCATGGTGCGGGCGTCGTTGGAGTTCCAGCTGCCCACGATGGTCGGGGCGCCGCTGGACGGCGACAGGCTGTCCTTCCGGGCGTCGACGACGGTCACGGACGTCGAGAAGACCGTGCCCTCGGCGGCCTCGACACCGTGCGCCGCGCGGACCTTCGCCACCACCGAGGCGGGCAGGACCGGCGGCCTGCCGTCGTCGGAGGTGGTCTGACCGGTGTCGGAGGCGCTCTTGGCACTGACCGTCACGTCGGACGAGGTGGCCGCGAACAGCTTGTCGAACGTCGTGTTCATCGTGTCCGTGAACACCAGCGTGCCGCACACGAACGCCACCGACAGCAGCACGGCGACCGCCGACAGGGCCATGCGCCCCTTGTGCGCGAAGAAGTTGCGCATCGAGGTCTTCAGGACGGTCATGACGTACGCCCCCGGGCGTCGAAGTCCTTCATGCGGTCGAGGACGGTGTCCGCGGTCGGCTCGAACATCTCGTCGACGATCCGGCCGTCGGCGAGGTAGAGGACGCGGTCCGCGTAAGAGGCGGCCACCGGGTCGTGGGTGACCATGACGATGGTCTGGCCCAGTTCGTCCACGGAGCGGCGCAGGAAGCCGAGGACCTCCGCGCCCGCGCGGGAGTCGAGGTTCCCGGTCGGCTCGTCCCCGAAGATGATCTCGGGGCGGGCGGCGAGGGCGCGCGCCACGGCCACCCGCTGCTGCTGACCGCCCGAGAGCTGGGTGGGGCGGTGCTTGAGCCGGTCCGCGAGCCCGACGGTGGTCACCACGCGCTGCAGCCACTCCTTGTCGGGCCTGCGCCCGGCGATGTCCATGGGCAGCGTGATGTTCTCCAGCGCGTTCAGCGTCGGCAGCAGGTTGAACGCCTGGAAGATGAAGCCGATCCGGTCCCGGCGCAGCTTGGTGAGCTTCTTGTCCTTCAGGCCGGTGATCTCGGTCTCGTCCAGGTGGATCTGACCGCTCGTCACGGTGTCGAGCCCGGCGAGGCAGTGCATCAGGGTGGACTTGCCGGACCCCGAGGGGCCCATGATCGCGGTGAACTGTCCCCGCGTGATGTCCACGTCGACGTGGTCCAGGGCGACGACCCGGGTCTCCCCGGACCCGTACGCCTTGACGACCTGCCGCGCCCGCGCGGCAACGGCCGTACGCCCTCCAGTACCCCCGTGCCTGGGAATGGTCACAGCCGATGTCACGGTATGTCTCCTAAGTCGGTCAGCGAACGGGCAGCGTGGTGCCGCCCCTTGCTGTGCTGCGTGCGGTACGTCGATGAGTCTCGCGGTCGGCGGGGGCGCTCCGCGCTGGTGCGAAGCCCCGTCTTCCCCGGGGGAAAACCCCACCTCCGCGGGTTCGGTCAACCGCCCCCCGGCGGCGTAAAGCCAGGTTAAGGACGACGGGGGCGCCGTCTCGTCCTCCGGGGGTACGACCCCTCCCCGAGCCGTGATGCGGAGAACCCCCTAGGGGTCCTCCACCGCCGGGTGGAGACCGTCTAGGGGTCCGGCTCCACCCTTGCCCCCGGGAGCCGCCTCCCCCCTCAGGGTTAACGCGGGTAACACCCGAGGTCAGACACGTTCTGATGAAGTAAGCGCATACCGACCGCCCAGTTCGGGGAAAACTGCGCGCGCTCCGGATACCTCCGAGTAACGTGCGTGCCCCGCTCCCTCTCCCTGCGGTCCGCCGCCACGGACCCGAGCCACGCAAGGAGCACCGGGATGTCCCACCACCCCTGCCCACCCGACCCGCCCCACCCCACCTACCCCTGGCGGCCGTCGCCGCCGCAGCCGGCGCAGCCCCGGCACGTGCCGCACCGGGAGCCGGTCGGCCACCACAGCGACCTGCGCGTGCTGCGCGGCGCCTACCGCCTCCAGCGGCGCGCCGCGACCCTGACCGCCCTCGGCTACTTCACGCTGTTCCTGCTGCTGTCGGCGTTCGCGCCCCGCCTGATGACCCGCACGGTCGCCGACGGCGTACCCGCGGGGCTGCTCCTCGCCCTCCTGCAAGTCCCCGTCACCTGGCTGGCGATCGTCCTGTACGAGCGCACCGCGCGCCGCCATGTCGACCCCCTCGCCGACCGGATCCGCAGAACCGCGGAACTGGACGCCAGACGGGGGGCCGTACGGTGACCGGACTGAGCGGCTCCGCGCACTCCATGTCCCTGGTCGCGTTCACCGCGGTCGCCACGCTCACCCTGCTGCTGTGCGTGATGGCCGGCCCGGACCGCGACGACCTCGACGAGTTCTACACCGGCTACGGCTCCCTCTCACCGCTGCGCAACGGCCTCGCGATCGCCGGCGACTACATCTCCGCGGCCACGGTCCTCGGCACCGGCGGCGTGATCGCCCTCTGCGGCTACGACGGCGTCGTACTCGCCCTCAGCACGGCCCTGTCACTCCTGCTGCTGATGTTCCTGCTCGCCGAACCGCTGCGCAACGCGGGCCGGTTCACCATGGGCGACGCGCTGGCCCGGCGGATGCCCGGCCGTTCGGTGCGGATCGCGGCCTGCGCGGTGACCATCGCCGCCCTGCTGCCGCTGATGCTGGTCCAACTCGCCGGAGCCGGACAGCTGATGGCCTTCGTCCTCGGCTTCTCCGACCGGTCGGTGGGAACCGGCTGCGTCATCGGCCTCGGCACCCTGATGATCAGTTACGCGGCCATCGGCGGCATGAAGGGCACCGCCCTCATCCAGATCCTGAAGATCGTCATGCTGCTCGGCTCCGGCACCGTGGTCGCCCTGCTGGTCCTGCACCGCTTCCACTGGGACCCGGGCGCCCTGCTCACCGCGGCGGCCCGCGGCAGCGGCGCCGGTGACGCCTTCCTGCACTCGGGCCTCCAGTTCAGGGGCGGCCCCGCGCCCCGGCTGGACATGATCAGCTCGGAGCTGACCATCGTCCTCGGCGGCGCCTGCCTGCCGCACGTCACCATGCGCATGTACACCGCCTCCAGCGCCCGCCAGGTACGCCGCTCGATGTCCTGGGCCGTGTCCTGCGTGGCCCTGTTCGCGCTGGTCGTCGGCGTCGTCGGGTTCGGCGCCACCGCCCTGGTCGGCCGGGCCGCCGTCACCGCCGCCGACCCCCAGGGCAACACCGCCTACCTGCTCGGCTCCCGCGCGGCCTTCGGAACCGACGTGTCGACCGCGGAGACCCTGCTCTTCACCACCGTCACCACGGCGATCTTCCTGACCCTGCTCGCCTCCGTCGCCGGCATGATCCTCGCCTGCGCCAACTCCCTCGCCCACGACGTGTTCGCCACCCGCGCCCGGGAAATGCCGGCCCGCCGCGAGATGGGCGTGGCCCGCGTCTGCGCGCTCGCCACCGGAGTCCCCACGGTGCTGCTGGCGACCCTCGTGCAGCACCACAGCCTGCAGCCCCTGGTCACCCTCTCCTTCTGCCTCGGCGCCTCCGCCCTCGCCCCCGCCCTGGTGTACGGCCTCTTCTGGCGCCGCTACACCCGTACCGGCCTACTCTGCACGCTCATCGGCGGCAGCCTCACCGTGCTGCTGCTGATGCCCGGCACCAACCTGGTCTCGGGTTCGCCCGGCGCCGCCTTCCCGGGCGCCCACTTCAACTGGTTCCCCTTCACCACCACCGGGATCGTCTCCATCCCGGCCGGCTTCCTGCTCGGATGGCTCGGGACGGTGGCCTCCGGCCGGCGCGGGGCCGCGGAGCAGCGACGGCAGTACGAGGCGGTCGAGGGCTGGATCCTGGCGGGCGCCTCCCGCCGGGGGCGGGAGGCCGCCGAGGGGGCGTGAGGTCTCCGCGGGGGCGTGAGGCCGCCCGGGGCGTGAGCGCGCTACTCCGCCGCCGCGCGCCCCGTCAGGGTCATGAGGCTGTCGCGCATGTGGTCCATGTGCGCCTGGACGTCGTCCCAGGTCTCGCCGTGTTCGCGCAGCACCCGTTCGGTCTCCCGCGCGATGCGTTCCTCACGCAACCGCGCCTCCGTGAGGATCTCGGCGGCCCGCGCGTGCGCCTCCTCCTCCGAGCGGCGCGCCGACTCCTCCGCCTCCTCCAGGGCACGCTCCGCCTCCGCGAGGGCCGCCTCCGCACGGGCGATCCGCTCGGCGTTGTGCGCGTCGACCGCGGCGGCGCTCGCGACCTCCTCGCGCTCCGCCTCGGCCCACCGCTCGGCATGCTGCTTGGCCTGCTCCGCGAGCATCGCCGTGGTGCGCTGACGCACCTCACGCAACGCCGCCAGGGCCTCGCCCCGCCACTCCTTCACGTCGAGACGGGCGCCGATACGGATGTCGTCCGCCTCCGCACGCGCGGCGAGCAGCAGCTGACGGGCACGCTCCTCGGCGTCCGCGCGGAGCGCGTCGGCCTGCTCCTGCGCCGCCCGAAGCGCGTTCTCGACGCTCTCCTCGCACTGCGCGGCCCCGTCCGTCAGCGCCCGCCGGGCGTTGTCCCGCAGGGCCGTCGCCTCGTCCTGCACCAGCCGCCACACCCGCTGCGCACGGTCCCCGAGAGCCTCGTAGGACTGGGGCGGGAGCTGCTCGACGGCGATCCGCAGCCGCTCGGCCTCCGCACCCATGTCCTTGGCGAGCACGGTGAGCCGCGCGGCACGCTCCCAGGCCGCGTCCCGGTCCTCGCAGAGCGCGGCCAGGAACGAGTCGACCTGCTCGGGGCGGTAGCCACGCCCTCGCACGGTCGCGAAACCGTACGGCGACATCGATGCGTTGCTCACCCTGGGAACCCCTCTCCACCGGACCGCGAGAAACGATGATTTCGCGCACATCTTGATGGATGGGACGTAAGTGTTCATAACGCGACACTCCGCAGAGATGTCACGGCCGAAGCACCCCGCGGGGCACCTGGGCACACCTGGGCACACAAACGCACCGAAGGGCGCACGGCTTCAGCCGTGCGCCCTCCGCCGACGGGTCAGCGCCTGCGCGCCGGGCCGGTCACCGCTCCCTACAGCAGCCCGTCCCACATCTGTTCCAGCAGCACCGACCACCAGCTCTCCGGCGATCCCAGCGCCGCCGGGTCCAAGGAGGCCAGCTGGGCCTGGAAGTCGACGGTCCAACGGCCCGCCTGCTCCTGGTTCAGACCGAACCTGAGCCGCCACATCCGGCCCAGCAGCGCCAGACAGCGGGCGAACTCCGGCAGCCCGGTGTTGACGAACTGCGGCGGCACGGACGCCCCGCCCGGACCGGCCTCCACCGGTACCGCCACGATGTTCGCGGTGCCGTACTGCACACAGACCGCCTTGCCGAAGTCGGTGCCCATGACGAGGTACGACCCCGCGTCCGGCGCCGGCCGCAGCCCGCGCTCCTGCGCCAGCTCCGCCAGCGTCGGCACCGGACGGCCCGGCTGGGCCTGCGCCCAGAAGAACGGCCCCATTTCCAGCGGCAGCCCCGCGGCCACCAGCGTGTGCGCCACGATCGGCGGAACGCCCTGCCGCGACACCGCAGCCTGCTCGAACCGGAACACGCCGGGGCCGAACGCCGCGCCGAGCTCCTGCGCGATCGCCTCCGGCGGGATCGGCGGCGCCGCCTGCACCTGCGGCAACGGCGCCCGCACCGGCGCGGGCCGCGCGGGACCCGCGGCCACCTCGTGCAACTCGCCCTGATGCGCCAGCAACTGACGCATCCCCTGCTGCCGGCTCGCGTGGTCCGTCCCGTACGGCGCGATGCTCGCCAGCCGCGCCTGCGGCCACTGCTCCCGGATCATCCGCGCGCAGTAGGCACCCGGCAGCTCGCACGGCTCCAGCTCCGTGTGCAGCTCCAGCACCTGGTCCGGCGGCACGTTCATGGCCCGCAGCTCGTGGTAGATCTGCCACTCCGGGTGCGGCGTGCCCGGCGCCGAACGCCGGATCAGCTGCTGCTCCGAGCCGTCCTGCGCGCGGTAGCGCAGCACCGCCTGGTAGCCGGGACCGACCGTCGGCTGACCCTGCTGCGGGTAGCCGTACGCGGGCGGCGGCCCACCGGGCACGGGCTGCCCGGGCACCGGCTGCCCGGGCGGCGGCATGGCACCGGCCGGCATCGGCGGCGGCATCGGCGGGGCACCCGGCGGCGTACCGGGGGCACCCACCGGGGGTGCGGCGAGCACGGTCTCCGCGTGGTGCACCGCTCCGCGGGAACCGCCGGGAGAGCCCTGCCCGGGGGGCGCGGGAGGCATGCCGGGGGCGCCCGGCGGTTGCGGAGCGCCAGGGGCGGCCGGTGCTCCGGGAGCGCCGGGCGGGTTCGGCGCACCGGGCATGCCGGGGGCGCCCGGCGGCCGCTGCGCGCCCATGCCGCTCGGGTCGGCCAACATCGTGGCCGCGTGATGAACATCGCCCGGCGGCCTGCCGCCCGGGTTGCCCGGCGCACCGGGCACCTGCCCCTCAGGTCCGCCCGGACCCGGCGAGGACATCATCTGCGTCGGCGCGTACCCACCCGCCGGCGCGGACGGCTCAGGCGCACCGCCGGGACGGGCACCCGGCGCTCCCGGAGCACCCGGCGGCGGAGGCGGCGCACCGGCCGCACCGCGTCCCCTGCGGGGCGGAGGCGCCGCCTTGCTCGTCGCGGCCTCGGCTATGTCACCGGCGTTCGGCGCGAGCGACGGCCCCGGCGCACCCGGGCCGACGGGAGGCTGGGGCGCATGAGGCGCCCCGGCAGGCGGCTGCGGATAGCCGTAACCGGGGCCAGCCGGGGCCTGCGGGTAACCGTAGGAGGAACCGGCGGGCGCCTTCGGAAAACCGGCCCCACCCGCGGCGTCCTGCCCCTGCGGAGCCCGGTCCGGAGCCGCCGGACCCTGCGGGTAGCCGTACGACGGGGGTGCCTGCGGGGGTGGCGGCGTCGTGCTGCTGCCGACGTGCGGTGCCGGAGTTCCAGGGGCACCCGGTGCGGTGGGCGTACCGGGCGCTCCCGGAACGCCGCCCTCCGTTGCAGCCGCCCCCTGCGCGCCCGGCCTGTTCGGGTCGTCGAGCGCCGGGGACACCGCCGTCGGCGGCAGCCGACTGCCGCCCGCCATCAGCGCCGTCTCGGCATCACCCAGCGCGCCGTCGCCCGCGTCACTCAGCGGTGGCGCGAACACCGTCGCGGGCAACGGGACGGAACGGTCGTCACCGGCGTCCGCATTCGTGTCCGTACCCGCCCAGGGAGTCGCCCCGGCGCCCGCATCGGAACCAGCCGCCGACGCCCCCGAGCCCGTCGAGCCCTCAGGACTCTCAGCCCCCTCCGACCGCCGGTCCGGAATCCCCAGCTTGTCCGCCGCGTCCTGGAGCCACTCCGGCGGGCTCAACAAGAACGACGTCTGATTCAGGTCCACCCGGGCGGCCGGCGCCGGCACCGCGTCGGCGACCTCCGCCTCCCGGCCGTACTCCTCCTCGTACCGGCGGATCACCTCACCCACCGGCAGCGCGGGCCACAACGTGGCCTCCCCGCTGTCCCGGGCGATGACCAGCCGCTGCCCGCCCCCGTCGGAACGCGGGCCCTCCGCGCGGTCCTCGCCCCACACCACGAACCCGAGCCCGAACTCCCGCACCCGCACCTCACGGTGCTGGTACCCGGGCACGTCCCCGTTGATCCACTCCTCCGCGCGCTCCTGCGCCTGCGCGAACGTCACCATGCCGAAACTCACTCCCCCGGGCCGACCGGGACGGCATGCGCGAAACCGCCGTCCACCATCAGGTTCGCCACCGTCTCCAACTCCGGCGGAGAACCCGCCAGCCGGGACAGGAACACGTCGAAGTCCTCACCGCACGGCAGCAACAGCCGCTCCACGCGCTCCGCCGGCGACCACGAGGGGTCCACGTCACGCACATCGTCGTACGCGCAGAACCACACCGAACCCGGCCGGTCGCCCCGCACCTTCACCGCCACCAGGCCCCCCTGCACGAAACAGACCCCGAGGTAGTCCTTGGTCAGGTGGTCGCGCAGGCACTTGTTCACGTACACGAGGTCGTTGACCGCCGCCTCGTCGCGCACCGTGAAGAACGGCTGGTCGACCAGCAGCCCCAGATCGGCGAGCAGCGCCGTGCCCACCGGCGCGCAACCGCCCGCCGCCTTCAGGAAGGACCGGTAGGCACCGGGCAGCCGGTACCCCAGGTCCTCCTCGACGCCCTGCACCTGCGACTCCGACACCGCCACACCCGACTTCGGCAGCCCGAAGTGCGCCGGACGCGTCTCCTGCAACGGCCGCGTCCCCCGCTTCCCCTGGTCCACCCGCGCCGTCGCCACCCCGCCGTGATGCCGCAGCAGCGCCTTCACCTCGACCGGAACCAGCTCAAGGCGCCGCGAACCCACCACGTGGTGCCAGGTCCAGCCGTGCGGCGTCGCCACCGCAGGCACCGTGTCCCACAGTTCGTGACCCGAAGCCGCCAGCACCGCGTTCGCGGACACGAAGTCCGTCAACCGCAGTTCGTCGACCCCGAAGCCCTCCGGCGGATCGGCGATCTCCGCCACCGCACGCGCGTAGGGCGAGAAATCGGGGTAGCCACGCTCGTCGACACGTACCCCTCTCGGGTGACGTGCCGCCCGGACCGGATCCGGGAAATGCACGACCTGCCCGGCATAGGCCGCGTTCGGCGGCGCGGCCTGCCCGAGCCGACCTGTCGTCATGACGGTTGCCCCCTGCGGCACTCTGTACGAGTCCGGACCACACCCCTGCGGCGCGCCACGGCCCGTATCCGGCTGTCTCTCCCACGTCCCAGACGCGTCGACCGCGCCCATCGCGGTGCCGACAGCCTATGCGGTACGCGAACCCCGGTCACCGGCCCTCCGCTTCGTGACCAGCCGTCACCCCGCCGTGACAGCCCGCCCAAACCCGGGCGTGTCGTGACGCCCCAGCTACCGCACCCGCCACGGGATTTGGCAGTCTGTGACTTTCGGGGGGATGCCCGGGAGGGGAAGACGATCATGAACGCCACACAGACGGGACCTCACAACGCCGTACCCGGCGCCGCCCACAGCGCCGTCACCGGCGACCCGCGCATCGGCTGGAGCAGCACCGGGGCACCGCCCGCGCCCACCCTCCAGCACCGCCGCGACGGCATCCTGCCCACCGTCGCCGCCGCCCTGTCCGTGCGCGGCGCCACCCTCACCGGCACCGCCGCCCGCGGCGACCAGCCGCCGCCGCTGCACCCCCTGGTCCAGGAGTTCCTCGACACCCTCCCCAGCGGACAGCGCGACCGCTTCACCGGCCGCTGCGCCGAGGCCATCCTCATCTCACGGCACATCACCACCGCCGACGCCGCCCGCAGCAAACGCGCCCTGCGCAAACCCATGACCAACGGAGAGGCCCGCAAAGCCCTCAAGCAGGCCAAGCTCACCGCCCGCCGGATACGCGAGGACGGCGACCCGCTGCACGGCAGCTTCGCCCCGCCCTGCCGGGCCTGCACCGCCCTCACCGCACACTTCGGCGTCCGCGTCGTCGACCCCACCCAGGACGACTGACACACGCCCCCACACCCCCTCACACGAAGCACCCGCACCCGCACCCGCACCCGCACCCGCACCCGCACCACACACGAACGAAGGGCAGATGCACGCCGACCGCACCACGTCCGCCAGTCTCGGCCTCACCCGCCCCGCGGAACCCCCGTCACGCTTCCCCGCGCCCGTCGACACCGCCCTGCGCACCGCCGGCTGGCAACCCGGACGCTGGGACATAAAACAGGCCGAGATCTGGGCCGACGCCCTGCGCGACCACGTCTCACCCGCCGGACACCGGCACGCCGTCTTCCCCGCCGCCGTGGAGGCCTGGGCCGAGTTCGGCGGCCTGCGCGTCACGCCCGCCGCAGCGGGCCGCCAGGTCGCCCCCGCCACCCTCCACCTCGACCCGCTGCACGGCCTCCACCTCGCCCGCACCCTCGGCGACCTGGGCCGCGCCCTCGGCACCGAGGTCTGCCCGCTCGGCGCGGAGACCGACACCCACGCCCTGCTCGCCGTCGACACCGAAGGCCGCGTCTACGCCCTCGACCACACCGGCGACTGGTACCTCGGCCCCGACATCGACCACGCCCTCACCACCCTCGTCGCGGGCATCGCACCACAACGCCTCACCACCCACGGCTGAGCCCCACCCCGCACGATCAAGCCGCCGGAATCACCACCGACACCCGGAAACCCCCCGCGTCCGTCGGACCCGACACGAACACGCCGCCCAGCCCCAGCACCCGCTCCCGCATCCCCACCAGACCGTTCCCCCCGGACGGCAGCCCGGCCGACGCCGCCGACGCCGGCTCCGGCGGCGGCTCGTTCTCCACCTGCATCGCGATCTCCGCCACCCGGTGCGCCAACCTCACATGCGTCTTCGCACCCGCCGCGTGCTTGTGGACGTTGGTCAGCGCCTCCTGCACCACCCGGAACGCCGTCTGCTCGATCTCCGCCGCGTACGACCGAACATCCCCCTCCACCGACAGGTCCACCACCATCCCCGCCGCCGCCGACTGCCCGATCAGCACATCGAGCTCCGACAGCCACGGCCCCTCCTCCTCGGCCACCCGCGAAGCCGCCGCCGCGGCCGCCACCCCCACCGACGCCAACGGCACCGACCCCGGCGCCGTCGACACGGCCACCGAAACGGCGGCCGCAGCCGCCCCCGAGCCCGGCACCGAGACCGCAGCCGACGCCGATGCGGATGCCGTACGACGCTGAGCGCCCTCCCCCGAACGCAGCACCCCCAGCATCTCCCGCAACTCCGTCAGCGCCTGCCGCCCCATGTCCCCCACCAGCGCCGCGTTCTTCACCGCCTTCTCGGGGTCCTTGCGCGCCACCGCCTGCAACGCCGCCGCATGCACCACCATCAACGACACCCGGTGCGCGACCACGTCATGCATCTCCCGCGCGATCCGCGTCCGCTCCTCACCCCGCGCCCACTCCGCACGCTCCTCCGCGCGCTCCGCGAGCAGCTGCAACTCCCGCTCCAGACTGTCCGCCCGCTCCCGCAGGCTCTCCATCAGCCGGCGCCGCGCACCCACGTACAACCCGAGCAGCAACGGCGGCGCCGTCAGCCCGAGGGACGTGGTGACCGCCGCGAAGGGCACGAACCAGTCCCCCAGCGTCAGATCCCCCCGCGCCATGTCCTGCTTCACCCGCACGAACGTCACGATCATCGTGCCGACCAGCGACATGCCCGCCAGCGCCACGATGATCCGGCGCGGCAGCTCCGCCGCGGCCAGCGTGTACAGGCCGACGATGCCCATCAGGAAGCCCATCTGGGCCGGCGTGACGGCGATCGCGACCAGGACGACGGCGATCGGCCACTTCCTGCGCAGCACCAGCACGGAACCGGCCAGCAAACCGAACACGATGCCCGCCGCCAACGGGATCCCCGCGTCCCGCGCGAACGGGATCCCCTCCGCGCCGCACTCCAACCCCGACACCAGGGCGAGCGCCCCGTCCAGCACCGCACTACGCCACCGCGACCACCACCACGGCCCGGTCACGGCCGTCGCGTGGTCTGCCCCCGTCGTGGTCATGCGTCCAGCCTACGGGCGCGAGGGTGGGCTTTTCCGGTGAGTTTCGTCTACTCGCCTACACCACACTCCGTAACCGAACAACCCCGAAACCCCCCGGAAACCCTCGAACTGCTGAACCACACCCGTTCGACCCCGGAACCCACCATTCCGCCTGGACGGTATGCCCATGGCACATCCACCCAGCAAGTACAAGGAATTCGAAGCACTGCGAGAGCAAGCAGTGGCACTCCGGCGCGGCGGCTACAGCCTTCGACAGATCCGGGACGAACTGAAGATCTTCAACAACGACATCCTCAACCAGCTGGTGAAGGGGGAACCGCCACCGGAATGGACGAAGCGCCCGAACGCCAAGGACGACCTGCGGGCAAGGGCACGGGAGTTGCGGTCGCAGGGCTGGACGTACGACCGGATCGAGGCGGAGCTGGGCTGTTCGCGAAGCTCGGTGTCACTGTGGGTCCGGGACCTGCCGCGCCCGGAGCCCCGGTACACGCCGGAAGAACAACGGGCTCTCATGCAGGAGGGGCTCGCGAAGCGCCGCGCGGCTGACAACGAAGAGCGGAGGAAGACCAAGGCGAGCGCCCATCGGGAGATCGGCGAGATGACGGACCGCGAGCTGTTCATGGCGGGCGTCGCGCTGTACTGGGCCGAGGGGTCGAAGAGCAAGCCGTACGACCGGCGAGAGCGGGCGGTCTTCGTCAACAGCGACCCGGGGGTGATCCGCGTCTACCTCGCCTGGCTCGATCTCCTGGAGGTGGACCGGGGGAAGCTGGGTTTCCGGCTGCTCATCCACGAATCGGCTGACGTCGGAGCAGCGCATCGGTTCTGGGCGCGGATCGCGGACATCGGCCCGGAGGTCTTCGCCAGGCCGACGCTCAAGAAGCACAACCCGAAGACCGTTCGCAAGAACACCGGCGACGACTACCACGGTTGCCTTGTCATCGGCGTGGCCCGCAGCGCCCACTTGTACAACCGGATCGAGGGCTGGTGGAGCGGAATCGTGGCCCAGGCAGAGAGGCGTCTCGGGTAAGGTCTGAAGCGCTGTCCCCCGTGGTGTAACCGGCAGCACACTAGATTTTGGATCTAGCAGGACAAGGTTCGAATCCTTGCGGGGGAGCTCACAGCAGACAAGACGTGGGTTCGGGCCCTGACAGCACCGTCAGGGCCCGCTCTCATGTCGCCCGGGAAACGCCCCGGTATCCTGCGGATGTCACCCCCACCCGTCCAAAGCCGAAGGGCACATCCGTGAGCGCCATTCGCCCGGCAGCCGTCGTCGTTCTCGCAGCGGGTGAGGGCACCCGTATGAAGTCGGCCACACCCAAGGTCCTGCACGACATCTGCGGCCGTTCCCTGGTGGGTCATGTGCTCGCCGCCTCCCGTGAGTTGGACCCCGAGCACCTGGTCGTCGTGGTCGGGCACGCGCGCGAGCAGGTCGCCGCGCATCTCGGCGAGGTCGACGCGGCCGTCCGTACCGCCGTGCAGGAGCAGCAGAACGGCACCGGGCACGCCGTCCGGATGGCGTTGGAGGAGCTGGGCGGGACGGTCGACGGGACCGTGGTCGTGGTGTGCGGGGACACCCCGTTGCTGACCGGGGAGACGCTCACCCGGCTCGCGGAGACCCACCACACCGACGGCAACGCGGTGACCGTGCTGACGGCGGAGGTGCCGGACGCGACGGGGTACGGCCGTATCGTGCGCGACGCCGGTTCCGGCGCCGTGACGGCGATCGTGGAGCACAAGGACGCCTCGGAGGCGCAGCGGGCGATCCGGGAGATCAACTCGGGTGTGTTCGCGTTCGACGGCCGGTTGCTGGCGGACGCGTTGGGGAAGGTGCGCACGGACAACAGTCAGGGTGAGGAGTACCTGACGGACGTGCTGGGGATCCTGCGGGAGGCCGGGCACCGGGTGGGTGCTTCGGTGGCGGCCGACCACCGGGAGATCGCGGGGATCAACAACCGGGTGCAGTTGGCGCAGGCGCGCCGGATCCTGAACGACCGGTTGCTGGAGCGGGCGATGCTCGCCGGGGTGACGGTGGTCGACCCGGCCACCACGTGGGTGGATGTGACGGTGACGTTCGGGCAGGACGTCGTCGTGCATCCGGGGACGCAGTTGCTCGGTGCGACGCATGTGGCGGAGGGTGCGGAGGTCGGGCCGAACAGCCGGCTGCGGGACACGCGGGTGGGTGCGGGGGCGCGGGTGGACAACACGGTCTCGGATTCCGCGCAGATCGGTGCGGACGCGTCGGTGGGGCCGTACGCGTATCTGCGGCCGGGGACGCGGCTGGGGGCGAAGGGCAAGATCGGTACGTACGTGGAGACGAAGAACGCCTCGATCGGGGAGGGGACGAAGGTCCCGCACCTGTCGTACGTCGGTGATGCGACGATCGGGGAGTACTCGAACATCGGTGCGGCGAGTGTGTTCGTCAACTACGACGGTGAGAACAAGCATCACACCACCGTCGGGTCGCACTGCAAGACGGGGTCGGACAACATGTTTGTGGCTCCTGTCACGGTCGGGGACGGTGCGTACACCGCCGCCGGGTCCGTGATCACGAAGGACGTGCCGCCCGGTTCGCTGGCCGTGGCCCGCGGTCAGCAGCGGAATATCGAGGGTTGGGTGGCCCGGAAGCGTCCGGGGAGCGCGGCGGCGAAGGCGGCCGAGGCGGCTTCCCGGCGGGGCGCGAGCGAGGACTGACCGGAAACAGGTGCGCCGAAGACGTCGTACCGTGATAAGTGCACACCCGCACCTAACCAGCTGATTCGGCCCTCCGCGTCCGGCGTGGAGTTCATCGCACCTGCGGCTGTACGGCTGAGACACCTCTGAGGAGACAGTGCTGTGACCGGGATCAAGACGACCGGCGAGAAGAAGATGATGTTCTTCTCCGGCCGCGCCCACCCCGAGCTTGCCGAGGAGGTCGCCCAGCAGCTGGGTGTCGGGGTCGTCCCGACGAAGGCCTTCGACTTCGCGAACGGCGAGATCTACGTCCGTTACCAGGAGTCGGCGCGCGGTGCCGACTGCTTCGTGATCCAGAGCCACACGGCTCCGATCAACCAGTGGATCATGGAGCAGCTGATCATGATCGACGCGCTGAAGCGTGCGTCGGCCCGCTCCATCACCGTGATCGTGCCGTTCTACGGTTACGCGCGGCAGGACAAGAAGCACCGGGGTCGTGAACCGATCTCGGCGCGGCTGATCGCCGATCTGATGAAGACGGCGGGTGCGGACCGGATCCTCACGGTGGATCTGCACACGGACCAGATCCAGGGTTTCTTCGACGGCCCGGTGGACCACCTGTTCGCGCTTCCGCTGCTGGCGGACTACGTGGGCACGAAGGTGGACAAGGACAAGCTGACGATCGTGTCTCCGGACGCCGGCCGGGTGCGGGTGGCGGACCGGTGGTGCGACCGGCTGGGTGCGCCGCTGGCGATCGTGCACAAGCGGCGTGACAAGGACGTGGCGAACCAGGTGACCGTCCACGAGGTCGTGGGTGAGGTCGAGGGCCGGGTGTGTGTGCTGGTCGACGACATGATCGACACGGGCGGCACGATCTGTGCGGCCGCGGACGCGTTGTTCGCGCACGGTGCGGAGGACGTCATCGTGACGGCGACGCACGGGGTGCTGTCGGGTCCGGCGGCGGACCGGCTGAAGAACTCCCGGGTGAGTGAGTTCGTGCTGACGAACACGCTGCCGACGCCGGGTGAGCTGAGCCGTGATCTGGACAAGATCACGGTGCTGTCGATCGCGCCGACGATCGCGAGTGCGGTGCGTGAGGTGTTCGAGGACGGTTCGGTGACGAGCCTGTTCGACGAGCAGTGAGCTGTAAAAACGCTTCTGCATGATCGCCCGCGCCGTGGGCGCCGATGATCGATTTTTCCGTGGCCTCCCGCGCCGAGTAGACTTCTCCAGTTGCTCGGCGAGGGAGGCCACGCCTCCGTTATCGACGCGCTCTTCGTAGCAGGCCGTTCGTGGCCGGGTGACCACGTCCGCATCTGTCTTTACGAGGAGTGATCCACATGTCCGAGGTGAAGCTCGCCGCCCAGACGCGCACCGAGTTCGGCAAGGGTGCCGCGCGTCGTATCCGCCGCGCCTCCCAGGTCCCCGGTGTCCTGTACGGCCACGGTGCCGACCCGATCCACCTGACCCTGCCGGGCCACGACCTGCTGCTCGCGCTGCGTACGCCGAACGTCCTGATCTCCCTGGACATCGACGGCAAGAGCAACGAGCTGGCGATCCCGAAGTCCGTGCAGCGCGACCCGATCAAGGGCTTCCTGGAGCACGTCGACCTGCTGCTGGTCAAGCGGGGCGAGAAGGTCACGGTCGAGATCCCGGTGCACACCGAGGGCGAGCTGGCCCCCGGCGGCAACCTGCTGGAGCACGTCCTGAACGCGCTGCCGGTCGAGGCCGAGGCCACCCACATCCCCGAGTCCGTCACCGTCTCCGTCGAGGGCCTGGAGGCCGGTGCCTCCGTCCTCGCCAAGGACATCACCCTGCCGTCCGGCGTGACCCTGGCCGTCGAGGAGGACGCGGTCGTCCTCCAGGTGCTGGCCGCGCAGGCCGAGGAGGCCCCGGAGGGCGAGGCCGCCGAGGGCGACGAGGCCGCCGAGGCCTGATCCTCACCTTCGTTTCATCGTTCGTCAGCCGCTGCTTCCTCCCGGGAGCGGCGGCTGGCGCGTATCAAGGAGACATGGACGTGACCACCCCCACCGGGGCCTCCCCCGCCAACGCCCCCTGGCTGATCGTCGGTCTCGGGAATCCCGGGCCGGAGTACGCGGCGAACCGGCACAACGTCGGGTTCATGGTCGTGGACCTGGTCGCCGACCGGATCGGCGGGAAGTTCAAGCGGGCCGGGAAGGCGCAGGCGCAGGTCCTGGAGGGGCGGATCGGGGCGCCGGGGCCGGCGAACCGGCGGGTGATCCTGGCGAAGCCGATGTCGTTCATGAACCTGTCCGGCGGTCCGGTGAACGCGCTGCGCGACTTCTACAAGGTGCCGCTCGCCCACGTCGTCGCGATCCACGACGAGCTGGACATCGACTACGGCACCCTGCGCCTCAAGCTGGGGGGCGGCGACAACGGCCACAACGGGCTGAAGTCGATGACGAAGGCGATGGGTCCGGACTACCACCGGCTGCGGTTCGGGATCGGGCGCCCTCCGGGTCGTATGCAGGTCGCGGACTTCGTGCTGAAGGACTTCTCCTCGGCCGAGCGCAAGGAGCTGGACTACTTCGTGGACCGCGCGGCCGACGCGGTGGAGGCGCTGGTGACGGAGGGGCTGGAGCGGGCGCAGAGCTCGTACAACTCCTGAACGACACCACTCCCGAAGACCCGTACGTCAAGACGGCAGGCTCGAGAAGCGGGCCGGCTCGGCGAGTACCGCAGAGGCCACCCCCGGATCTGCCAGACGCGCGGCCATTGTGGCGGTAGCGAGGCGCTCCGGCAGGGCCACGCTGAATTTCATCCCTCGCAACGCACCGGGGTCCACGACGGGGAGGCTCAAGTGTGCCGCCGCGCGAGATTTAGCCCGCCGCCATTGCTCCGCTGTCAGGTCCTCTCGGAGGCGGATGCAGGCGTCCGTGGGGTACTGGAGAGGGTCGGCGATCTCACTGAGGGTGGCTGCGAGCGTGGCGTTCGCTCGCTGCCCAGCCCAGGTCCACCAGCGCACACCGGTGTCGGGACCACCGCGAACGACGACGGTCCCCCCTGGGTGCACCCGCTCCCCGGCGTCTTCCCGGGCAGCGGCCAGGGCGTCGTGTGCACGGCGTGTCAGCGTCACGGGTGGGGTGGAGCCGAGGAGGACTTCGCGTATTGCGCGTGTGAGTTCGTACGAGGCGCCCCTGGCGAAGCCCGCTCTTGCCCACCGTGCCTTTCCTCCGGTCTCCACGGGTTCGACGAAGCACCGGCGCCTGGACCAGTCGATGTAGGTGACCTGCCAGCTGCGGCCTGCCAGCAGGAGGCGTCGAGGTCCGGCGACCTTCTCGGTCAGCAGTGCCGGGTCGGTGGATCCGATCTCCTTACGGCCGAAGAGGACGGTGAATTCTGGTGCCGTCGTGAAAACCGCTGTCAGGTCCATGAAGTGCCGGTAGCCGAAGCGCTGCTCCGCCTCGGAGCCGATGAACAACATGTCACCGTCTCGTTCGAGGTAGCCCTCGTCGATCAGATGTTTCACGATCGGTTCGGCCGGGGGCCCGAAGGGGCCCAGCCCGCCCCACCATTCCTGCCAGAGGTGCTCTCCGACAGTGTTTTCCTGAAGGCAGAGGGCGAGTACCTGCTGGGCGACGATGTGCCGGGGTTCGGGCGGGGCCACCACTGGTTCAACCCAACCCCGTGACCATTGCAGGAGCAGAGCCGCAGCAGCGAGCAGACCGTCCTCGTCAAGGGTGAGGAAGAGGCAGTTGCGCAGGGACCCGGGCCGTCTGCCGGTTCGGCCGAGGCGTTGGAGGAAGGACGCCACGGTGGGCGGTGCGTCGATCTGTATGACTCGATCGAGGTCACCCACGTCGATACCGAGTTCGAGGGTGCTGGTGGAGACGATGACACAGTCACGGGCCTCGCTGAACGCTTCCTCGGCGCGTCGGCGCTCTTCTGCCGCTAGGGAGGCGTGCGATAGAAACGTGGTCACGCCCTTGGCGCGCAGACGCTCGCCGAGCTTTTCGACGTGCCTCCGGCTCTCGCAGAAGACCAGTCGTTTCTCCCCTCGGTGGAGTGAGGCGATGACGGTGGCGGCGTTCTCCAGGGAGCCCACGTAGTCGAGCTGGATGTCGCCGGGCGGCGGGGCGGCAGCCGTCGGCTCGGGGCCGCTGACCGCAACAACCTCTGACGGTCGTTTTGCGGCGCTGGAGCCTTGCAGCCAGGCCAGGAGCTGCGGGGGGTTGCCCACGGTCGCAGAGAGCCCGATCCGCTGCACCGGATGGCCGGCGACCCGTTCCAGGCGTTCCAGCACGGCAAGGAGATGCCAGCCCCGATCGTCGCCTGCGAAGGCGTGGACCTCGTCCACGACGACCGTCCGCAGCCCGGAGAAGAAGGCTCGGTGATCGACGTTTGCGCTGACCAGCATCGATTCCAGCGATTCCGGAGTGGTCAGCAGGATGTCGGGCCGTTCCCACAGGATGCGCTTGCGTCGGGTCTGCGAGACGTCGCCGTGCCAGAGGGCGGCGGAGCGGCCGAGCCAGGAGGTGTAGCTCTCGAGGCGCGGCAGCAGATTGTTGAGCAGTGCCTTGATTGGGCACACGTAGAGGACCGAGGTTCCCGTCCACTTTGCCCCGGCCATCCTGGACAGCAGCGGGAAGGTGACGGCTTCGGTCTTGCCGCCAGCTGTGGGGGCTAGGAGCAATGCGTCCACGCCGTCCATGACGGGGTGAACGGCGGCCTTCTGGAGGGGCCGCAGATCGGGCCAGCCGAGCGTGTTGACTATGTGGTGCAGGACGATGGGGTGGAGCCGGTCGACCGCGCCCGGGGTGTTGCTGTCGTTCACGGGCGCCTCACAGGGGGAGTTCGACGTCGTCGGCCGAGCCTGCCACGGCGTTCCTCTCGGTATCGGTGAGTTCGGCTGCCGCGACCGTGAGCGCATAGTGACTGCGGGGATCGAAGTCTTCGAACTGTTCCACGCGATCGAGGACGTCGCCTACGAGCTTTTTCAGGAAGAGCCGCGGTGCAATGCCGACCCTGCCGCCCAGACTGCCTGCCACGGCGCACGCGAGATCGGTCACGTAGGAGTCGTCGACGACGCTCCGTACCCGTTCGGCGGCGTTTCCTTCGATGCCCGAGGCGTAGAGGTCCCGCACTCTCCCGCCGAGTTCGGTCAGAGAAGCGACGGTGAAGCCGGGGAGTCTGAGCTGCACGGCACGCGGGTTGTCGAAGCGGGCGTCCGTGGTGAAGTCGGTGGACAGTCGCTGTGCGAGCGGAGCCAGCCGCTGGACGCCCTGTGGTCCTTCGAAGAAGGCGGGCGTGCCGGTGATGAGGAGGTAGAGGCCGGGGAACCGGCCGGAATGCACCTCGTCGATGAGCTGGCGCAGCGCGTTGAGTGCCTTGTCCCGGGCGTCCGACCGGACCCGCTGCAGTGTCTCGACCTCGTCGAGGACCAGGAGCAGCCCGGGATGACCGGAGTCCTTGAGGACGGTCAGCAGGCCCTGTAGGAAGCCGAGGGCTCCGAAGTGGTCCAAGTCGCCGCGGACGCCGGCGCTTCTGCGGGCCGCCGCGGCGACGTGGGGCTGTCCGCCGAGCCAGGCGAGGACGGAGTCGGCGGTGGCGTCGTCACCCGTGTCCTGGGCGCGCCGGTAGCCGCGCAGGGCCGTGGCGAATGCCGGCGCGACGCGGGAGACCTCGGCGAGGCGGGCGGTGAGTAGGCTGTCCACGGCTTGCGGCAGTTCGTCGTCGGTGGCGCCGGCGGCGAGTGCGTCCTCCTCCAAGGCGTAGAACCAGGCATCGACGACCGGCCTGAAGGCGCTGGGTGGGAAGGTGCTGGTGGCGAGGCGTTCGGTGAGCCGACGGTACACGGTCTCCAGTTTGTGCAGGGGTGTCTCGTTCTCGGAGACCTGCACTTCGGCGACGGCGAAGTTGCGCTGCTTGGCGCGTTCGGCGAGCCAGCGTGTGAAAAAGGTCTTGCCCGAGCCGTATTCGCCCCGTACGGCTTTGAAGACGGCCGACCCGGTGGTGACCGCGTCGAGTTCCGCGTCGACGGCGGCTTCGAAGCGGCCGAGACCCACGGCTAGGAGCCCGAGGCCTGTCTCGGGTACGGCGCCTCGGCGCAGTGCGTCGATGAGCCGGAGACGCCGGTCAGGGCTCAGTCCCTGTGATGTCACGTCCGGGCTCCGTCTGTCGTGCCGAGGCGGAACTGCCGTCGCAGCAGCGGTACGTCGAGCCGTAGGGAGCGGGCGTTGTCGGTGAGGGTGAGGACCTCCGCCTGGTCGTAGTTGAGCACGCGTTGCAGTGTGGCGGCGAAGCCGGTGGCGCGCGTCGCGCGTTTCCCGGCCCGTTCCGCGACCACGGTGATCGGCAGGATGCCGTGGGCGTCGAGGAGGGCCTGGACGGCCTTGGCGACGGTGTCGAAGCCCTCGGGGCGCGGCAGTGAGCCGAGCTGGGCGCTCATGATGTCGGATGCGCGCAGCGCCTCGATGAGCTGTTCGGTGGCCGAGGCAGGGGTGGGTTGGGGAGGTCCGGCGGCCTCGGCCGGCTTGGCTGTGCTGATCTCGTCGAACGACATCAGCGCTCCCTGGCCAGTCTCGCGTTCGGCGGCCTGCTGTTCTTCCCTCTTTCGCAGAACGGCGGCCGAGGGCGTGCGTTTGGTTACGGATGTGCTGCTGGGGGCCTTCACGGACAGGACCGGCGGGCCAGGAACGGCGTCCTTTTGCAGAGACCACCAGGACGGCCGCTGGGGGCCGAGTTCCCGCCACCCCTTGGGGACGGGCGCGCCATGGGGGACGAAGGCCAGCACGGGGATGGCGGCTTCGGCGAGGGCGACGCCGCCGTGGTATCCGGCCTGCCGGTTCCCGTAGCGCAGTCCGGTGTCCCACAGGGCGGTGATGCGCTGTCCTTCGGCGACGACGCGCCGTCCGGTGAGGACGGCTTCGCCGCGGCCCGCGGGTGTGGTGCCCCTGCGGTGCCGTGCGGAGAGTGCGTCGGGGACGTTCTCCTTGTCGGTGCCGTGATCGATGACGTGTCCGTGGTCGGCGGTGATGACCAGGGCACGGCCAGTGGTGCGGGCCTGGGCCAGCAGTTGTTCCATGCCGAGGAGTTCGTTCAGCTGCCAGTGGGACATCGCCCGGTCCTCGCCGAGACGGTCGTCGATGGTGTTGACGACGACGGCGACGTGGGTGTCGGGGTCGGCGAGTGCCTCGGTCAGTTCGCTGCCGAGGGCGTGTCCTGAGTCTCCTCTCAGATCGGCCTTGTGGAAGAGCTGGACGTTCGCTCCGCCCCAGAAACGGTGTGCCGCGAAACGTCTGCGCTCCTCCTGCTGGTCGATCTCGGTGAGTTCACCGGCGAAGAGCGAACCGCGGGAGGCCCGCGTGATCGTGGGCAACGCGGCGAGCATGCCGCGCCGTTGCCCGTCTCCCGCGGTATCGGGCACCGGGTCGTATTCCGCCCAGGACCGTGTGCGCAGTTCCTCCGCGAGGGCCGCGGCCACGGCGGCACTCGCCCCGTCGAGCACAACGAGGAGGAGCGGGGGACTTCCGGCGCCCGACTGGCGGGCGGGCTTGACAACCGGTGCCAGGACACGGCGGGCGAAGTCCTCCACGACGAGGGCCTCCCGCGGTGCGACGCCGCTGCGGGTCTCCTCGGCGAGGCGGGCGGCGAACGCCTCGTCGAGAGTGTGACGCCGGGCCCGTACGGCGGCGCTCAGCGCGGCGAGTGCGCCGGGCAGTTCCGCGTGGGCGTGGTCGCCGTCGGTGATCCAGCCGTGGGCGAGGTCGACCCATCCGTAGGTGGTGATGTGCTGCTGCACCGCCTCGGCTGCCGTCGTGAATCCCGGGGCCGGAGGCTGGGCGAGCCAGAGCACGAGACGCTGCGCCATGCGGATCCGGGTCATGGTCGCGCGGTGGCTCGCCAGCCGGGACAGCTCGTGCCCGGTCAGGCGTTCGACGGCGCGCTTCAAGTCGCGGATGCACCGCTCGGCCGGTGCCTTGCCGGGGTCGGAGGGGACGCAAGCGGCGAGTGCGCGGGCGACGGCTCCGTAGCGCGCCCGCTGCCCGGTTTCGAGCAGGTCGCTGGCGGCAGCTGCGTCCTCCGCTCCCATCTCACGGATGAGCACATCGGCGCGGGCCATGAGGACGCGGGGATCGGGTCCCGGCAGCACCGGTTCGTCCTCGGTCACGCCCGCGGAGCGGACGGTCAGAAGGACCCGGACGTAGTCCTCGGTCTCGGCGCCGAAGGCGGCGAAACTGTCGTCGTCGAGCCGTCGGCCGCCGAACTTCAGCTCCGCGCGGCCGCGGGCGCGTTCCACTCCGGCCGGTGCTTTTTCACCCCAGAGAGCGGCGCACACCAGTCCCATGGGCACCGCGTCCGCGCCGTTGCCCGCTTCGAAGAGCGCGAACAGGGCGGTGAGTGCCTGGTGTGCCCGAAGGCCGACGCGAGTGGCGTCGGCGAGCCAGGACGCGAGTCCGCGCCGTTCCTGGTCACGGAGGGAGGCGACGCGTTCGACGGCACCGGGTGCGAGGGACCAGGCCATCAGAGCGTGCAGGTCCAGCCGGTCGGGGTCGAGGCGGTGGGCGGCGGTGGACAACCGCCCGGCGGCGAGCCGGGACAGGGCGGTGTCGCGGGAGAGGACCGTGCCGGGGGTTTTGGGCCAGCTCTCCTGGCCTGCGGCGTCGATGAGGGCCTCGGCCGCCCAGCCCTCGGCGGTCAGGCGGGGGTCGAGGTCCACGGCGCCGAAGAGGCGGCGGACGACGGCCCAGGGCTCTATGGGGTAGACCCGGTTGCGGTAGACGCGGGCGAGCAGGCCGGGGCCGAGGTCGGCTTCCTCGACGTCGGTGAGGACGGCGAGCACGTCCCGCTCACCGGTTTCGGTCTGCTGCCATGCGGCGAGGGTGTCCAGCACGGCGAGCGGTGACACCGCGGTGGCGATGTGCGCAGTCCGGCCGCCGCCGAGCGGCAGCAGGCGGGGCCCGTTCCAGTGCGGCTCGGCCCGGATGAGGACGATGCGGGGCTCGCCCTCCGTGAAGGAACGGGCTTCCAGTACCTGGACGACCGCGGCTGGGTGTGCGGGCCTGGGACGGGGCTGCCCGGTGCCATGGCCGGGGGGCGGAGCAGTGGTGCTGTTGGTGCTCACGGCTGGTCGATCACCTGCCACGTGACCTGGACGCGAACGTGCGGGTGGGCTTGGGTCACTTCGGCGAGTTCCGTCCGCAGCCGGTCGACGACGTCGGTGGCCTGCGCCTCGTACTGTCCGTGCGGCTGCTCCGGGACGGTGGCGGACATGCCGTCACCGTTACGGCCCGGGGTGCTGTGGTCGTCCAGGGGGAAGCGGGCGGGGGAGGGAACCGGCGCGGGGCCGGGCTGCGGGATGGTGGGAGGCGCGGGCGGCGGGGTCTGTGCGGCGTTGGCGCGGCGCAGGATCGCGGTGAGTTCCCGGGTCGCCTTCTCCAGCGCGGTGCCGAGGACGGCCGTGTTCTCGTCCGCCCGTGCCGTGCCGTGCAGGGAGTCGAGTACGGCGCGGGTCTCTGTGGCGTACGGTTCGCGCACGTCGCGGGCCATGTCGTAAACACTGTTCCAGGGGACGCCCGCCAGCGCGCTGATGACGGCGGACGCGCTCGACAAGGACTTCCCGATCCGCTCCTGTCCTGCCCGGTCACCGGCGTCGGCACCGGCGAGCAGGGTGACGACGGCGAGCGGGTCGTGCCGGTCGGCGTCGGCGAGGTCGTCGACGAGGACGGCTGCCCGGCGCGCGGTGCCGAGTCGGCCCTCGTCGTTCTCCGTGTCAAGGCCGAGGTAGCCGACGTGCTTCTCCAGCTCGTCGACGAGCTTCCTCGCGGCGGTGCGCAGCTGTACGGCCCGCTCGCGAACGCGGTCGCTGAACTCGGCGATGATGCGGGCCCGGCGCATCGGCGACAGCGGGGCTTCACCGAAGATGCGGGCCGCGCGTTCGACGGCCTCGTTCCACGTCTCCTCGGTGGGGCGTTCCTGGGCCCGCAAGCTGTAGACGCTCTTGAGGGCGGTGGGGTCGGCGACCGCGACGGGTCCGTTGTGGTAGGTCCACACCCGGTCGGTGCGTTCGGCGTAGGCGCACAGCACCAGGTTGGCGAGCACCGGGTCGAGGCCGTAGGCGAGGGGCTCGTCGATCCAGTCGAGGAGGGTGCGGACGGGGATGTCCTTGTCGTCGTAGGCGGTGCCCGCCTTCTGCCCGAAGTGCTCCTCCCAGTGCCGGCCGAGCTGAAAGCGGGCCTCGAACATGGTGCCCAGCTTCAGGCCCTTCTGCCCCGCGATGCGGGCCATCAGCGGGCGGTCCTTCGGGCGGATCTCGACGACGTCGGTGCCTTCGTCGGATGCGGTGCGCAGGTAGGCGAAGACGGTCTTGACGTCGGCCGTCCGCACCGACAGCTGCTCGTTCTGCGGGTCGAAGTCGGGGTGGGCCGGGTACTGGTGGGCGAGGGCGTGGGAGATGATGCGCCGCGCCGCGTCGTACAGCGGCTGGTTGTACTCCAGGACGATCCCCTGCATGTCGGGGACGGCCAGGATGTGCTCGTCGTAGCCGCCGACGACCGCCGGGTCCTTCGGCAGAAGGCCGTAGGCCTGCTTGAGGGCGTTCCGTACGGTGCTGGACAGGCGGCGGTGCTGGTTGCGCAGGGCGTCCTTGGCGCGTTCCCGGTCGTTGGGGCTGAGGTGTCCGGCGTAGGACTCGAAGCGCTGTCCGTTGAGGACGTAGTCGATGATGACCAGCCGCTGGAACTTCAGATACATGGCGTGCGTGAAGTGCGCGGGGATCCAGCCGATGGTGCGGATCTCGTCGTGGTCGGGGAGGTTCTTGAGCCGCATGATGCGGTCGCGGTCCTCGGCCTCGCCGTAGACGTCGTCGAAGGGCATGTCGACGATGAGTCGCCAGTTGCCGGGCTGGCGCGGTTTGACCTTGTCGTCGTCCAGGGTGTTGGCGTCGGCGAGGTTGCCGAAGAGGACCTCGGCGGACCGCTTGGAGCCGCGCCAGGACAGGTTGAGCTGGTCGTCGAGCTGGCCTTCGCTCACCCCCAGCTCCTCCCACAGCATGCGCTTGAGGAGCCCGCGGCGGTTGGACGGGTTGTTGTTGGTCTGGGCGCGGGTGATCACCGACTCGTAGTCGACCCCGACCAGTTCCAGCGAGATGCCGGCGTCGGGCCCTTCCGTGTACTTGATCTCGCCGAACTCGTCGGCCCACTCCTTGGCCTTCTTGGCGACCTCCTTGGCCTCGAAGCCGCGGACCCGGGAGGTGACGACACCGTGGTTGAGCGCGGTGAGCCGCTTGACGGTGAGGTTCTGGAAAGCGGGGACGGACGGCACGAGGGCGGACAGCAGCAGGGTGCCGATGAGGCGGTTGTCGGCGATGAAGGACTCCACCCGGGTGCGTACCTCAGGTTCGACTCCGTCCGGGTCGCGACGGTACGCGTCGATGTCGTCCGGGGTGATCTCGTGCCGGCCCAGCAGGTACGGCTGAAGCTTGTTCCGGTACAGCTCCTGGGCGGACCGGAACTGCTCCCGCAGGGTCTGGGTGAACGGGTCGCTGCCGCCCCGGTACAGCACCTCGTACAGGTCACCGAGGGGCACGAGCTGACCGAGGCGGAGGGTGTCGCGGTTGTCGGACAGCATCTGGCCCATGAGCTTCAGGCCGGTGCGGGAACGGGACAGCGCCTCGGCGACCCGCACCAGGGTGTCCATGAAGGCCGGCGAGAACGGGAAGGCCCTGCGGAAGGCGTCCTCGTCCGCTGTCGTCACGTCCTTGCTGTCGCCCAGCAGCGCGTCCCACACGTCGGGCTTGACGCGCTTGATGTTGGCGAAGGCCTGATCGATGCGGGCCTGCGCGTCGGGCACGTCCTTGCGGGGCTCCAGCAGCCGGGCGTGCGCGATCGCCGGCAGGTCGCTGTCGGGCAGCGGGATCGTGCGGAACCGGTCGTCGGCCAGGGAGAGGGTGTCCTGGATGGACACCTCGGCCGAGCCGAGCACGGCCTCGTCGCCGACCAGATCCCGCAGATCGCGCTGACGGGCGATGAAGGAGATCACCGGGATGGCGCGGCGGGCGTCGCTGCCCTCCACGAAGTTGGTGATCTTGGCGGCCTGTTCGGAGACGAACTGCTCGTCCCGGATGTGGTTGGCGAGCCACAGGATCAGCTCGTCGAGGAAGAGGACGAGCGCGTCGTACCCGAGGGACTTCGCGTGCGCGGCGATGATGCCGAGACCCCGGTCGAGGGACACGAACGCCTGCCGGTCCTCGGCTGCGTCCTGGAAGAGCCCCGTGAACCAGGTGCTGAGCGCGTCGGAGACCAGCTTGGCACGCAGCCCGCCGGGGGTGACGGGCTCGCGGTGCCACTGCGGGTCCACCTCGTTGAGGGTGTCCTCGTCCACCTGCTCGGCGGCGAGTGCGGTGTCCAGCTTCTCGGACGTCCAGAAGACCGAGTCGCCCCACTTGTCCTCGGCGTCCCCGCCCGGCAGGCCGTCGATGAACGCCTCGTCGCCCATCCGCGCCCGGTGGCTGCGGATGTTCTCGAAGAGCGCGTCCGTGCGGTAGACCTGCGGGATCGGGGCGTCCTCGTGCAGGCGGCGGATGTGCTCCACGTAACCGCCGAGCACCTTCTGCTCGAGGGATTTGCCGTCGAGCATGTGGAAGGGCAGCAGCAGGAACTTCGTGTTGTGCAGCCAGGCGTGCTCGCGCATGGCCCCGGCGAACTTCTCTTCGCCTCGCACCCGGAGCGCCGCCTGCTCCTGGATGCCGAGCAGCGCGGCCAGCACCGCCATGAAGTGCGACTTACCGGAACCGAAGGAGCCGTGGAGGTAGGCGGCCTTGGAGCTGCCGCTGGTCAGCGCGGCCTCGATGACGGACAGGGCCATCCCGAACCTGTCGACGAGGTTGTCGGTGAGGACGTACGCGTCCAGCGCCTTCGAGAGCTCTTCGTCGCTGCCCAGCGCCTCGGTGAGCTTCAGGACGAAACTCTCGTGGCTGATGGTTGTCGGGATGTCGATGACCTCACGCAGCAGTGGCTGAGTGGGGTGTGCCATCGCGTACTCCTCGTGTGTCCCGTTGTGACCCGCTCGACCGCTCTGGCCGACGCGAGCCGCGTTGCCGCCGCTCGCCGGGCCGTCCGCCCCTGTCACCGGGTGTGCACGCACCGGACACGGATCGGCGTCCTGCCTGCCGTACGACCGCGCACGGCACACCGGACCCCGGACCCGCCCGGCCCGCGTCACCCGAACGCCCCAGCGTAACGTGCGGGGGGCATGGATCTGCCGGGTTTGCGGAGGTGGGCGGGGCGGGGGTGGGGCATTCTGGCCCCGACGTGGCCTGCGAAGGGCTGGCTACTCCTGCTGGCCACCGGGTTCCGCCAGGTCGGCGGCCGCGTCCCCCTTCGTCTTCCTCTTCCTCCCGGCGGGCTTGGCCGTGGCCTTCTTCGCTGCCTTGCGTGGGCGCCAGGCACGCAGCTCCTCGTCGGTGACCGCGAACGCCTCCTCCCGCTGCCAGTCCAGCAGCGCCTCCTCGAACATGCCGGCGTCCTCGGGATGCCACTGCCTCAGCCACGGCAGCAGCTCCAGCAGACCGGCGAGGTAGGGGATAAAGTCCTCCCGCTCCCAGTTGCCGGAGGTCGTACGGGCCTCGATGGTCTCGGTGAGGGCAGTGGCCTGCTCCAGGTGGTCCCAGCCGCCCCAGCCCAGGACCTCGATCGCCGGGCTGAGGGTACGGCTGTAGGAGATGAACCGCTCCTTGGGCACGTCCAGACCACCGCGTTGGGCAGCATAGGAGGCCTTGCGGAAATCTGCCGTCGTGTACTTCGGCGGCACAGGAGTACCGTCCCTGATCTCCAACGCTTTCCGGTGGTCCCCGGCGGCGGTGGCCGCGTCCTCTTCCCGCTGCCGGTCCCAGACGTGCTCCCAAACCTCGCGCTTCTTCTTGTGGGCCGTCTCCGTATAGCGCAGGGCGGCCAGGAAGGGCACGTGCTGGTCCTCAACCAGCTTGGGGACGATCACCGACAGCTCCTCGCCGGGCGCGTAGAGTGCGGCGACGGCCCCGAAGTCGTCGTCACGGGCGAGGTCGTCGACGAGCTCGGGAAGGGAACGGGTGCGGGGACGCTCCGTCCCGTCATAGTCCGTCTCGTACCACAGCTCCCGGCGCTCCACGCGCGCGAGCAGCCACTCCTTGAGCGCGGCTTTCTGCTGGTCTTCCCAGCTGTCAGTGAGCCAGCGCCGCTTGTATTCGGGGCGCTCGATGAGCCCGATCACGGAGGAGTTCTTCATGGCGTCGAGTCGGCGCCGGACCGTCTCCTTGTACGCCTCGGGCCACTCGACCGGGATCTCGCTGATCATCTCGGACCTGTGGCGCCGGAACCACTCCGTCTTGACGCCCTGCTCCTTGACGCGCTTGCCGAGGTCGATTTCGAAGGCTCGCTGTCCGAGGTCGAGTCCTTCGGCGGGGAGGGAATCTTCAGGTGCGGTGAGGTCGTCGTGCAGCCCGTAGATGCCGTAGACCTCCCAGTCCAGCTCCTCCTGGACAGCGATCATCCGGGTACGGATGCGGTGCCATTCCGACTTGGCCTGCGCCAAGGCTTCGGACGTCGGCGGACTGTCCGGGTCTGCGGCGACGGCGGAAGGGGTTACGGCAGCAAGCTGCTGGGCGAGGGTGTCCAGTTCGGTGGCGCGGCCGAGGGGGTGCAGCTCAGGGAGAGGGAACTCTTGGACGTTGGTCGAGTTGAATTGCGACCACACTGTCCATTTTTCCGATTCAAGACCGCGCCCAACCCCATTACTGGGCTTGATGTGGCACATCTGCTTCAGCCAAAAGCAGGCGGTGGAGGAATTAAGAAGGCCAAGTAGCTTGAGATAGTCTTGCTCGGTAGACCCCTCTGCAAGCTTAATTACAGGGGCAGTCTGCTTGAAAAGATTAGCATCCCGATCGAGGGTGAAGTGATTATGGGTAGCCACTTCTGCATAGGTGATCGATAGAGGAGTCTCAAGCTTTGTCGAGTACAGCTCCTGCCACTCATACCAAGCTAGCCCACGATCCACCATCGGCGTACCAAAGCGCCTCCTATGCCGAATGACACTCCTGCCACCCGAAAGGAACTTTTCAGAATCCTTGAGATCTGAAAAAGGGGTGACCTTGAACTCGGCATCATAGGTCCAGATTGCATCAAATTCCGGGCGAGCCTGATAGTCGCGTACAGCATCACCGGAAACTAGAGGCCGATATCTCTTAATCCCCATCCTACGCACAGCACCGTTCTTCGGTAGAAGATATAGGTCATCTTCTCCAGTTACGCATGTGATACCCACTGTTGCACGCCATGTTTTTTTAAGTTTCCCGACAGAATGCTCGTCGATCTCGTCGATCGTTTCCACTCCGCCATCGGCCAGAATCCAGGGGTGCCTACCGAAGTATTTTTCCCGGTCAAGGTTGTCAGCTGATACCCAGTCGCCAACACTCTTTCCGGGATCGTCAATTCGTTCGACAATGTCACGCCACACACGCCCTTGCGCAGGGTTATCCGGGATTCCCGGCTCTCCCTGCACCCCACGCACCGCGCGCACTTTCTTTGCCCCGCTGGCAGCAGGTCGATTTCTTCCCACGACAATTACAGTTGGGGTGCCATGGTGAGGGATATAAGCCCCGGAAGAGTCCACCACCTCGGTCAGGTCTACCGAACTCTTCAGAAAACCCTCGACGAGCTTCTCGCCGAACTCGCGCTTCATGAAGGCACTGGAAGTGATCTGCCCTACGTAGCCTGCCTCCACACCAGTGTCATCGCGTTTCGCAAGCTCAAAGAATCTTTGCATGAACGGCACCGAAAGCGTGTACCGTCCATGGCAGACGTTCCTGTATAGATTGCGGTAAATATCCCTCAAGCCTGATTCTTTAACCGCAATATATGGCGGATTACCCACCACTACGTGATAACGTCCCGGCGCGAGAATATCCAAATGCTCGGCAAGATCCTCGGTTTCAAACCAGAAATCATAACTTTCCCCGCCTTCGAGATCTCTCTCGCTTGTATCAAACAACTTGCCTTGCTGGGACTTAAGGAGGGCGTCCCCTGTCGCAACGTGAAGCGGCCAATCGTAATTCGCCGCCTCCCGCAAACTAGTCACACTTGCTGCTTTCAATGCAGCGATCAATAGGCGGAATCGAGCAATAGCCACCGCAAACGGATTGAGATCAACACCGTGAATTGCATCAAGGGCGCCCGCCACCCGGGTGTGTACGTCATCACTAGGGGCTCTACGCTCCCACTCGTTCAAAATCTGACGGAAGGCCCCGAGGAGGAAGTGTCCGGAACCGCAAGTCGGATCGATCATCTTGATGGCGTCGTATCCGACGTGGGTGAGCGCCTTTTTCAGTGTGCGGTCGAGAATGAATTTTTCAACAAACTCCGGCGTCTGAAAGAGGGCATATTTGTCTTGCGCATCTTGTGAAAGGTCCTGGTAAATATCGCCGAGGAATCTGGTATCCCATTCAGCGTCACTAAAATCATGCACGATGCTCGTGCCACCCCCATCACCCTGTTCGTGAAGGCGCCAGAAGTCAATCAGCTTCTTTGCACCTTCATTCGACAAAGGGATTTGATATAGGGGATTGTGCTCATTAAAAAGAAGTCGCCCGGCGGGTGAAGAGCCAATTTCTTCGAAGGCCGCAAAAAGCCAATCCCGGTGAGTGTGAGCCGGATTTTCAGCCATGAACTGGCCGTGCCGCTCCTGTGCATGCGTCTCGCGAGCGGTTGATGCTCCGGTTAGAAACGGGAGGGGAAGGAGGTAGTTGTCCTCGCAGAAGCGGACAAAAACCGTTCCCAGCACCCACGCCACTGCGGACTGGGTCACCCGTTCACCGATCCAGCGGGAAGCCGCTACCGAAGTCCTGCCCACCCTGAAAGCACTCTCGTGTTCGGCGAGCAGGCGCTTTGTGACCTCAGGAAGCCCTCCGAGCTGAGCATGGAGGTCCTTCTCCGCCTCGGTCACCTGCTTCTGCAGGTCCTTGAGTAGACGCACGCTGTCAATCACTGAGCCCGCCAACAGTTGAGGTGTTTTGTCACGGAGGCGCCACAGGGCGCACAAGCATCCATTGCACCACGTCGAAGCCCTGTCCCTCAGCTGAGTGACAGGGCTCGCACGAAGGGTGACGAATGAAGGATCAAGACGGGGCGGCCCCATCCTTGATGGCGTCGAGGAAGGCTGACCACCCGTCACTGGAGACGAAGACAACAGGGCCCGCCGGGATCTTGCTGTCGCGGAGAGGCACCACGCCCAGGCCACCGGTAGCCACCTCAACGCAGGCGCCACCATCGCCGTTGCTGTAGGACGACTTGCGCCAAGTAACTGTGTGCAGGTCAGACGTGGGAATCATTGATTCGCGAAGTCCTTCGCCGCCGACTCGATCAGGGATAGGGACGCTTCCGGCGACAGCGAAGCGGCCTTCGTCAGATCGTAGGCCCTCTGGTACTGGGCAACCAACGCTGGTTCCTCAATGAGTTGTCCTGTGTACGCGCTCTCCGCATACGTCACAGATGGCGCATCAGCGAAGGTCATGTAGATCGTTGTGCCGTTGAGGAAGGCATCTGCACCGGCCGCGAAGGGCAGCACCTGGATCAGCACTCTGCGATTGGCCCCAGCCGTCGCGACCAGGCGCGTCAGTTGCTCGGCCATGACATGGGCACTTCCCACCCGCACTCGCAGTGCAGCTTCATGCAGAACGATCCACAGCAGTGGAGCTGTCGAATCAGCAAGGATGGCTTGACGCTCCAGTCGGGCCTGTACCAGTGACTCCACCGCCTCGTGCGACTCGAATCTTTGGGCAGCACTGATCAACGCCCGCGCATACGCCTCCGTCTGCAACAACCCCGGCACCAGCATCGGCGCGTACTCGCTGATCGTCTTGGCGCGTATCTCCAGCTCTGCGGCGTCGGCGAAGTAGTCGGCGTGCTTGGACTTGCGGGCCAGTTCGCAGAGCCGCTGGAAGTGCTCGCCCGTACCCAGGACCTCGTCCAGGAGACGGGACAAGTCCGGCTGTGGGCGCCTGGTCGCGGACTCGAACTGGCCGATGTACGTGCCGGAGCAGAAGACCCGCTCGCCGAGTTGGTCCTGGGAGAGGCCGGCGGCCTCGCGAGCCCGCCGGAGTTCGCTGCCGAAGAAGGTCCGCGGCGAGGTGTACGGGTCCAGGTCGTGGTTGCGGTTCTGCCGGCCGGCCAACGGCTGTGCCCCCTTGCGGTGTTCGTGTGCGCGCCCGCCGACTCCGCGGGGCCGAGTGCGGCTCGCTGCCCGCAACTCCGTTGCTGGCAAGCGACATCTGCTCAGAGTAGCGTCACATAGGCACTCTGTGAGCATGAACAGCAGCAATCATCTCTTTCGCAGCCGAACCGAGCGCGCACTTCCAACCGCCCCGGCCGCCTATCCTTTCCCGGACAACCCTCTCGCCTCCGCGCTCGCCGTCTCCGACGAACTCAGCGCCGCCCTCGCCCTGCACGGCATCACCCTGCCGTCCCTCGGGCCTGACCTGGCCTCCTGCACGACGACCGCCCTGCACCGTCCGCTCCTGGAGCTGGGCCGGGTGAACCTGAGCACGGCCCGCCGTCTGACCGCAGTGCTCACCGTCGCGGCGGAGGCAAGCGACGCAGCGACTGTGGCCGACCGGAGCTCCTGCGACGTCGACGGAACCGGCGGCGGCACAGACCGGTGACCGCGCCACCACCCAGTCCCCTCCCGGGCCCGCACACGACCACCCCGCTCCCACCGGCCGCCGGAACGGTCGTTGTCGACGAGCGTGCGGGCCGGACCGGGGTCGTCATGGGGCACGTCGGCCCGTACCTCCAGTTACGGCCCCTCGGCGGTGGCCGGGAGTGGGACGCCGACCCGGCAAAGGTGCACGTCGCCTCCTCCGCCGAGCGGCTGAGTGCGTCCGTGGCCGCCGCCAATGCCAGGAGCCGGGCCTTCCCGCCGGACGCGGAAGGGCGGGGTTGAAACAGGGCCGCAGGAGCAGGCGGTTACGCCGCCTGCTCCTCCCCCGGGTCGTTGACGACCCAGGCATGGTTGAGGCTGATCCACTCCTCGCGGTCCTCGATCGGGACGGTCACGGCGTCCAGCCGAGGCCCCGCCGTAGCGTCCGTGAGCGGGCTGAGCAGCCACAGGCCTAGCCCGTCCGGACCGCCCCGGCGGGCCAGGTCGGCGAGCCGCTGGAGGAGGCTCATACCTCCGTAGCGGGCCATGACCGAGGCGTCGTGGAGGAGGAGTGGGCGACGGCCCGCCGCCGTGTCACCCTCCGTGACGTTGCCGGAGGGCCTGGGGGCCTCCAGCGCGGCCAGGATGTCCTTCTCCACGTCTCGCCACGCGGCGGCCGTGTACTCGCCGAACTTCATCGCGTCCCGTGATCCCGGTTCCGCGTTGTCCGCCTCCAGGATGGTCTCCCAGGTGGGCCGGGGACGGGCCTCGACCAAGCGGCGCAGAGACGCCAGGAAGAGAGCGCTGACGTCGACGGGCTCGGCCTGCCACTCGCGTCCCGGCTCGGTGAGGGTCTGGAGGGCGAGGCGCTGGTCGTCGAAGCGGACGGTGAGGAGCCTGAAGCCGGGGCGGCCGGCCGATTCCAGCAGTTGTGCTCTGGCCTTCAGCCGGGCGCGCTGCTCCGGGTCGCGCGCCGTCCAGTGATCGGTGCGGCTGATGCGGCTGGGGCGGCGCTGTGTGACGACCGAGGTGACGTCGCCGCCGGTGGACTCCCGCCTGGGTACGAACCAGCCTCGTGGACGCTTCCTGCTGGTACGCCACTCCAGTTCGAAACCGGCTTGCCGCAGCAGCCGGCCGAGCAGGACCCGGTCGTCGGGGAGGCGGCTGGACAGGTCGGGGAAACGGGCGTGGACCCGGTCGTGGATCTGCTCGACGGTCAGCCCGTCCTGTTCGTCGTCCGGCTTGCCCGCCAGCGGCAGCAGCAGGCCGGCCTGGGCGAGGCGGAGGGCCCGCACCGGCTCCAGGGACCGTGCGTAGATCTCCAATCGGGCGTTGGCTGCGGCGTCATGGGAGCCCGCGGCCGCGAGGGTGACCATGCGGGCCTGGTCCATGGTGATCTGGGCTTCGGGCCATCGGGCCCGGAACGCGGTGTCCGCGGCGACGATCTGTTCCAGCACGGTGCCGGGACCGGCGAGGGTGTCACGTGCGGCCAGTGCGTCGGCCGCCTTGCCGAGCCGGTCGGCGTAGTTGAGGAGGGCGGGGGCCGAGGGGGTGTCCGGCGCGTCCCTGTCCTCGTCGACCTCCAGGGCCAGCAGCAGTCGGTTGTCGCCGGTCTCACCGTGGCGGCGGCTGCGCATGCGGCGCGGGGTCATCCCCCAGTCGACCTCGTAGGCGGCGCGCACGGCGGCCATGCCCAGGGCACGCCTCACTCGCGGGTCGGCCTGGGAGGTGCCGCGTCGGCCAATCAAGGCTTCGGCGAGCTCGGTGGCCGAGGCGACCCGGCCCAGCGTGGCCAGTATCTCGACGACCTCGTCGCGCAGGGCGACGAGCGCCGGGTCCCGGGACCAGCGCTTGCGCTGGGCGCCGAGGATCTGGGCGATGCGGCCTTCGGTGACCTGTTCGCTGGTGAGTGGGGCGACCGACTTGTTCAGGGGCCAGCTGGGCAGCTCGTCCGGGAACCTGCCCTCCTCGTCAGGGAGGCGCAGCAGCAGCCGCACCGCTTCGACCTCTGTGGTATTGCGACCCCGGGGCGCCGGTTTGGGCACCAGGAGGGTGACCAGGGCGTCGAGGGAGAGGCGGCGCAGGGGCAGGTCGCTGCCCTCCTCGCGCTGCTCGGAGCGTGCCTCCGCGATCTCCTCCGCGGAGTCGCCGCGCTCGGTCGGTGAGAGCGGGGAGGGCTGGCGGACGTCGAGGGCGAGGCGCCACTGCTTGATGCGGCGGTTGATCTCGTCGCGGGTGCGGGCCCCGAGGCCGGGGCGGTTGACGAGTCGGCGGGTGGAGTAGTCGAGGAGGTCGCCGACGGTGTGGACGTCCAGGCCGTTGAGGAAGGAGACCGCCCTGAGGGAAAGCCCCGCCATGAGGAGTGCGGTGCCGCGGCCGGCCTTGGCCGCGGCTTCCTCCCGGGCGTCCTCGTCAGCCGCGGGATCGAGGGGCGGCAGTTCGCCCACGGGCAGGGCACCGGCCGACGAGGTGGTGTCCTCGGGATGGCCGCCGGAGCGGCCTTGGACCGACAGGTCGGCGAGGGCGAAGATGCGCTGCCAGGCGCGCTGCATCTCCTTCAGGTCGGGGAACCGCTTGCGGTGGTCGCGGTGCAGAGCGCGCTCGAAGAACTCGGTAAGGCCGTCGCGGAGGGCCGAGTCGAAGGCCTCGGACGCGATCCTCGGGTGGGGCCACTGCTCGGGGTCGGTCTGGCGCGCGAGGACGGAGCCGTCGCCCCACTGGGGCAGCTCTCCCGAGGCCATCTCGTGGAGGGTGACGGCCAGGGCGTACCACTCTGCGTGCGCGTCGTAGCGGCCTCGGGTGATGTTCTCGACGAAGGGGTCGAGATAGCCCTCCGTGCCGGCCCGGACGGCGTCCACGTCGAGGCCGGCGAGGGAGAAGTCGAAGAGGACCAGTTGCCGGGTGCCGTTGGGACGTACCCGGATGGCGATGTTGTCTGGCTTGAGGTCGCGGTGCCACACGCCTTCGCCGTCCAGGAAGTCGACGGCGGCGAAGAGGTAAGTCGAGTAGGTCTCCAGTTGGTCGGTGAGGAGCGGGCCCCGCTCGCGCAGCTGGCGGGCGACGGTGCGGTCGCCCGCGTGGTCGAGGACGAGGACGGTGCGCGGGCCGATGCGGATCGGCTCGGGCAGGGTTAGGTGGATGACCTTGGAGTCGTTGCGCAGCTTGGACAGGACGTCGGCCTCGCGGCGCAGCGCTTCGGCGTACTTGTCCTTGCGGGCGATCTTGAGGACGACTGGTGCGTTGTCGCGCTCGAGGTCCTCGGCGAGCAGGGCGCGAGAGGTGGAGCCCTGGCCCAAATTCCGCTTGATGCGGAAACGGCGGCCGACGACGTCGCCCGGGGCGGCCTCCAGCGGGTCGCCCTCATCGCCAGGGGCTTCAGGAGTCGCCTGCGGCTCGGGCTTCGCGGGCTTGAGCCCCTGTTCGACGACGTCGAGCCACTCCAGGAATTCCGCGGCCGTCCGGATGCGGCGGTGCGGGTCGAAAGCCGTGGCGTCCTGGACGATCTGGTCGACGTCCTTGGTCAGGCCGTCGGATACGGCGGAGGGCACAAGCCCGCGGCCCTGTTCGAGTCTGGCACCCAGCTCGGCCTGGCTGCTCGCGGGCGGCTTGCCGGTGAAGATCAGATAGCCGAGTACGCCGAGCCCGAAAACGTCGAGGGCGGTGGGGTCCGGGGACTTGGCGGTCACCTCGGGGGCGAGGTACGGGTCGGCGGCCTCGGAGACGTACGCGGCGAGGTTGTTCGACGGGATTATCTCGTGGCCGCTGCTCAGGGTGCCGCCGGAGCCTCCCGAGGCGCCCTTGGTGCGGGGCCGGCGGACCGCCGTCTGCCATTCGGCGATCTGGAGGATCGGGTGGAGCCAGCGGTCCTCCTCGCTGCCGGTTCCGGTGCGCGGGCCGGGCAGGACATGGACGGCCCGGGCGTGCAGGGCACGGTGGAAGAGGAGGTGCCGGTGCGCGTAGTGGACGGTCTCGGCCAGCTGACGCAGGAGGGCCGCCCGCGCCTGGGCGTCCAGCTTCGCGCCGTACCGGAGGAGGTAGTCGTCCAGGCGGAGCGTGCGCGGGTCGTAGGCGTAGAGGAGGGCGGGACCGGCGCTGTGGCCGTTCTCGTCGAAGTTCTCCAGAGCGACCAGGCCCGGGTGCCTCAGGCCCTCCAGTGCCCGTGCCTCACGCTCGGCGGTGTGGCTGATGGATTCGCGGGCCTGCCGGTCCGCTCCGCGTTCGCGCAGGTAGACGCGTACCCGGCGGGTCTTGTTCAGGGAGTCGTGGCGACCGAGGTAGTCGCCCCAGTTCGGCCCGGTGTCGAAAGGAGTGCGGTCCAGGCGGTAGGTGCCGACGTGGAACTCGGCATCGGAACGGCCGATGCCCACTTCAGCCAGAAGCTTGCCGAGCTGACGGGAGAACTGGCGGTCGATGCCCGACTTCATGTCGCGGGCAGGGCGCTGGAGCTCGGTGAGGATGTCGTCCAGGCCGCTGTGACCGGCCTTGCCGAAGACTCCCACCAGATCGTTCGGCGCGAGGCGGACACGCAGGCCGGGATCGGTGAAGAAGACCAGTTCATGGATGTACGGGACGCGGCGCCGGAGGTCGGTCTTCTGAAGGGCGTCCTTGAGTAGACCCTTCAGTTCCTTCGCCTTCTGGTTGGCGAGGTGGCGAGGATTGCGGTGGATACGGGTGCGGTCGTCGGAGAGCGTCTGCAGCCAGCTCGCTCCGGACGTGCTGACCGTGCCCTGCCAGTTCTTCAGTTCGACCAGGAAAAGGCCTGCCGGGGCGGCGACCAGCAGGTCGACCTCGCGGACGTGGCCGCTGTGTGCGGTGAACGTGAAGTTCGACCAGGCGCGGTAGGGCTCGGTGTCCGGGAGCCTCTCCTTGAGATACAGCAGTCCGCTGCGCTCGTGCTGGAACTGCGACTCGGTGACAGTGGTCCACCTGCCGTCTCGCATGACCGCGACGCCCCTTTCCGTATCTCGCTGTCTCGTCTGTTCCCTGCCGGTGGCTGGATCACAGCAGGTGGTCCAGCCTATCGAGCACGACCGACAGGCCAGAAGCGTGGACTGGCATGCTGTGGACAAAGCGGTGGCAACAGATCATTTGTTGGGCCTCTACACACCGCGGGACGGTGGCCCTGACCTAGGGTTGGGGTCATGCCGTCGTACAAGCTCTCAGAGGTGACCGTCGAGGGATACACCTCCCTGCGATCAAGCACACTGAAGCTGGGCGAGGGCGTGACCGTCTTGGTGGGCGCCAATGGAGCGGGCAAGAGCAACGTCGTCGGCGCGCTCGAACTGCTGGGGTGGATGGCGGACGGCGACCTGGCACTCCAGGTGGGTATCCACGGTGGCGCCCAAGCCCTGCAGTTCGCGGGGCGCGGCATGGAGAAGGGCATCCGGCTCAGGGTCAGTGCTCCCCCGTATCGCTATGAAGCCCATCTCGTCCCCGCGGCGAACGACAGCCTCGTGTTCGCTGAGGAGAAGGGGCACTTCCACGAGCCGGGCCCGGGGCGCCCGATGGAGGAGAGCTTCGGCCGCGGACATCGGGAATCACTGCTGAGGCAGAAGGAGGAAGAGCAGCTCTCCCGCCTGGCGGGTCCAGTGAGACAGATTCTGGCGGGCTGCCGTGTCTTCCACTTCCAGGACACCAGCCGTGAGGCGCCGGTCAAGCAGTTCGGGTATGCGGCGGACAACGAGGCGCTGCGCCCTGATGCTGGGAATCTCGCGGCGTTTCTGCTGCGGCTGCGCGAGGGCGAGCCGAAGTGCTACCGGCGTATCGTGCGGGCGATCAAGTCCGTAGCGCCGTTCTTCCGGGACTTCCTGCTGGCAGAGGAGCCGGGTGGAAGGATCCGTCTGCGCTGGATGCAAGAGGGGGTCGACGCGGTATTTCCCGCGGAGGCGCTCTCGGACGGCACCTTGCGTTACATCTGCCTGTGCGTCTTGCTCCTACAACCTGATCCACCGGCTCTTTTCACGCTCGATGAGCCGGAACTCGGGCTGCATCCCTACGCGATCGTCCAGTTGTCGGACATGCTTCGCTCAGCCGCCGTGCGCAGTCAGATCGTGATCGCCACACAGTCGGTGACCCTCCTGAACCAGTTCTCGCTGGACGACATTGTGGTGGTGGAGCGCGAGGAAGGGGCGACAGAGCTGAGACGTCCGGCTCCTGAGGAGCTCCAGGGGTGGCTGGAGGATTACTCCCTCGGGGAGCTCTGGGAGAAGAATGTGCTGGGCGGCAGGCCCTCGCCGGAGCTGCCGTTGCGAGGCCGCCCGGAATGATCATGGTGGGGGTGCTGTGCGAGGGGCAGACTGAAGAAAACATGGTCAATGATTTCCTCCTACCTGAGCTGGCTGAGTACGGCATTTGCCTGGTTCCAACCGTCCTGGTGACCCGAATGCCAGCGGGTGGTCCTGGCGGTAAAGGTGGAGTCAGTAAGTGGGCGAAGATCGAGAAGGACCTGCACAAGCTGCTGGCCGGCACCCATTGGGCGGCGGTCACCACTCTTCTTGACTACTACGGTCTTCCCCTGGACAGCCCGGGGATGAGCGACCGACCGAACGGCTCGGCTCTCGATCGGGTGATACACGTCGAGCGACGCCTCGCGGAATGCATCGGCCACCGTCGTTTCCTCCCTCATGTCGTCCTGCACGAAACAGAAAGCTGGGTCTTTGCGGCAGCAGAACAGCTCGGAGACTGGGTCGACGACCCAAGCCTCGGCCAGGAATTGAAGCGTCAGGCTGACCGGGCCGGCGGGCCGGAGAACGTGAACGACGGGCCGGCGACCGCTCCCTCCAAGAGGATTCTGAAGCTGTACCCGAGGTATGCGAAAACACAGGACGGACCTGTGGCAGTCATGGAGCTCGGTTTGCCTGCTCTGCGCGCTGCCTGCCCGCACTTCGACAACTGGATCACGAGGCTCCTGGCCCTTGCACGGCTGATTTGAGGTGGACCGCGCGGCCGACGCGGTGGAGGCGCTGGTGACGGAGGGGCTGGAGCGGGCGCAGAGCTCGTACAACTCCTGACGAGTCGCCCACGGAAGTTGACCGGCCGTAGGGACATGGCCAATGATCCCGGCCATGCCTGCTGCCTCCGCGACCTCCTCCCGTACGGCTGCGGTCGACGCGCTGCGTGTCGTGGTGATGGGCGCGGTCGCCGTGCTGATCCTGGTCGGCGGGGTGTGGGGCTCCTGGGGCACCGCGCAGCACGTGATGCTGACGAAGGGCAAGGAGCGGGGCACGGTCAGGGTGACCTCGTGCGGTGCGGACAGCTGCTCGGGACCGTTCACCCCCGTCTCGCCCGGCGCCTCGGCGCGCCCCGGGGTCGTCATCGACAGGTCGGTCGCGGTGCGCGAGGGGCGGACGTACGACGTGATCGTGAAGCCCGGTACCGACGAGGTGGTCCGGTCCGGTGCGGCGGGGTTCCTGTACTCCTGGGTGCCGTTCGGCGGGGCGTTGCTGCTGGCGTCGGTGGTGGTGGCCGGAGGGCTGCGGCTGAGCCGGGTGGCGTGGGTGCTGGGGATCTCGGGGCTCGCGCTGCTCACGGCGGCCTTCGTCACGGTGCGGTAGCCGCACACGGCTGTGCCCCCGGGGTACGGACCCCCGGGGGCACAGCCGTGTCCGGGAGCGGCGGTCAGCCGGTGTTGCGCAGGCCCGCCGCCACGCCGTTGACGGTGAGGAGGAGGGCGCGGGCGAGGAGCGGGTCGGGTTCGGCGCCCGCCGCGGCCGCGTCGCGCTGGCGCTTGAGCAGGGTGACCTGGAGGTAGGAGATCGGGTCCAGGTAGGCGTCGCGGATGGTGAAGGTCTGCTTGAGGGCCGGGGTGGCGTCGAGGAGTTCGGCCTCTCCGGTGATCTTCAGGACCTCGGCGACGGTCAGCTCGTGCTCGGCCTTGATGGTGTCGAACACGTGCTTGAGCTCGTCGGGGACGAGGGTGTCGACGTAGTGCTGGGCGATCCGCAGGTCCGTCTTGGCGAGGGTCATCTCGACGTTGGAGATGAAGTTGCGGAAGAAGTGCCACTGCTCGTGCATCTCGTCCAGGACGGTGTCGAGGCCGGCCTCGCGCAGGGCCTTGAGGCCGGAGCCGACGCCGAACCAGCCGGGGACGATCTGCCGGGACTGGGTCCAGCCGAACACCCACGGGATGGCGCGCAGGCCGTCGAGCGAGACGCCGGAGCCGGGGCGGCGGGAGGGCCGGGAGCCCAGGTGCAGGTCGGCGAGCTGGTCCACCGGCGTCGACGCGAGGAAGTACGTCGGCAGGTCCGGGTCCTCCACGAGGCGGCGGTAGGCGGCGTGGGCGGCGTCGGAGACGACGTCCATGGCCGCGTCCCAGCGGGCGAGGGCTTCCACGGACTGGCGGGGGGCCGTGTGCAGGGCGGAGGCCTGGAGGGTGGCCGCGACGGTCAGTTCCAGGTTCTCCCGGGCGAGGGAGGGGATGAGGTACTTGTCGGAGATGACCTCGCCCTGCTCGGTGACCTTGATCTCGCCTTCCAGGGTGCCCCAGGGCTGGGCGAGGATCGCGTCGTGCGAGGGGCCGCCGCCACGGCCGACGGTGCCGCCGCGGCCGTGGAAGAGGCGCAGCCGCACCCCGTAGCGGTGGGCGACGTCGCGCAGCCGGCGCTGGGCGCGGTGGATCTCCCATTGGGAGGTGGTGATGCCGCCGAACTTGGAGGAGTCGGAGTAGCCGAGCATGACCTCCTGGACGTCCCCGCGCAGTGCCACCAGCCGGCGGTACGAGGGGTCGGAGAGCATGTCCTCCAGGATGGTGTCGGCGGCCTTGAGCTCGTCGGTGGTCTCCAGGAGCGGCACGATGCCGATCTTCGCCCAGCCGGCGTGCAGGTCGAGCAGTCCGGCCTCGCGGGCCAGCACCGCGGCGGCGAAGACGTCGTCGGCGCCCCGGCACATGGAGATGATGTACGACTCGACGACCTCGGGTCCGAAGACCTCCAGGGCCCTCTTCACGGTCTGGAAGACGCCGAGGGTCTTCTCGCCGGCCGCGTCGACGGGTGCCGGGGTGGGCGCGAGGGGCCGGCGGGAGCGCAGTTCCTTGGCGAGGAGCTTGGCGCGGTACTCGCGGGGCATGTCGGCGTAGCGCCAGGACTCCTCGCCGAGGCGGTCGAAGAGCTGGCCGAGGGCGTGGTGGTGGGCTTCGGCGTGTTCGCGGACGTCCATGGTGGCGAGCTGGAGGCCGAAGGCGGCCAGGGTGCGGATCGTCCGGGCGAGGCGGCCGTCGGCGAACAGGCCGCCGCGGTGGGCGCGCAGGGAGGTCTGGATGACGCGCAGGTCGGCGAGGAGCTCGGCGGTGCCGAGGTAGTCGTGGCCGGCCTCGTGCGGGGTGCCGGTGGCCAGGCGGTGCTTGGTGTTCTCCAGCTTCTGCCGGATGCAGGTGGCCTTGAGCCGGTAGGGCTCCTCGGCGTTGAGCCGCTTGTAGCGGGGGCTGATTTCGGGGAGCCGCTCCAGGTCGGCGCGGAGGGACTCCAGGAGTTCCTCGGTGGCGCCGGTGTAGCGGATGGAGTTGGAGAGGAAGCCGCGCAGTTCGTCGATCATCTCCAGGGCGTCGTTGATGCCGTGTTCGTGCTGGAGGATGAGGACGTCCCAGGTGACCTGGGGGGTCACGTTGGGGTTGCCGTCGCGGTCGCCGCCGATCCAGGTGCCGAAGGTGAGCGGGCGGGTGTCGTCGGGGAGCTTGACGCCGACCCGTTCCAGCTCCGCGGTGAGGTCTTCCAGGACGTCGCCGACCGCGTCGGCGTGCAGCTCGTCCAGGTAGTAGATGGCGTTGCGGGCCTCGTCGGCGGGTTCCGGGCGTACGACGCGCAGCTCGTCGGTCTGCCAGACGAGGTCGATGTTCTCGGCGAGGCGGACGTCGGTGCGGCGGCGGTCGGACTCGATGACGGGGGTGTCCAGGAGTGCGGCGATGCGCCGGAGCTTGTTGAGGACGGAGCGGCGTGCGGCCTCGGTGGGGTGGGCCGTGAACACCGGGCGGACGTTGAGGTTCTGGACGGTCTGGCGCAGGTGGTCGGGGTCGGCGTCCTTGAGCCGGTCGGCGGTGCGGGCGAGCAGGCCGCCCTCGGCGCCGCGGCGGGCGCGCAGCTCGCGGCCGCGGTGCACCTGCTCGGTGACGTTGGCGAGGTGGAAGTAGGTGGAGAAGGCGCGGACCAGCTTGGCGGCGGTCTCCAGTTCGATGCCGCGCAGCAGTTCGGCGGCGGCCTCGCCGTCCTCGCGGGTCAGTCGGCGGACCCGCTCGACGAGGTCCAGCAGTTCGGGGCCCTCCTGCCGGACGAGGGTCTCGCCGAGGAGGTCTCCCAGTCGCCGGATGTCGGCGCGCAGCTCACTGCTGGTCGTCGTGGCACTGGTAGTCAGGTCGTCGGCACTGCTCACAGGTGCGGCTCCTTGCAGTGTTGAAGCTCATCTGGAGGGGAACCCGTCCGTCGGCCGCGGCGGGCGTGCCCCGCATACGGGCCGGACATCCGGGAAGGAAACAGAGCGGACCGCGCTGTCCGACCGACTCAAGGATAGGTGTCCACGAGGACGCGCAGGCTGTCGGGCTCTTGCTGTGAGACGCCTCGCTGCCATACTTACGTCGCCGTAGGTTACGGAACCGTAGGGAATGAGTTCTAGAGTCCCGTGCGGTGGCCGCGGATCGGCACCTGTCTCAACCCTCGACCCCACAGGGGACGCGCATGACCTCGTCTGGTTCCGATGTGATCGAAGAAGCCCAGCAGCCCCCCACCGCCTCGCCGTCGTCCGCCACTCTGGGCGGCGAACAGAAGGGTTCGATCGAGCAGATCACCCTTCTGCTGTTCATCGTCGTCCCGTTCCTCGCGCTGCTGGCGGCGGTGCCGCTGGCGTGGGGCTGGGGCGTGAGCTGGCTCGACCTGGCTCTGCTGGTCTTCTTCTACTACCTGGGCTGCCACGGCGTGACGATCGGTTACCACCGGTACTTCACGCACGGGTCGTTCAAGGCGAAGCGGCCGCTGCGGATCGCGCTGGCCGTCGCGGGCTCGATGGCGGTGGAGGGCCCCCTGGTGCGCTGGGTGGCCGATCACCGCAAGCACCACAAGTTCTCCGACGCGGAGGGCGACCCGCACTCCCCGTGGCGGTACGGGGAGACCGTGCCGGCGCTGATCAAGGGCCTGTGGTGGGCGCACATCGCCTGGATGTTCGACGAGGAGCAGACCAACCAGGAGAAGTACGCCCCCGACCTGATCAAGGACCCGGCCATCCGGGCGATCTCGCGGCAGTTCGTCTACTGGACGATGCTGTCGCTGGCGCTGCCGCCGCTGATCGGCGGTCTGGCGACGATGTCCTGGTGGGGCGCGTTCACCGGGTTCTTCTGGGGTTCACTCGTGCGGGTGGCGTTGCTCCACCATGTGACGTGGTCGATCAACTCGATCTGCCACGCGGTGGGCAAGCGGCCGTTCAAGTCGCGGGACCGCTCGGGCAACGTGTGGTGGCTGGCGGTGCTGTCCTGCGGCGAGTCCTGGCACAACCTGCACCACGCCGACCCGACCTCCGCGCGGCACGGTGTGGAGCGCGGGCAGCTGGACTCGTCGGCGCGGATCATCCGCTGGTGCGAGCAGCTGGGCTGGGCGTACGACGTGCGCTGGCCGTCACGCTCGCGTATCGATTCGCGTCGTAACACCGGGGACGGCGGCTCCCGGCAGGGGGCGGAGACCGCGAAGGCGGCATGATTGACGCCGTGGCGACCGACTCCAGCACCCCCAGTCCCGACGGCAAGCAGCGGCGGACGCGCCGCACCCGGATGACCGGGGCGGAGCGCCGCCAGCAGCTGCTGGAGATCGGTCGCACCCTCTTCGCGGCGAAGGGGTTCGAGGGCACCTCGGTGGAGGAGATCGCGGCGAAGGCGGGGGTCTCCAAGCCGGTGGTGTACGAGCACTTCGGCGGCAAGGAGGGGCTGTACGCGGTGGTGGTGGACCGGGAGATGCGGCGGCTGCTCGACATGGTGACCGGTTCGCTGACGGCCGGGCATCCGCGGGAGCTGTGCGAGCAGGCAGCCTTCGCGCTCCTCGACTACATCGAGGAGTACACGGACGGTTTCCGGATCCTGGTCCGCGACTCCCCCATCCCGCAGTCGACGGGGTCCTTCGCCTCGCTGATCTCGGACATCGCCACCCAGGTGGAGGACATCCTGGGCCGCGAGTTCAAGTCCCGCGGCTTCGACCCGAAGCTGGCCCCGCTGTACGCGCAGGCTTTGGTGGGCATGGTCGCGCTGACCGGGCAGTGGTGGCTGGACGTGCGCCGGCCGAGGAAGGCGGAGGTCGCCGCCCACCTGGTCAACCTGGCCTGGCACGGGCTGGACGGCCTGGAGCAGAAGCCGCGGCTGATAGGGCACCGGAAGGCGTGAGGGCCCCGGTGCCCTGATATCAGCGTTTTCCGTGCTTCTCAGTGCTTGAAGACGTCCTTGATCTTCTCCTTGGCCTGCCGGGCGTCGCCCTTCGACTGCTCCAGGCGGCCCTCGGACTCCAGCGGCACGTCGCGCACCGCGCGGCCGCCGGCCTCCTTGGCCTTGCCCTTGAGCTGTTCCTTCTTGGCCTTGGCCTTCTGGTGTCCTGACACCGTGGGTTCCTCCTGACGCGGAGAACGTGCGTGGGGTCACCGGTCCGGGTAACCGCGAGCGGGCCGGGGCAAACGGCGGTCAGCGCACCGGTTCCAGGAACTCCAGGCGGTTGCCGACCGGGTCCTGGGAGTAGAAACGGCGGTGTCCGGGCAGTTCGTCGTCCCAGGTGACCGGGGCGCCGCCCGCTGCGAGCCGGTCGGCGACGGCCTCGATGTCCGTGACCCGCAGTCCCGGGTGGGCCTTCAGGGCGGGGCGGAAGGCCGCCTCGACCCCCAGGTGCAGGTGCACGGCCCCGGCCTGGAACCAGCAGCCGCCGCGCGCCGCGAGCACGGGCGGCTTGGGGATCTCGGTCATGCCGAGGAGGTCGACGTAGTACGCGCGCAGCAGGTCCTCGGAGCCGGGTGGCGCGGCCAGCTGGACGTGGTCGAGGGCGGTGAGCATCAGGAGGCCTCCTTGCGGGCGACGGCGAAGATCCGCCGGAACGGGAACGGGGTGCCGTGCGGGCCGGGCGGGTAGGCCTCGCGCAGGGCGGTGCGGTAGTCGGCGAGGAAGGCGTCACGGGCCTCGGGGTCGTCGGCGAGGGCGGTGAGGACGGGGCGCAGGCCGGTGCCCTTCACCCAGTCGAGGACCGGGTCCTCGCCGGTGAGCAGGTGGATGTACGTCGTCTCCCAGACGTCGGCGGCGCAGCCGAGGGCGGTCAGCCGCTCCAGGTAGGCCTCGGGGGCGAGGACCGCGTCCTCGTGGCGGAGGGTCTCGGCGAGCCGGCCCCGCCAGCGGGCGGAGTGGGCGAGGTCGCGCATCAGCCGGTGGCTGGGGGCGGTGAAGTTGCCGGGGACCTGGAAGGCGAAGGTGCCGCCGGGGGCGAGGGCGGCGGTCCAGTCGGCGAAGCGGTCGGGGTGCCCGGGGACCCACTGGAGTGTCGCGTTGGAGACGATCAGGTCGTACGGCGCCTCGGGGGTCCAGGTGCGGACGTCGGCGTGGCGGAAGTCCAGGCGGCCGCCGCCGGCGGTGGGGCCCTCGTACTCCACGAGGGCCTTGTCGAGCATGTCGGGCGAGTTGTCGTAGCCGGTGATGTGGGCGGTGGGCCAGCGTTCGGCGAGCAGGGCGGTCACGTTGCCGGGGCCGCAGCCGAGGTCGGCGATGCGGGGGCGGCCGGGGGTGGATTCGCCGGGGAGGCCGGGGACGCGGGCGAGCAGGTCGGTGAAGGGGCGGGCGCGGTGGCCGGCGTGCCGGAGGTACTGGGCGGGGTCCCAGGCGGGAGTCGTCATGGGGTCCACCTTCGCCGGACGTATATCTTGATGTCAAGAGACTCGACATCAAGAGACTTCATGTCGACACAACCACTACACTGATCGCCATGGAGGACGAGGTCGATCGGCTGGTGGCTGCGTGGCGCCGGGAGCGCCCGGACCTCGACGTGGAACCGCTTGAGGTGCTCAGCCGGGTGAGCCGACTGGCCCGGCACCTGGACCGGGCACGTCGGCTGGCCTTCGCGGAGCACAGCCTGGAGCCCTGGGAGTTCGACGTGCTGACCGCGCTCAGGCGCGCGGGCACCCCCTACCAGCTCTCCCCGGGCCAGCTGCTGACGCAGACCCTGGTCACCTCGGGGACGATGACCAACCGGATCGACCGGCTGGCCAAGAAGGGGCTGGTGGAGCGGCTGCCGGACCCGAGCGACCGGCGTGGTGTGCTGGTACGGCTGACCACCGAGGGCCAGGACCGCGCGGACCAGGCCCTGGCAGGTCTCCTGGAGCAGGAGCGGGCGATCCTCGGGGAGCTCTCCCGCCCGCAGCGTTCCGAACTGGCGGGACTGCTGCGCCGGCTGACCGCCCCGTTCGACAACATCCCCGGGTAGGCGCTCCGCTGGACTTGCCGCGCCATGCCAGTTGTCGGCTGCGGCGCCGTCGGGGCTGGTCGCGCAGTTCCTCGCGCCCCTAAGGGGCGCTGCCGTCAGGCGCTGCTGGTCGCCTCCGGCATGATCCGGCCGGTGGGTCCCAGGTCCGCCGGGCCGACCCCGGCCCGCCGTGCCAGGGCGACCGCGGCCAGGGTGCTGTGGACGCCGAGTTTGCCGAGGACGTTCTGCATGTGGGTGCGGACGGTGTGCGGGGACAGGAACAGGCGCTCGGCGACCGCCTTGCGCCCCAGACCCGCCACCATGCACCGGAGCACTTCCCGCTCCCTCGGCGTGAGGGACTCCACCAGCCGTTCGCTCTCGGTGCGGTGCTTGCGGGCGGCCGTCAGCTCGCGCAGCACCCCGGTCAGCAGGGCGGGCGGCAGGTGCGTCTCGTCGCGCAGCACGCCGCGGATCACGTTCAGCAGCCGGGACAGCGAGCAGTCCTTGGCCACCCAGCCGCAGGCGCCGGCCTGCAGGGCCAGGGCCGCCCGCCGCGGGTCGTCCCGCTCGGCGAGGACGACGACCCGCACGGCGGGATGCGCGGCGCGGACACCGGCGACCAGCGATATGCCGTCGACCAGCCCCTCCTCGTTGGCCACCTGCACCGGCACGGCCGGCCGGCCGGCCGTCAGTTGGCCGCCCAGGTCGGCGTCGACGAGCAGCACGTCGTAGCGGCGGCCCTCGGCGACCGCGCGCTCCAGGCAGCGCAGCGCCGCCGGACCGCTGCCGGCCGCGGACACGTCGACATCGGGCTCGGCGGCCAGTGCGGCGGCCAGCGACTCGGCGAAGATGCGGTGGTCGTCGACGACCAGGACTCGGATGCGAACCACGAAACCCCCTTCCCCAAGCTCCTCAAGAGCAGGGGATACCCCAAGGTCGGGAAACGACGACCCATGCGGACACGACACCCGTGGGGGGAGGAACCGCACGGCCGCCGCCGTGCCTGAACAGCTACCCCACCACGGGCGTCGTACCCGACTTGTCTCGCCCCCTGATCAGCACCGGCCCCCACCGGTACCGCTCATCAGAGTACGGCTGGGCGCCGGAAGCGGAAGGCAATTTGCAGAACTGTCCGGCGGACGCGTTTATGGTGTGCCGCATGTTTCGTATTGAGGCGGAAGTCGACAAGGAACGACGTGATCTGCTCCGCGCTCGGCTGCTGGCCACCAACACCGCGGCCTCCCCCGTGCTGGCGGCCCTGCGCGGTACCCCCGCGGAACGCGAAGCGCCGCTGCACGTCTGGGCGACGGACGAGCGTACGGGCGACCTGGGCGGCGGCCTCGTCGGGCACACCTGGGCGTCCTGGCTGCACGTCACCTACCTGTGGGTGGACGCCCGCCGGCGCGGCACGGGGCTGGGCGGGAGACTGCTCGCCGAGGCGGAGCGCATCGCCCGCGAGGACCACGCCTGCACCGCCGCCCGCCTGGAGACCTGGGACTTCCAGGCCCCCGACTTCTACCGGAAGCAGGGGTACGACGTGGTGTGCGTGATCCCCGACTACCCGCCGGGGATCACGGAGTACACCCTGACCAAACGGCTGGCCTGAGGCTCAGCCCGCCTTGCGGGCACCTGCCGACGGCACCGCCTCGAAGACCCGCGGCGCCTTGAAACCGGCCGCCGCGAAGGCCTCCTCGACCGCCTTGGTGACCGTGTCGACGTCGGCCGTCTCGGCGAGGACGATCGCCGAGCCGCCGAAGCCGCCGCCGGTCATCCGGGCGCCCAGCGCACCGGCCGCGTTGGCCGCCTCGACCACCAGGTCCAGCTCCGGGCAGGAGACCCGGAAGTCGTCGCGCAGCGAGGCGTGGCCCTCGGTGAGGACCGGTCCGATGGCCCGGGTGTCGCCGGCCTCCAGGAGGGCGACGACGCGTTCGACGCGGTGGTCCTCGGTGACGACGTGGCGGACCAGGCGGCGCACCTCCTCCTCGTCGCCGAGGCGGTCGAGCGCCGCGTCCAGTTCGCCGTAGGGAACGTCCCGCAGGGCGTCCACCCCGAGCAGGGCCGCGCCCTTCTCGCAGCCCGCGCGGCGCTTGCCGTACTCGCCGTTGCTGTGCGCGTGCTTGACCTGGGTGTCCACGACCAGCAGCCGCATGCCCTCGGCCGCGAGGTCGAAGGGGATCTGCTTCTGCGAGAGGTCGCGGGTGTCCAGGAACAGGGCGTGCCCGTCCTCGCAGCAGGCGGACGCCGTCTGGTCCATGATGCCGGTCGGCGCCCCGACGTAGACGTTCTCCGCGCGCTGGCACAGCCGGGCCAGCTGCCAGCGCTGCAGGCCGAGTGCGAAGAGGTCGTTGAGGGCGAGGGCGATCACCACCTCCAGGGCCGCGGAGGAGGACAGGCCCGCGCCGGTCGGAACCGTCGAGGTGAGGTGGACGTCGGCGCCGGTCACCGGGTGGCCGGCCTCGCGCAGCGCCCAGACCACGCCCGCCGGGTACGCCGTCCACTCCTGGTCGGTGCCGGGCTCCAGGGCGTCGAGGGAGAGTTCGGCGACGCCGCCCTCGATGTCCGAGGAGTGCAGGCGCAGCACCCCGTCGGTACGGCGGGCGACCGCGGCCGTCGTCACGTGCGGCAGCGCGAACGGCATCACGAAGCCGTCGTTGTAGTCGGTGTGCTCGCCGATCAGGTTGACCCGGCCGGGCGCCGACCAGACGCCGTCCGGTGCGGTGCCGTACAGCTCGGTGAAGCCCTCACGGACCTGCTGTGCCCCCACTACTGCTCCCTTGCCGCGCTTGCGATGGTCTGTGCGAACTCCCAGGCGTCCGCGACGATCCCCGCGAGGTCCGCGCGGGTCGGGTGCCAGCCCAGCTGCTCGCGGGCGGCGGCCGCCGAGGCGACCAGGACGGCCGGGTCACCGCCCCGGCGCGGGGCCACGACCTCGGGGATCGGGTGGCCGGTGACCTGCCGGACGGTCTCGATGACCTGACGGACCGAGAAGCCCTCGCCGTTGCCGAGGTTGCAGATCAGGTGCTCGCCGGGCCGTGCGGCCCTGAGCGCCAGCAGATGGGCGTCGGCGAGGTCGGCGACGTGGATGTAGTCGCGGACGCAGGTGCCGTCGGGCGTCGGGTAGTCGTCGCCGAAGACCGAGATGGCCTCCCGCTTGCCCTGGGCGACCTGGAGGACCAGGGGGATCAGGTGCGACTCGGGGTTGTGCCGCTCGCCCTGCGCGCCGTAGGCGCCGGCCACGTTGAAGTAGCGCAGGGAGACCGCGCCCAGGCCGTGGGCGGCGGCCTCGCCGGTGATCATGTGGTCGACGGCGAGCTTGGTGGCGCCGTACGGGTTGGTCGGCTTCGTCGGGGCGGTCTCGACGATCGGGACCTGCTCGGGCTCGCCGTAGGTGGCCGCCGTGGAGGAGAAGACGAGCTTGCGCACGCCCGCCTCGCGCATCGCGCCGAGCAGCGCCATGGTGCCGCCGACGTTGTTGTCCCAGTACTTCTCGGGCTTCACGACCGACTCGCCGACCTGGGAGAACGCGGCGAAGTGCAGGACCGCCTCGTAGGAGGAGTCGAGCCACTTGGCGGCGTCGCGGATGTCGCCCTCGACGAAGGCGGCGCCCGCGGGGACGCCCTCGCGGAAGCCGGTGGAGAGGTTGTCGAGGACGGTGACCTCGTGGCCCGCCTCCAGCAGGTGCTGGGCGACCACGCTGCCGACGTAACCCGCTCCGCCCGTCACCAGGTACTTCATCAACTCGCTACCTCTCGCAGTCGCTCGGCCGCGCGCTCCGGCGGCACGTCGTTGATGAACACGCTCATGCCGGATTCGGAACCCGCGAGAAACTTCAGCTTGCCGGACGTTCGGCGGATGGTGAAAAGCTCGAGGTGGAGCGCGAAGTCGTCGCGCGTGACACCCTCGAACTCCTCCAGCGTCCCGAACGGCGCCTGGTGCCAGGCGGCGATGTAGGGCGTGGGAGGTTCACCCTCGCCGAAGATACGGTCGAAGCGCCTCAAGAGTTCCAGATAAACCTTGGGGAACTCTGAGCGGGCCGCCTCGTCGAGGGCGAGCAGGTCGGGGACGCGGTGCTTCGGGTACAGGTGGACCTCGTAGGGCCAGTGCGCCGCGTAGGGCACGAAGGCGACCCAGTGTTCACCCTCAAGGACGATCCGCTCGCCGGCGAGTTCACGCTCCAGGACGGCGTCGAAGAGGTTCTCGCCGCCGGTCGCCTCCTTGTGTGCCGCGAGTGAACGCAACATCAGGGCGGTGCGCGGGGTGGTGAAGGGGTAGGCGTAGATCTGCCCGTGCGGGTGACCGAGCGTCACGCCGATCTCCTCGCCGCGGTTCTCGAAGCAGAACACCTGCTCGACGGAGGGGAGATGCGACAGTTCCGAGGTCCGGTCGGTCCACGCGTCGAGGACCAGCCGGGCCTGCTCCTCGGTGAGGCTCGCGAAGGAGGCGTCGTGGTCCGAGGTGAAGCAGACCACCTCACAGCGTCCGGAGTCGCCGGCCAGCGAGGGGAAACGATTCTCGAAGACCACCACGTCGTACGACGAGTCCGGGATCTCGCTCAGCCGGTCGCCCTCGGTCGGGCACAGCGGGCACTGGTCGGCCGGCGGGTGGTAGGTGCGGCCCTGCCGGTGCGAGGCGATGGCGACCTGGTCGCCGAGCAGCGGGTCCCGGCGGATCTCCGAGGTGGTGTGCGTCCGCTCCAGCGGCCGGCGGTCCACCGCGTCCCGCACGGTGTCGTCACGCAGGTCGTAGTAGATGAGCTCGCGACCGTCGGCCAGCCGGGTCGAGGTCTTCTTCACTGCGGACTCCCGTTGATCGAGTCATCCAACCTTCAAACAGAACCGAACACACCAAAACACAACTCACCACGCCAGTCAACATCGGAATCAATCAAGGTGAGACAACGAAAGTGTTGAATTACTGGGTGCAGAACCCCACAAACGCCCCGTATTCCCCCACATTCCTCGCGGCGGGGCTCCGGCTCCCCACCAACGGCCTCGACTACACGATCCTGGCGATCTACTTCGTCGTCGTCCTGGGCATCGGCTTCGCGGCCCGCCGCTCGGTGCGAACGAGCCTCGACTTCTTCCTCTCCGGCCGGTCGCTGCCCGCCTGGATCACGGGCCTCGCGTTCATCTCGGCGAACCTGGCCGCGACCGAGATCCTCGGCATGGCCGCCAACAGCGCGCAGTACGGCGCGTACACCGTGCACTGGTACTGGATCGGCGCCATCCCCGCCATGGTCTTCCTCGGCCTGGTGATGATGCCCTTCTACTACGGCAGCAAGGTCCGCTCGGTCCCCGAGATGCTGCTGCTCCGCTTCGACAGGGCGGCGCACCTGCTGAGTTCGATCCTGTTCGCCTTCGCGGCCATCCTCATCGCGGGCGTCAACCTGTACGCCCTCGCGATCGTCGTCGAGGCGCTGCTCGGCTGGCCCCAGTGGGTGGCGATCGTGGTCGCCGGCGCGTTCGTCCTGGCGTACATCACCCTCGGCGGCCTCTCCTCGGCCATCTACAACGAGGTGCTCCAGTTCTTCGTGATCCTGGCCGCCCTCATCCCGCTGTCCGTGCTCGGCCTGAAGAAGGTCGGCGGCTGGAACGGCCTGGTCGACAAGCTCACCGCCACCCACGGCCACAACTTCACCACCGCCTGGGGCGGCACCGGCATCGGCTCCGCCAACCCGCTCGGCGCGAACTGGCTGACCATCGTCCTCGGCCTCGGCTTCGTCCTCTCCTTCGGCTACTGGACGACGAACTTCGCCGAGGTGCAGCGCGCCCTGTCGGCGAAGAACCTCTCCGCCGCCCAGCGCACGCCGCTGATCGCCGCCTACCCGAAGATCTTCATCGTCTTCCTGGTGATGATCCCGGGGCTGGTCGCCGCCGCGCTGGTGCCGAACATCGGGACCGCGAAGTCCGGCCTCCAGTACAACGACGCGATCCCCTACCTCATGTCGCAGCTGCTGCCCAACGGCGTGCTCGGCATCGCGGTGACCGGTCTGCTGGCGGCCTTCATGGCGGGCATGGCCGCCAACGTGTCGTCCTTCAACACCGTGTTCACCACCGACATCTGGGCGAAGTACGTGGTGAAGGGCCGCGAGGACGGCTACTACGTGCGCTTCGGTCGGCTGATCACCGCGATCGGCGTCTGCGCGTCCATCGGGACGGCGTTCCTCGCGTCGTCGTTCTCGAACATCATGAGCTACCTCCAGACCCTGTTCTCCTTCTTCAACGTGCCGATGTTCGTCGTCTTCATCGTCGGCATGTTCTGGAAGCGCGCCTCGGCGAAATCCGGCTTCTGGGGGCTGCTCGCGGGGACGGTGACCGCGATGGTCAACTACTTCGTCCTCTACAAGCGGCACATCATCCACATCCCCTCCGACCAGGGCGCCAACTTCGTCTCCGCGATCGCCGGGTTCGTCGCCGGCGCGGTGGTGATGGTGGTCGTGTCCCTGTTCACGGCGCCGAAGCCGGAGGAGGAACTGGCCGGGCTGGTCTACGGCACGACCTCCCCCGGCATGGCCGAGCCGCCCGCGCCCGGGGACGAGGCCTGGTACCGGCGGCCGGCGCTGCTGGGCTGGGGTGCGGTGGTCCTCGCGGCCCTGTGCTACATCCCGTTCTCGTTCTGATCGCCGTCGCTGGAGAATGGAGAGACCATGACCGACGACTTCGGGCACCCGGAGCGCACCGGGTTCCACTACTCCGAGCAGGACGTCCAGCGGGAGGTCACCGAGCTGGAGGGGCGGTCCGCGACCGCCGCGCGGATCTTCGACCTGCGGAGGATCATCGGCGGGCTGTTCGTGGTGTACGGGATCATCGTGACGATCACCGGGATCACGGACTCGCAGGCCGAGATCGACAAGGCACAGGGGATCAACATCAACCTGTGGACGGGGATCGGGATGCTGTTGCTGGGGGTGTTCTTCCTGGTGTGGCTGTGGCTGCGGCCCACTCCGCCGCCGGTGCCTCCGGTGGAGGAGGAGGAGAAGGCGGCGGAGTACTAACGGGGCGCTTCTGCGCCGCCGTTGAGGGGTCCCGCCCGATCCAGCAGCCCGGTACGTGCCGCCAGGGCCGCCGCTTCCAGGCGGGACCCCACGCCCAGCTTCATCAGGACCCGCTGGACGTGGGTGCGGGCCGTGCTGGGGGCGATGTTCATGCCGGCGGCGATGAGGCGGGTGTCCTCGCCGTCGGCCACCCGGACCAGCACCTCGACCTCCCTCGGGGTGAGTATCTGCAGCAGGCGCTGGCCCTCGTCGTCGGGCTGGGCGGCGGGGTTGAGGAGTTCGCCGAACGCGCCCTGGAGGAGGGCGGGGGCCACGGCCGCCTCACCCGCCCGCGCCTTCATGATGGCCCGCTCGACGCCCTCTATCCGCTCGTCGTGCCGTACGTAACCGGAGGCGCCCGCCGCGAAGGCCGCCGCGATGCCCCGCGGGGACGGCACCGGGCCCAGCACCAGCACCGCGACCTGTGGGCGCTCCTTCTTGATCCGCACCACCGGGTCGAAGATGCCGGGCTCGGCCGGGGTCGCCGTGCCCAGCAGGCACACCTCGGGCGCCCGTGTGATCACCAGCTCGGCCGCGCCCGCCGCCGGTGCCGCCGCCGCGAGCACCCGGTGGCCGCGCAGTTTCAGCGCAGACGCCAGCGCCTCGGCGAGCAACCGGTGGTCGTCCACCACCATGAGCCGCACTCCCATAGAGCAACCCCCCAGTCCCCCCCATGGATGCCCCACTATGGATGCCCACGGGGCCGCATGGACAGAGGGCCCCCCGGCACCCCGTCCTTTCATGCCCCCGGAAGCTACACGCTTGTTCGACGTTGCGCTGCCCCTACTGATGAGAAGTGCCCCGGATCGGAGGAATCTCAGGCTTTTCTCGTATTCGCGGGTGAAGAGCGGGTGTGGTGCGGTAAGCACCCACTTGACCGGGGATCAGCCTCCCGCGCCGAACGCGGTGACCAGATACTCCTTCCCCGACGTCGACGCACCGACGGCGTGGGCGTACACCGCGGACAGGTAGAGCCGGCCCTGTCCGTAGAGGACCTCCGCGTACTGCGGTGACATGCTCGTCTCCACCGCCTTGACCGCCGTACTCACCGGATTCTCCAGCAGCCTGGTCTCCTTGAACGAGCCGCCGTCGATACTGACGACCTGAGCACCCTTGTTGTACGGGGCGTTCTTGTACGCGATCACATTGGGGCCGTCCATGCGCAGCGGCGTGATCGTGTAGTTGTTGCCGGCGTCGGCGCGCTGGCCGGTCTGCTCACCGGTGGCGAGGTCGAAGGCGACGATCTCGTTGGTCTTCGCGAAGGCCCCGCTGCCGTCGTGCTCCTCGGTGGCCAGGTACAGCCGGTCGTTGCCGACGACCACGCCCTTGCACTTCTCCACCTCGTAGATGCCGTCGCAGCGGGCCGCGTACGAGCTGCCCGGGGTGGAGATCCGGGTGCGCAGCTTCCCGGTGGCGTTGTCGAGGGAGAAGACGTCGGAGAAACCGCTGCCGTCGCCCGCGCTGTCGTTGACGTCGGCGGCCACCACGAGCGGGTCGGTCGACACGACGCTGGCGTATTCGATGCCCGAGGCCATCCTGTACTCGGACACCACCTTGCCGGAGACCGGGTCGATGGTCTGGATGTGCAGCTGGGCGGAGTCGCCGCTGCCGCACCTGCGGATCGCGACCAGTCTGGTGCCGCCGCCGTAACCGGCGTCGTAGCAGGTGTCGGCCGGCTTCGGCTGCCAGCGCACCGCGCCGGTGGCCAGGTCGAAGGCGGCGCCGCCGCTGGTGCCGCCGACCGCGACGGTGTGCTGGGCGACCGTCACGTTGTTGAAGTTGACCGGGACGTCACCGGACTTGACGGACCTGGTCCACAGCTTCTTGCCGGCTTTCAGATCGATCGCGGCGACCTGGGAGCAGCCCGTGCTGGAGCCCTTGGGGGGCGTCTTCGGCTGGAAGACGACCGCGGTCCTGCCGTCGGTGCTGACGTGGCCGGTGGCGTAGCAGACCGGGCCGGGCAGCGGGACCGTCCACAGCCTGGCGCCCGACTCGGGGTCGTAGCCGCTGATCCCGGCGACGCCGGTCTTCGCGTACACCCGGTCGGTGAGCCAGGAGCCCGCGGTGACCGTGGTGTCGTTCGCCGTGGGCATCGGGACCTGGAAGAGGACCTTGGAGGTGGGGTCGGCGGGCACCTTCTCGGTGCCCTTGCCGCTCTTGCCGCCGCCGGTCGTCCGGCCGCCGGTGCCGCCGCCCGCGGAGTTCGCGGAGTCGTCCTTCTTGCCGTCGCCGCCGGAGGACCTGGCGTACCAGATGCCCCCGCCGACGATCAGCGCGATGGCGACGACCGCGGCGGTGACGATGAGCAGCACGGCGTTGTTGCGGCCGGGACCGGCGGGGCCGGCGCCGGGGCCGCCGGGGTGGCCGGGACCGGGCTGCTGGGCATAGGGGTTGGCGCCTGCCGGGTGCTGGGCAGGGTAGCCGTAGCCCGGCTGCGGAGCCGGAGGCTGCTGCGGGTAGCCATAGCCCGGCTGCGGAGCCGGGGGCTGGGCCGGGTAGCCGTAACCGGGCTGCGGGGCGGGAGGCTGCTGCGGGTAGCCGTAGCCCGGCTGCGGGGCAGGGGGCTGCTGCGGGTGGCCGTAGCCCGGCTGCGGGGTCGGGGGCTGGGCCGGGTAGCCGTAACCGGGCTGCCGCGGGGGCTCGTTGGGGGGTGGCGGCGGGGGTGGCTGGGTCATGGTGGGTGTACCTCTGGGGACGGCGGGTGAGGCGGCGGCCGGGGACGGCGCCCGGGGCTGGACGGGAGGGGGCGGGCCCCGCTCAGTTGCCGAAGGCCATCATCAGCTTCTCCTTCGCCTGGTCACTGCCGGTCAGCCGGGTGGCGGAGAGGTAGAAGCGGCCGTCGACCCAGTCCACCGCGCCGTTGTAGAAGCCGTCCTCGATGTCGGCGGTGTGCTGCGGGTTCTGCAGCAGCCTGGCCGGGGTGTGGCCGGCGCCGGTGGTCGGGATCGACACGACCCGGCCGCCCGCGTCGTACGACGGCCGTACGTAGGCGACGAGTTTCCCGCCCTCGACCCTGACGGGGGACATCGGCTCGTCCGTCGGCGACTTCACCCGCCACTTCGCCTTGCCGTCGGTGAGACTGATCGCGACGATCTCGTTGGCGCCGCCGCTCACGTCCGTCGGCAGGTAGAGGGTGTTCGCGTCGGCGGCGACGCCCTGGCAGCCCTGGAGGTCGCTGTTGAGGAGCGCCCAGCCGCACTGGGGGGCGAACTTCTCGTCGACCTTGACCTCCGAGCGGAACGTGCCCCTGCCGTCCAGCGTCGAGATGTTCCAGGCGTTCTTCTCCTCGTTGGTCATGTAGACCACGAGCGGGTCGACGGAGTAGGTCCGCCCGACCTTCCAGCCCTTCTTGACCGGCCGCGTCCACTTCACCTTGCCGGTGGCCGGTTCGAGTTCCGAGATCTCGTCGTGCTCGTTGCTGCCGCCCGCGGCGCAGGACGCCACCTCGACCAGCCGGTCCGTACCGCCCGCGAAACCCGACGGGAAGCAGGCCGCGCCGTACTTCTCCTTGTCGTACAGCTTCTTGCCGCTGCCGAGGTCGTACGCCGTGCCCGACTGGGAACGGCCCACCATCAGCGTCTTCCCGCTGATCGTCAGCTCGATGCTGATGGCGCTGTCGAACAGCCCGCCGTCGGCGACGGTCGCGGTCCAGCCCTTGCGGCCCGTGTCCAGGTCGATCTCCTGGAGCTGGTTGCACTTGGCCCGGTCGCTGGTGCCGCTCATGTAGGCGACGACGACCTTGTCGTCCGCGGACTTGGCGGAGGTGACCGCGCAGATCTTCTGCGGGAACGCGATCGGGCCCCACGCCGGATCGCCGTTGCCCACCTTGTAGGCGAAGACCTGCTTGTACGCCGCCTTGACCGCCGTCTTCCCGGTGATCCACATGCCGGGGGCGTCGGCGCCGTTCGCCGGTGCGTCGGGGGCCGACTTGTACCAGAGCACCTTGGCCTCGCCGGACTTGCGGCCCTCGTTGAGGTTCTCCGGGTCGGCGCCGCCGTTGCCGCTGCCGTCGCCCGGGTTCACCGGGTCGGCGGACGTCCCGGGGGCCCCCGACGGGTGGGCGACCGGCTTCTTGCCGTCGTGCCCGCCGCCGGTCACGGCGTACACCGTGCCCCCGACGACCAACAGGCCGGCCACCACCGCCGCGACGACCAGCGCGGGCTTCCCCTTGAAGGGACCGCCGCCCGCACCGCCCGGCGGCGGGGCGACCCCGGGGCCGCCCGGGTACTGCGGCTGCTGGGGGTGGCCGTAGCCGGGCTGCGGGACCGTGGGCTGCTGCGGGTGGCCGTAGGGACCGGGCGCGGCGTACGGGCCGGCCGGCTGGCCGTAGGGACCGGGCTGTTGGCCGTAGGGGCCGGGCTGTTGGCCGTAGGGGCCGGGCTGCCCGGCGTGCGGGCCGGGCTGCTGCGGGTAGCCGTAGCCCGGCTGGGGCGGCTGCGCGGGAGGCGCAGGAGTGCCCTCGGGGGCACCGAAACCCCCCTGTGCGGGCGGTTGTTGCGGAGCGCCGATGCCACCGGCGGGCGGCTGGTCCTGTGGTGGTCCGAAGCCGCCCTGCGGCGGCTGGTGCGGTGGCTGGGTCATCAGCGCTCTTCCCCCGTTCACTGATTTTTAGCCACGTCCCGGGACCAGTGACGGGCCCAGGACGCTCTCAGACTGCTCTCAGACCGACCTTTCTATCACCCGGCACGGACAGGCCCCGGAGCCGTGCCACCCGCCGTTCCCAAGGCAGAACCGCCCCGTGATGCCACCGTTACGCGCCTTCACGCCCCCTTCACCGGGCGCACGCAAGGGGGTTGTGCGCCCGGTGGTCCGCGGCTGATTCACGCCGCTGGGAGTGCTACGCGTCCTCCGCCAACTCCAGCCAGCGAAGCTCCAGTTCCTCGCGCTCGCCGGCCAGGTCGCGCAGCTGGGCGTCCAGTTCGGCGACCTTGGTGAAGTCCGTGGCGTTCGCGGCGATCTGGTCGTGGAGCTTGGTCTCCTTCTCGGAGATGCGGTCCAACTGGCGCTCGATCTTCTGGAGTTCCTTCTTGGCGGCGCGCTGGTCGGCGGCGCTGCGCTCGGCCGAGGGCGCCTTCGGGGCGACGGCGGTGGCGGCGACCGCCTCCTCCATGCGCTGCCTGCGCTCCAGGTACTCGTCGATGCCGCGCGGCAGCATCCTCAGGGTGGCGTCGCCGAGCAGGGCGAAGACGCGGTCGGTGGTGCGCTCGACGAAGAACCGGTCGTGGGAGATGACGATCATCGACCCGGGCCAGCCGTCGAGGAGGTCCTCCAGCTGGGTGAGGGTCTCGATGTCGAGGTCGTTGGTGGGCTCGTCCAGGAAGAGGACGTTCGGCTCGTCCATGAGCAGGCGCAGCAGCTGGAGGCGGCGGCGTTCACCACCGGACAGGTCGCCGACCGGCGTCCACTGCTTCTCCTTGCTGAAGCCGAACGTCTCGCACAGCTGCCCGGCGGTCATCTCGCGCCCCTTGCCGAGGTCGACGCGCTCGCGGACCTGCTGGACCGCCTCCAGCACGCGGGTGTTCGGGTCGAGCTCGGCGACCTCCTGGGAGAGGTAGGCGAGCTTCACGGTCTTGCCGACGGCGACCCGGCCGCCCGCCGGCTGTGCCTCGCCGTCGGTCCGCGCGGCCTCGGCCATGGCGCGCAGCAGCGAGGTCTTGCCCGCGCCGTTGACGCCGACCAGGCCGATGCGGTCGCCGGGGCCGAGCTGCCAGGTGACGTGCTTGAGCAGCACCTTGGGGCCGGCCTGGACGGTCACGTCCTCCAGGTCGAAGACGGTCTTGCCGAGCCGGGAGGAGGCGAACTTCATCAGCTCGGAGCTGTCGCGCGGCGGCGGCACGTCCTTGATCAGCTCGTTGGCCGCCTCCACGCGGAAACGCGGCTTGGAGGTACGGGCGGGGGCGCCCCGGCGCAGCCAGGCCAGCTCCTTGCGGACCAGGTTCTGCCGCTTGGTCTCCTCGGTGGCCGCGATCCGCTCGCGCTCGGCACGGGCGAAGACGTAGTCGGAGTAGCCGCCCTCGTACTCGTAGACGGCGCCGCGCTGCACGTCCCACATGCGGGTGCAGACCTGGTCGAGGAACCAGCGGTCGTGGGTGACGCAGACCAGCGCCGAGCGGCGCTCGCGCAGGTGCCTGGCCAGCCAGGAGATGCCCTCGACGTCGAGGTGGTTGGTGGGCTCGTCCAGGACGAGCAGGTCCTGCTCCTCGATGAGCAGCTTGGCGAGCGCGATGCGCCGCCGCTCACCGCCGGACAGCGGGCCGATGACGGTGTCCAGGCCCTTGGGGAAGCCCGGCAGGTCCAGTCCCCCGAAGAGGCCGGTGAGGACGTCCCTGACCTTGGCGTTGCCGGCCCACTCGTGGTCGGCCATGTCGCCGATCACCTCGTGCCGGACGGTGGCGGCCGGGTCGAGGGAGTCGTGCTGGGTGAGGACGCCGAGACGCAGTCCGCCGGAGTGCGTGACACGTCCGGTGTCGGCCTCCTCCAGCTTGGCGAGCATCCGGATGAGGGTGGTCTTGCCGTCGCCGTTGCGACCCACCACGCCGATGCGGTCGCCCTCCGAGACGCCGAGCGAGACGCCGTCCAGCAGGGCACGGGTGCCGTAGACCTTGCTGACGTTCTCGACATTGACCAGGTTGACGGCCATTTCACTCCTGCGCACGGGGACGGTCAGCCTCCCAGCGTAATGCGCGCGGGGAGGCCGCCCGGCCGTGAGCGCTTCCGCCCGCCCGCGGCTAGCCGATGGCGGTACCGGGATCGGTGCCGGTCAGGTCGCGGCTGGCGTCCCACAGCCGGGCCGCGGTCGCGGGGTCGGCGAGGTGGTTCCACAGGGGTTCGGGGCGGGGCTCGCCGCGCAGGCCGAAGGCGCGCGGGGCCCAGAGCCGGCCGCCGCGTACGGCCGGGTCGAGCACCGCGCGGACCGCCGGCCAGGCGCCCGCGTGCTTGCCCTGGACGAGGAGGGCGGCGGGTGCCGCGGCCAGCCGCGCGCCGGCCGTCCGCGCGTGCACGGGCGGCCGTGCGGGGGTGAGGGAGTCCAGCGCACCACCGGGATGGACCACCACGCTCGACACCGTGCTGCCGGCGGCGCGCAGGCGGTGGTCGAGTTCGACGCCGAAGTACATCTGCGCCAGTTTGGAGCGCCCGTAGGTGCGCTTGGGCCGGTAGTCCGCACGGGACTGGAGGTCGTCCAGGTCGAGCCGCTCGGACTTCGCCGCGAAGCTGCCCATGGTCACGACGCGGGCCGCGGGCGCGGCCGACAGCAACGGCATCAGCCACCGTGTCAGGGCGAAGTGCCCGAGGTGGTTCGTGCCGAACATGAGTTCGTGTCCGTCGCGGGTCTCCTGGCGCGGGGGGTCGTCGAGCGCGACCCCGGCGTTGTGGACCACCGCGTCGAGCCGTCCCGGCTCCAGTGACGCCACCGCCTCGCGGAGCGAGGGGAGGTCGGCGAGGTCCATCCGTACGGCCCGCACCCGCGCGCCGGTGACCCGCGCGCGGATCGAAGCCATGGCGTCCTCGGCCTTTGCCGGGTTCCGGCTGCCGAGTACGACGGTCGCTCCGGTCGCCGCCAGCTGCTCCGCGACGAAGTATCCGATGCCGGCGTTGCCGCCGGTGACCAGGAAGACGCGGCCGTCGGCGGGTGGCAGGCGGTGGACGTTCCAGGGCGGGGTGGAGGATGCGGACGACATGGCGACGGGGCTCCCTTGCCGGTGAGGTCGGCTGCGGCTGACTGCCGGGCAACTCGGCCCCCACGGTTCCAGCGGGGGCCGACAGGCCGCCTACAGATCACCTACAGTCCGGCCCGGCGGCGCCGACAGGGTCGCGAATGAGGCAAAAGCTGCGGGTCACTCCGATTCGTGATCCCGTAGACGTGATCCCGTACAGAACGGAGACAGCCCTATGGTGATCAAGAAGCTTCACGACATGGGCGTTCGCAGCGAGCACGCCTACATCGCCGGCCTGGCGTCGATCGGGCTGAGCTTCGCCTCCTGGCTGGCCAGCCTCCAGGCCGAGCAGGCCGGTGTCGAACGCGCCGACCGCTGGGGCATTTTCGTCGGCGAGTGGGCCCCCACCTTCATCGGTCTGGGTCTCGCCCTGTCCCACTACGAGCAGCAGGAGGGCACGCTGAGCGGATCCCTGCACGCCGTACGCCAGGCCGGCTGACCGGCACCCCCACCCCGGTACGGTCCGGCCCCGGCCGGCCCGCGCCGGGGTGCGCGGCGCCCGGGCTCAGGCGCCGACGGGGGCGCCCGGGTCCTGCGCCGAGGCCTGCGCCAGGTTCTGCGCGGGGGTCCGCGCCGGGGCCTGCCCAGGGGTGAGCACCCGCGCACCGGGCGCGGGGGACGTGGCCGTGCGAACCGCGCGGCAGGTGCCGGAGGCGCGCAGGGCCTCGGAGACCTCTGCCGCCCTCTCGGCGTCCCGGACCAGGAACGCCGTCGTGGGCCCGGAGCCGGAGACCAGGGCGGCGAGGGCGCCGGCCGCCCTGCCGGTGTCGAGGGTGGCCGCGAGCTCCGGGAAGAGGGAGAGCGCGGCGGGCTGGAGGTCGTTGGAGACGGCGGCGGCGAGCGCGTCCGGGTCCCCCTTGGCCAGCGCGGCGAGGAGTTCCTCGGAGGCGACGGGCTCGGGGATGTCGTGGCCCTCGGCGAGCCGGTCGAACTCGCGGAAGACGGCCGGGGTGGACAGGCCGCGCCCGGCCATGGCGAACACCCAGTGGAAGGTGCCGCCGACGTCCAGGGCGGTGAGGCGTTCACCGCGGCCGGTGCCCAGTGCGGCGCCGCCGACCAGGCTGAACGGCACGTCGCTGCCCAGCTCGGCGCAGAGGGCGAGGAGTTCGGCGCGGGAGGCGCCGGCGCCCCAGAGCTCGTTGCACGCGAAGAGCGCGCCCGCCCCGTCGGCGCTTCCCCCGGCCATGCCGCCGGCGACCGGGATGTCCTTCACGATGTGGATGTGCACGGCCGGTTCGACGCCCCGGCGCGCGGCGAGCGCGAGCGCGGCGCGCGCGGCGAGGTTGGTGCGGTCCAGGGGGACCTGGTCGGCGTCCGGGCCCTCGCAGGTGATGCGCAGCTCGTCGGCGGGGGTGACCGTGACCTCGTCGTACAGGCCTACGGCGAGGAAGACGTTGGCGAGGTCGTGGAAGCCGTCCGGGCGGGCGGCGCCGACCGCGAGCTGGACGTTGACCTTGGCGGGCACGCGCACGGTGACGCTCACTTGCCGGACTCCTCTGCCTGGGACTCGGGGGACGCCGGGGGCGCCTCGGGGGCCGCGGGCGCGGCCTCGGCGATCCGCGCGAATTCCGCCACCGTCAGGGACTCGCCGCGGGCCTGCGGCGAGACCCCCGCCGCGACCAGGGCCGCCTCGGCGTTCGCCGCGGACCCGGCCCAGCCGGCGAGCGCCGCCCGCAGGGTCTTGCGGCGCTGCGCGAACGCCGCGTCGACGACCGCGAAGACCGCTTTCCTCGACGCCTTCGTCTTCAGCGGCTCGGCGCGCCGGACGAGGGAGACCAGCCCGCTGTCGACGTTCGGCGCGGGCCAGAAGACGTTGCGGCCGATGGCACCGGCGCGCTTCACCTCGGCGTACCAGTTGGCCTTGACGGAGGGCACGCCGTACACCTTGTTGCCGGGCGCGGCGGCGAGCCGGTCGGCGACCTCGGACTGCACCATCACCAGCGTCCGCTCGATGCTCGGGAAGGTCTCCAGCATGTGGAGCAGGACGGGGACGGCGACGTTGTAGGGGAGGTTCGCGACGAGCGCGGTCGGCGGGGGCCCCGGCAACTCGGTGACGTGCATCGCGTCGGAGTGGACCAGCGCGAACCGGTCCGCGCGCGCCGGCATGCGCGCCGCGATCGTCGCGGGCAGGGCGCTCGCCAGGACGTCGTCGATCTCGACGGCGGTGACCCGGTCGGCGACCTCCAGGAGGGCGAGGGTGAGGGACCCGAGCCCCGGCCCGACCTCGACGACGACGTCGTCCGGGCGGACCCCGGCGGTGCGGACGATACGGCGGACCGTGTTGGCGTCGATCACGAAGTTCTGGCCGCGCTGCTTGGTGGGGCGCACACCGAGCGCTGCCGCGAGCTCACGGATGTCGGCGGGGCCGAGGAGGGCGTCGGGGCTGGGGCTGCTCACGGCACTAGGGTACGGGCCACCGGGAACACCCCCCGCCGGTCACCCCGGTCACCCCGGTCAGTCCGGTCACCCGTGCAGCCGGGCTCCGCAGTGCGGCCAGGGAGTGGAGCCGCGGCTCACGTAGAGCTTCTTCGCCCGGAACGTCTGCTCGGCGGCCGGGGCGTCCTGCGGACGGCCGCTGCCGCCGAGGCTGTGCCAGGTGTGGGTGTCGAACTGGTACAGCCCGCCGTACGTCCCCGAGGGGTCCACCGCGTGGGGGCGGCCACCGGACTCGCAGACGGCGAGACCGTGCCAGTTCAGGCCCTCGGCGCCCTTGACCGAGTCGGGGTGCGGCTTGGTGCCCACCTTCACGAGCTGCGCGGTCGGTTCGCGCACCAGCTCGGACCACTCGCGGTGCGGCTTCTGCCGGACCCCGTTGACGGTCCGCAGGTAGTAGGTGACCCGCCGCAGCCCCGGCCGCCCGGCCTGTTCGACCACCTCGGTGCCCTTGAACAGGCTCGGGTCCTGGGTCCGCCGCACCTCGAACGGGATCACCTCCTCGCGCACCTCCTTGCTGCCCGTGACCCGCAGCACCGTCACGGTCTGCCCGTCGCGCGGGAAGCCGGTCCCCGGCACGGAGGTGGTGTCCTGGCCGTGCAGGGTGACGCCGGCCTCCTCGACGGCCTCGCCGACGGTCGCGGCGTTGGTGCGGATGGTGCGGGTCCGGCCGTCCGCCAGGACGGTGACGGTGCGCTCGGTGCGGACGTCGAGCGCCAGGCCGGCGCGTCCGATGCTCTGGGAGCGCGACGCCGACAGGTACGCGCCCTCGGCGCGCACTCCCAGCTGCCTCAGCGCCCCGTCGACGGTGCGCGCCGTCGTCCACACCTCGCGCGGTTCGCCGTCAATGGTGAGCCGTACGGGCCGGCCGTAGCGCACCGCGACCTCGTCGCCGCTGGCCAGGGCGGTGCCGGGGGCGGGCGCCACCACGTCGTGGGCGCCCACGGGCACGCCCTGCTCGGCCAGCAGACCGCTGACGTCGTCGGCGAACGTGTGCAGGGTGCGCGGCCTGCCGTCGACGGTCAGTTCGACCGCCTTGTCCTTGGCGAGGAAGGCGGTGGTGCCGCCGGCGAGGAACACGACGACCAGCGCCTGGGGCAACAGACGGCGGACGGCGGACTCCGGCCGCTGTCCGTACCGCGCCCTGCGCCGGCGTGCGGCACGCCGGCCTCCCACGGCGCCCGCACCCGCCTCCCGCGCCTCGCCCTCCGGCCCGCGTCCGCCCTGCCGCGCGAACGCCGGCTCACTCGCGTACCCGCCGGCCGCCGCCTGCCGACGGTCCGTCTGCCGACCGTCCGCCTGCACCTGGTTCTGGGCCTGGGCCCGCACCTGAGCCCGCGCCTGAGCATGGGCGCGTGCCTGAGCCCGTGCCTGCGCCCGCCCCTGCGCCGGCGACGCCGACGGCACCGCCCCGGCCGCCGTCTCGTAGGCGGGCCGGTAGGTGTCGCCGCCGTAGGTCATGCCGTAGCCGAGCGTCTCGGCGTCGTACATCCCCTGCGCGCCCTGTGCGCGGTACACGCCCTGTGCGCCGTGCACGCCGGCCACCCCCGGTGCTCCGTGGCCGCCGTACGTCCCGTAGGCACCGCGGACGCCGTGCACGCCGTGTGTCCCGGCGGTGCCGTGCGCCCCGGGCATGCCGTAGGCCCCGTACTCCCCGTGCGCGCCCCAGGCGCCGGGCGCCCAGTGGCTCCCCTGCGCCGGGGGTGTGCCGTCGGCGCCGTGCGCCCCTGACATGCCGTAGGGGTCGTACGCCTTTGGCGTCTCGTACTGCGATGCGCTCACGCCGACACGCTCCAGAGGGCCAGACGGGTCCGGATCGGGCCCCGAACCTAGCGGAGCTCCCGTCACTCTCCAAAGCGGCACGACTACGCACGGTCGCGACCGGAGTGGAGCCGCAACCCGGCGGTCGTTACACGTCAGTTATGATCGATATACCCTCAGTAGTCAAAAGCGCGGGCGGTGTTGGCGCCCAGGGCCGTCGCCAGCGCGTCCTCGCCGATCCCCCGCACGGCGGCCATCGCGCGCACCGTGATCGGAATGAGATACGGGGCGTTGGGCCGTCCGCGGTACGGCGCCGGGGTCAGGAAGGGCGCGTCGGTCTCCACCAGGAGGAGTTCGAGGGGGGCCACCGCCACCGCGTCCCGCAGGTTCTGGGCGTTCTTGAAGGTGACATTGCCGGCGAAGGACATGAAGTAGCCCTCGCGGGCGCACTCCTCGGCCATCTCGGCGTCCCCGGAGTAGCAGTGGAAGACGGTCCGCTCCGGGGCGCCCTCCTCCTTGAGGATCCGCAGGACGTCGGCGTGGGCGTCGCGGTCGTGGATGACGAGGGTCTTGCCGTGCCGCTTGGCGATCTCGATGTGCGCGCGGAAGGAACGCTCCTGCGCGGCCTTGCCCTCGGGTCCGGTCCGGAAACAGTCCAGGCCGGTCTCGCCGACGCCCCGCACCTGGGGCAGCCCGGCCAGCCGGTCGATCTCGGCCAGCGCCTCGTCCAGCGCGGCGTCACCGCCGGCCGCACGGGCCCCCTGCCGCGACCAGCCGTCGGGATCCCCGTGCACGATCCGCGGGGCCTCGTTGGGGTGCAGGGCCACGGTCGCGTGGACGTGCTCGTGGGCGGCCGCGGTGTCGGCCGCCCAGCGCGAGCCCTTGAGGTCGCAGCCGACCTGGACGACCGTCGTCACCCCCACCGACGCGGCCTTCGCGAGGGCCTCCTCGACGGTGCCGGACTGCATGTCGAGATGGGTGTGGGAGTCGGCGACCGGCACCCGGAGGGGTTCCGGCAGCGGCGGTGCCGCATTCTTGTCGGACGTACCGGAGGCGCCGGTACCGGCGGCGTTCGAAGGCATGCCCCGATCCTACGGAAGGGGCATGCCCCGCCGGACCCGTGCCCGGGTCAGCCCGCCTTGCGCTGGAACGGGTGCAGGAGATCGGACAGGTGCCAGTGGTGGTCCGCCTCGACCCGTGCGGGGGCCTCCGTCGCCGCCGCCCCGGGTCCGGGTTCCGTACCGTCCTCACCGGCCGGCCGGGGCCGCGGCGGCCGGTGCTGCTGCGACCGGCCGGCCGCGTTCTGCACCGACGAGACCTGGCCCGCGCGCATGATCCGCACGACCTGTCCGTCGCAGTTCTGGCACGCGGGCCGGCTCAGCGGGGACGGCACCACGCGGCCGTTCGCCACGTACGTGACGAACTCGTGGTTGTCGGCGTCCGTGTGGTGCTCTATCTCGTACGACTGCTCCCAGCCGTGCCCGCACCGCATGCAGGCGAAGGAATACGACTCGTGGACGACGGCTGTGGCCGCACCGCGGAGGCCGGTCTGCCCTGCGATCTCACTCATGCCAGCTCCTCTTGTCCGCTGGACAAGCACCCCCGGCGCGGGATTCCCCCCGGAATCCCATGGGGGTGAGGGACGGGTGCGTCCCTGCTGACCAGTGGACGCCTTCACCGGCGCGAATGCAGCAGGGCTGTCGAGTGTTGGAGGCGATTTGGACTTCGCTTGCCGAATCGGCCTCGCGAAGGGGGGCTCGCCTTTGCCTTTCCCTGCTTTGCTTTACCGTCGTGTGGGGCGCGCGCTCAGAGGAGAAGCCACCCGCTCAGAGGAATCATATCCGCAGGTCAGGGGCGCACGCTCAAAGGAGAAGCGGCGCGCTCGGAGATCAACGGCGCCCCCTTTGCGACACCGCTCACCGAGACGCCCCGAAAGAGGCGCGGGGAACTGCGCGACAAGCCCCCACCGGCCCGCACCCGACTACACAAAAGCAACCACGACGGCGCCCCAGAACCCCACCTCACCCCTCCGCACGCTTCGCCGCGACCACGGCGTCGAAGACGACCCGCTTCGGAATTCCCGCCTCGACCGCCACCGCCGCGATCGCCTCCTTGCGCCGTTCCCCGGCCTCCTCCCGCACCCGCACCCGCCGCACCAGCTCCGCCGCGTCCAGCTCCTCGGGCCCCCGCTCCGGCGCGCCCTCCACCACCACGGTGATCTCGCCGCGCACCCCCTCGGCGGCCCACACCGCCAGCTCGGCCAGCGGGCCGCGGCGCACCTCCTCGTACGTCTTGGTCAGCTCACGGCAGACGGCGGCCCGGCGTTCGGCCCCGAAGACCTCGGCCATGGCGGCGAGGGTGTCGTCGAGGCGGTGCGGGGCCTCGAAGTAGACGAGGGTGCGGCGCTCCTCGGCGACCTCCTGGAGCCGCGAGCGGCGCTCGCCCGCCTTGCGGGGCAGGAAGCCCTCGAAGCAGAACCGGTCGACGGGCAGTCCGGAGAGCGCGAGCGCGGTGAGCACCGCGGACGGCCCCGGGACGGCGGTGACGCGGATCTCCTTCGCCACGGCCGCGGCGACCAGCCGGTAGCCGGGGTCGGAGACGGAGGGCATCCCGGCGTCGGTCACGAGCAGCACGCGCGCGCCGCCGACGAGCTCCTCGACCAGTTCGGGGGTGCGGGCGGCCTCGTTGCCCTCGAAGTACGACACCACGCGGCCCTTGGGCGTCACACCGAGCGCCTGGGTGAGCCACCGCAGCCGTCGGGTGTCCTCGGCCGCGATGACGTCGGCGCCGGTCAGCTCGGCCGCGAGCCGGGGCGGCGCGTCCGCGACGTCGCCGATGGGGGTGCCTGCGAGGACAAGGGTTCCAGTCACTCCCCCATCCTCCCAGGCCGGGCCGATCGCAAAGGAACCCACCATGAAGACCCATTGCACGGGACTCACACAGAACGGTTCCCTACGATGGCGCGGTGACCAGTACCGCGTCCTCCACGGACACCCGGCAGGACCAGGCGGCGCTCGACCAGCGGCCGGCGTGGCAGCAGCGGCTGCACCGGTTCGGCTACCCGCAGAGCCCGGCGCGCACGGCGGCCACCGCCGGCGGCAGAGGCGCCGAGGGCGCCGGTGTCGTCGACCGCCTGGTGCCGCCGTACGCCGAGCCCGGTTCGCGGCTGTGGCTCGCGCTGGGCGTGCCCCCGGTGCTCGCCGACCGGATCACGCGGTGGTCGGCCTGGGGCGGCCCGCTCCTGGTGACGCTGATGGCGGGCCTGCTGCGGTTCTGGAACCTGGGCAGCCCGAAGGCGGTGATATTCGACGAGACGTACTACGCGAAGGACGCGTGGGCGCTCGTCCACCGCGGTTTCGAGGTCAACTGGGACAAGAACGCCAACGACCTGATCCTGCAGTCGAACGGCCACCTGACGATCCCGGCGGACGCGGCGTACGTCGTGCACCCGCCGGTCGGCAAGTACGTCATCGGGCTCGGCGAGCTGATGTTCGGCTTCGACCCGTTCGGCTGGCGCTTCATGACGGCGCTGCTGGGCACGCTGAGCGTGCTGCTGCTGTGCCGGATCGGGCGCCGGATCTTCCGCTCGACGTTCCTGGGCTGTCTCGCGGGCGCGCTCATGGCGGTGGACGGCCTGCACTTCGTGATGAGCCGCACCTCGCTGCTCGACGGCGTGCTGATGTTCTTCGTGCTGGCCGCGTTCGGCTGCCTGGTCGTCGACCGGGACAGGTCGCGGGCGAGGCTCGCCGCCGCGCTGCCGCCGGACGCGGACGGCCGGATCCGCCCCGACGCGCGCGTGGCCGACGGTTTCCGCTTCGGCTGGCGCCCCTGGCGGTGGGCCGCGGGCCTGCTGCTCGGGCTCGCGATCGGCACCAAGTGGAACGGGCTGTACGTGCTGGCCGCGTTCTGCGTGATGGCGCTGCTGTGGGACGTGGGCGCCCGCCGGGTGGCCGGTGCCGCGCACCCCTACCGGGCGGTCCTGACGCACGACACGGGGATCACGTTCCTGGCGACGGTCCCGGTGGCGATCGCCGTCTACCTGACGTCCTGGATCGGCTGGATCCTCTCCCCCACCGACGGCACCGGCGGCTACTTCCGCAACTGGGCGGCCGGCGACGGCAAGGGCGGCGACTGGACGTTCCTGCCGGACTGGCTGCGCAGCCTGTGGCACTACGAGCACGAGGTGTACCTGTTCCACATCGGCCTGTCGTCGCCGCACACGTACATGTCGAACCCGTGGTCCTGGATCGTGCTGGGCCGCCCGGTGTCGTACTACTACGAGTCGCCGTCCCCCGGTGCGGACGGCTGCCCGGCCGACGCCGGTGAGAAGTGTGCCCGTGAGGTCCTCGCGATCGGCACGCCGCTGCTGTGGTGGGCGGCCTGTTTCGCGATCGCCTACGTCCTGTGGCGCTGGGCCTTCCGCCGGGACTGGCGGGCCGGTGCCATCGCCTGCGGCATCGCGGCCGGTTACCTGCCCTGGTTCATGTACCAGGAGCGCACGATCTTCCTCTTCTACGCCGTCGTCTTCGTGCCGTTCCTGTGCCTGGCGGTGGCGATGATGATCGGCGCGATCATCGGCCCGCCGGGCTCCAGCGACACCCGCAGGCTCGTCGGCGCCTCCGGTGCGGGCGTCCTGGTCCTGCTGATCGCCTGGAACTTCATCTACTTCTGGCCCCTGTACACGGGCACGGCGATCCCCATCGACTCCTGGCGTTCACGGATGTGGCTGGACACCTGGGTCTGAGCCACATCCCTGATCTCCGTTCGGCCAACAATCGGTCAACCTCTGTCACGGGAACCCCACCACGACCTACAGTGCGAGTCACGACCAGCTTTTGAACGCGTTCACAAAATGCGGCAAAAGCACACGGGGAGGGATGTCGCGCCATGCGCAAGGGGGTCAAGGCGGCCGTCGTCGGCAGCGTCTGCACCGTCGTGGTGGGCGGTGCGGGCTACGGCGCCTACAACGTGCTGTCGGCGCTCAGGGGCGACAGCACACCGGCCGTGCGGACCGGGCCGCCCACCGCGGACGAGATCAAGGACACCACGCAGAAGTTCTTCACGGCCTGGGAGAAGGGCCGGTCGGTGGACGCCGCGTCGTTCACCAACAACTCCGCCGACGCCGAACCCGTCCTCACCTCCTTCAGCACCACCGCGCACATCAAGGACGTGCACATCACGCCCGGCGAGGCCCACGGCGCCACCGTGCCCTTCAGCGTCAGGGCGACCGTGGCCTACGGCGGGAAGTCGAAGCCCCTCGCCTACAAGAGCTCCCTGCGGATCGTGCGCGGCGAGACCACGCACCGCGCGCTCGTCGACTGGCAGCCCTCCGTGGTCCATCCGCAGCTGCGGCGCGGCGACACCCTGGCCACCGGCGAGGCCGCGAGCCCGCCGATCGAGGCCGTCGACCGCGAGGGCAAGGTCCTCACCAAGGACGCGTACCCGTCGCTCGGCCCGGTCCTGGACGAGCTGCGCAGCCGGTACGGCGACAAGGCGGGCGGCACCCCGGGCGTGGAGCTGGTCGTCCACCACGCCTCCCAGGAGGCCGCCGACACCACGCTGCTGACCCTCGCCGAGGGCCGGGCCGGCAAGCTGCGCACCACGCTCGACGCGCGCGTGCAGGCCGCCGCCGAGACGGCGGTGACGAAGTACGCCGAGTCCTCCGTGGTGGCCGTCAAGCCGAGCACCGGCGAGGTGCTCGCGGTCGCCAACAACCGCGCGGACGGCTTCAACGCGGCCTTCCTCGGCGAGCTGGCGCCCGGCTCCACCATGAAGATCATCAGCGCCGCCACCCTCATCGACACCGGTCTGACCACCTCGACCGGACCGGCGCCCTGTCCGCCCACGGCGACCTGGCAGAGCCAGACCTTCAGCAACCTCAAGGGGCTCCAGCCGGACGAGAAGGCCACCCTCTCCGACAGCTTCGCGCGCTCCTGCAACACGGCGTTCGTGAAGTACGCGGACTCCGTCCAGGTGGACTCGCTCACCAAGGAGGCCGAGGACCGCTTCGGACTCGGGAGGAACAACTGGAAGGTCGGCATCCCGAGCTTCGACGGCCGGGTGCCCGCCTCCGGCGGCCCGGACACCGCGGCCAACCTGATCGGCCAGGGCCAGGTGCAGATGAGCCCGCTGAACATGGCCTCCGTCGCGGCGACCGCGATGACGGGCACCTTCCGGCAGCCGGTGCTCGTGTCCCAGAAGCTGGACGGGCGTGAACTGGCCACCGCCAAGGGCCTGTCGGCCGGTACGAGCGCGCAGCTGCGCGCCATGATGAACCGCACCGCGACCAGCGGCACCGCGGCCGGTGTGATGCGCGGGCTGAGCGGCAGCATCGGCGCCAAGACGGGCTCGGCGGAGGTCGACGGGCAGTCCAGGTCGAACAGCTGGTTCGCCGGCTACCGCAACGACGTGGCCGCCGCGGCCATGACCCAGGACGGCGGGCACGGCATCGACGCGGCCGGTCCGATTGTCGCGAGTGTGCTACGGATCGGTGGCTGACGTCATCCCCCCGGGGCGGGACTCTAGGCTGATGCAGTCGTTGGGGAGCGTGAGGGCGACGAGGGCGACGGGGCGGCGGGGACCCTGGGGAAGTGCGCGGAGGAACTGAGCTGTGGGCAAGAGAAGGCGTGCCGCCGAACGGCGGACGAAGAGACCCGCCGTCATCGGCGGGGCGATCGCCGTCGTCATCGGCGCCGCCGGGTTCGGCGGCTACGCGCTGTACGACGGCGGGGCCGCCGCGGACGCGGCCTCCGGCACGGCCGACCACAAGGACGTCAGGACCGGCCCGCTGTCGGCGACCGAGGTGCAGACGACGGCCCACACCTTCCTGGCCTCCTGGCAGCAGGGCAGCGCCACCCGGGCCGCCGCCGTCACGGACGACCCCGCGGCCTGCGTCAGACTGCTCACCGGCTACGGCAAGGACGCCCACATCAAGGACGTCACCCTCACCGAGGGCACCCGCACGGGTGCCAAGGTGCCGTTCTCGGTGAAGGCGACGGTGTCCTACAAGGGCGTCAGCAAGCCGCTGTCGTACTCCTCCTCCTTCACCGTCGTCCGGCGCAAGAGCGACGGCAAGCCGCTGGTCGACTGGCACGCCTCCGTCGTCCACCCCGACCTCCAGGACGGCGACATCCTGGTCACCGGCGAGTCCGGCACCCCGCCCGTCACCGCCCTGGACCGCGACGGCGGGAAGCTCACCACCGCCGCGTACCCGTCGCTCGGTTCGGTCCTCGACGGACTGCGCGAGAAGTTCGGCAAGAAGGCCGGCGGCAGGGCGGGCGTCGAACTGCGCGTGGTGCGCGGCAAGGCGTCCGAGAAGGCGAAGCTCTCCGACAAGACCCTCCTGGAGCTCAGCAAGGGCACCCCGGGCACGGTGCGGACCACGCTCAGCCCGACCCTCCAGGCGGCCGCCGAGAAGCAGGTCATGACCCGGAAGAACGCCTCGGTGGTCATGGTGCGCCCCTCGACCGGCGAGATCCTCGCGGTCGCCAACTCCAGCCACGGCTTCAACGTCGCCTTCCAGGGCTCCCTGGCCCCCGGCTCCACCATGAAGATCATCACCTCGACGATGCTCTTCGAGAAGAACCTGATCACGCCGGACGCGTCGCACCCCTGCCCGAAGACGTACAAGCTCGCCGGGTGGACCTTCCACAACGACGACGACTCCGAGATCAAGAAGGGCACGTTCAAGCTGAGCTTCGGCGCCTCCTGCAACAACGCCTTCATCGACTTCGCGCCGAAGCTCTCCGACAGCGACCTGACCACCGAGGCCCAGCAGGTCTACGGCCTCGGCATGGACAACTGGGCCATCGGCGTGCCGACCTTCGACGGCTCGGTCCCGGTGCAGAGCGGCGCGCAGATGGGCGCCTCGCTGATCGGGCAGGGCGGGGTACGGATGAACCCGCTGAACATGGCGTCGGTGGCGGCCACGGTCGAGACCGGCACCTTCCACCAGCCGTACCTGGTCGCGCCGAGCGTGGACAACCGGACGCTCGCGAAGGCCTCGCGCACGATGTCCGCGAAGACCCAGTCCGAGCTGAAGGAGGTCATGTCCTACACGGCGGCGTACGGCACCGCGGCCAAGGCGATGGCCGGGCTGGGGCCCGACTACGGCGCCAAGACGGGTTCGGCCGAGGTCGACGGGCAGAAGAAGCCGAACGGCTGGTTCACCGCCTACAAGGGCGACCTGGCGGCCGCGGGCGTGGTCCAGGCCGGCGGCCACGGCGGCGACACGGCCGGCCCGATCGTGGCGGCGCTGCTGAAGCTGGGGTCGTCCCTGTAAGGCCCGGGTTCAGCCGGCCACGGGGGTGGCCATGTAGGTGCGCCTGAGGAAGCGCAGCAGCGCCTTCGACTCGAACTGCACCACCGAGGTGCCGTGGTCGGAGTGGAACTCCACCACGGCCTGTACCCGCCCGAGCGGCCACACCCGGACGTCGCCGCTCTCCGCCGGGGTTCTCAGGCCCTGCTCCAGAAGCGAGCGGGAGAAGGTCCACTCGTCCGTGCCGGGCAGGCCGACCCGTACCGACCGCGGGTCCGCGTCGGGGTCGTACCGCAGGACGACGGGTACCGCGGGCGGCTCGCCCCGGGCGTCCTCGTCCGTGACGATGTGGGCGCGCGCGTACTGCTCGACTACAGACATCGGACTGCCCTCTACGCTCCGTGATCCCTGCGAAGACCGTGCATCCGCTTTCTCTCCAATGTCGCACATTTTCCGCAATGCGCTTGCCGAGGGAACCCGGCGCACGCGTGCGCGCCGCCCTCGCGGAGCTCCTGCGCACCTTGGAGGTGGCGGTCCTCATGGTCACGCATGACCCGCCCTACGCCCTCGAACCGGGGCCGCGCGCCCTGCTCCCGGGCGCCGGCACGATCGCCGCCGACGGCCCCACCGGCGAACTCCGCTCCGGCACGGCCCTGTTGCGGGCCCGCCGGCTGGGACTCCGCTTCCATTCCGACCCGCGGGCGGCATCGGCGCGACGCCAGGAGATGTGACGCGTTTCCGTGACGCCCGTCCCGCACATGCCCGCGTCCGTGACAATGGGCACGTGACGACAGAAGAGGACGCCAGGGTGCCGCGCCTGGACGACCAGCTGTGCTTCGCGCTGTACGCCGCGCAGCGTGCCGTGACCGCCGCCTACCGCCCGCTCCTCGACGAACTGGGGCTCACCTACCCGCAGTACCTGGTGCTGCTGGTCCTGTGGGAGCGGGGCGAGACCACGGTGAAGGAGCTGGCCGGCGCGCTGCGCCTCGACTACGGCACGGTCTCACCCCTGCTGAAGCGGCTGGAAGCGGCCGGCCTGGTACGCAGGGAGCGCTCGGAGCAGGACGAGCGCTCGGTGCTCGTCGCGTGCACCGAGCGCGCGGAGGAGCTGCGCGAGCGCGCGGCGCGCATACCGGGCGCGCTGCTCACGACGACGGGGCTGGGCGGGGCGCAGGTGGCGCGGCTGCGCGAGGAGCTGCGCGAACTCGCGGACCGGGCGGGCCGGTCGGCCTGGCACCAGGTGTAGCCACCGCCCGTTACCCGCGGTTTCCACCCCCTGCTCGTCACAGCCCTTCCTACCGGTCGGTACCTTGTGCACGATGTGCTTGCACACTTCTGTGTTGCCCACCACTGTTTCCGCTCTGGGGGAGGTCCCGCCGTGCTCGAAGGCGCCACCGTCGACACCCGTCCGACGAAGATCATGTATGTCGCGGAGGCGACCGCGCACGGCGGCCGGGACGGGTACGTGACCAGTCAGGACGGCCATATCGACCTCAAGGTCGCGATGCCGCCGGAGCTGGGCGGCGACGGGAACGGCACCAACCCGGAGCAGTTGTTCGCGGCCGGCTACAGCTCCTGCTTCCACAACGCGCTGATCCTCGTCGGCAACCGCTCCGGCTACGACCTCACCGGCTCCACGGTCGCCGCGAAGGTCGGCATCGGCCCCAACAAGCAGCGCGGCTACGGCCTCGCGGTCGCCCTCAGCGTCTCGCTCCCGGTGCTGGACGCGGACGTCGCGGCGAAGCTCGTGGACGCCGCCCACGAGGTGTGCCCCTACTCGAACGCGACCCGCGGGAACATCGACGTGACGATCGTGCTTGGTTGAGAGAGGACCCGGCAGGAGGAGTACGGACGTGGACGTGAACGGCACTGTGGCCGAGGGCTTCGAGCCGGTGAGGGACGCGTTCACCCGTAACTTCGCACTGCTGGGGGACCGCGGCGCGGCGGTGGCCGTCTACCGGGGCGGCCACCGGGTGGTCGACCTGTGGGCGGGCACGAAGGACGTCGACGGCACCGCGCCCTGGGAGCGGGGCACCGCGCAGATCGTGCGCTCGGCCACCAAGGGCGTGGCCGCCGCCGCACTGCTGCTTCTCGCGCAGCGCGGGGAACTGGACCTGGACGCCCCGGTGGGCGAGTACTGGCCGGAGTTCAAGGCCGCGGGCAAGGAGCGCACGCTGGTACGGCAGCTGCTCGCGCACCGCGCGGGCGTGCCGGTGCTGGACCGGCCCCTGACGCCCGCGGAGGCCGCCGACCCGGAGGTGGGCGCGGCGGCGGTGGCCGCGCAGGCGCCGGTGTGGGAACCGGGCACCGACCACGGCTACCACGCGCAGACCTTCAGCTGGCTGACCGGCGAGCTGGTACGGCGGGTGACCGGACGCGGCGTCGGCGCGTGGATCGCGGACGAGATCGCCCGGCCGGTCGGCGCCGACCTGTGGCTCGGGCTGCCCGAGGCGGAGCGGGCGCGCGTGGGGCGGGTCGGGCCGGTGGCCGCGCCGGAGGCCGCCGGCGGGCTGCGGACCCGGCCGAAGCGGGCCGTGTCCGAGGCGTACGCCGACCCCGGCTCGCTGACCCGGCGGGCGTTCGGCGCGATCAGCCCGCTCCCGGACGAGAACGACCCCGCCTACCGCGCGGCCGCCCTCCCCGCCTCCAACGGCATCGCCACCGCCGACGGCCTGGCCCGCTTCTACGCCGCCCTGATCGGCGAGGTCGACGGCGGCCGCCGGCTGTTCGCCCCGGGGACCGTGGAGCTGGCCCGCGCCGAGCAGTCCGCGGGGCCCGACCGCGTCCTCGTCGTCTCCACCCGCTTCGGACTCGGCTACATGCTGCACGGCAGCGCCTCCCCGATGCTCTCCCCGGCCTCCTTCGGCCACCCGGGCCGCGGCGGCTCGCTGGCCTTCGCGGACCCCGTCTCGGGCATCGCCTTCGGCTACGTCACCAACGGCTTCCGCAAGAGCGTGACGGCGGACCCCAGGGCCCAGGCCCTGGTACGAGCGGTATGCACGGCGCTGTCGTAGCGACCGCGGCGGCCTCACGGCCGGGTCCGTCGTGGGCTGCGCTCACACGTTGATCGGGTGCGAGTGGCGGCCCGAGTCCGCGTCGATCTCGCCGTGCGCCTTGGTCAGCAGTTGCATGGCCAGTTCGTTCAGGGCGCGGGCGCCGGCGATCTCCTCGCCGACCCTCGGCTGGTTGTTGTCGGAGTCGTGCCGGCTCGCGTGGCCGTGCGCGCGTACCTCGGTGCCGTCGGGCAGGCGGACCAGGGCCACCGCGCGCGTGTGCGTCTCGTCCTCCAGGAACTCCAGCTCCACATGCCATCCCACAGCGGTTCGCATCATGAGCACCACCTTTCCGGAATCGCTGCTTCCAGGGTGCTCCCGAGGGACCCGGGCCGTCACGTCGGCCCGGGCCTACTCCTGGTCGGACTCGTTGCCGGACTCCTTGTCGAAGCTGGCGAAGTACGCGGCGGCCATGTCCTCGTCGGCGTGCCCCTGGGCGGCGGCCCGCGCGAAGCGTTCGGCCGCGGCCTCGGCGACGTCGAGGCGCACGCCGTTGCCCGCGCCCGCGGCGACGATCAGCCGGGCGTCCTTCTCGGCGGTGTCCACCGCGAAGGACGGCGGGGTCAGTCCGCCGTCGAGGATCAGCTTGGCCTTGGCCCGCAGATAGCCCATGTCGAGCGGGCCGCCCTCGATGATGTCGAAGAAGTCCTGCGGGTCGACGTCGAGGGCCCGCGCCAGCGCCACCACCTCGCCGGTCGCCGCGGTGGCCGCGATCACCCAGCTGTTGGCGACCAGCTTGAGCCGGGTCGCGGCCGCGGACGAACCGTCGTCCCCGGTCCACAGCGTGCGGGCGCCGACGGCGTCGAAGACCGGCGCGAGCGTCTCCCGGCCCTGCTCGGGCCCGGCGGCCAGGACGGTCAGCTGTCCGGCCTCGGCGGGCTGGCGGGTGCCGAGCACCGGCGCGTCGTAGAAGACCAGGCCGTGCTCGCTCGCGAACGCGGCCAGGTCGGGGATCTGGTCGAGTCCCGCGGTGGTCGACTGGACCCAGAGCAGGCCGGGGCGCAGCGCCTGGGCGGCCTCGCGCAGGGCCGCCAGGGCGGTGGCACCGTCGTACAGCATGGTCAGCACGACGTCGGCGCCCTCGACGGCCTCGGCCGGGGTGCCGGTGACCCGGGCGCCGTCGGCCGCGAGCGGCTCGGCCTTGGCGCGGGTGCGGTTCCAGGCGCGGACCGGGTGCCCGGCCTTCAGGAGATTGCGGGCCATCGCCGCGCCCATGATCCCGGTGCCCAGCACGGCGACGGTCGGCTTGTCGGTCATGACGTCTCCCTGTCCTCGTACGTTCCGCAGGCCAGCTTTCCGCATCGCGGCCGGCTGCGCGCGACGCCTACCCGTTCCGGACCGGAAGACACGGAAGACCCCGGCACCGGCCGGGGCCTTCCGGTGTGCGCGGGCGGGATCAGCCGTCGTTCTCCGAGGAGGGCAGGTAGGCGCCCGGGACCTCGTCCGGCGTGTAGATCTTCTTGTCACCCGGGTACGGCTTGGTCCAGTTGTGGGTCTGGTACCAGGTCCAGCGGTTCATCTGGGTGGGGTTGGCGTAGTCCGGCACCGCGTTCTTGCCGGTCAGCCGCTGGTGCGCGGCCCAGCTCTGCCACTGCGCCGCGACCTGCTTCTCGGCCGCCGGCACCGACACCGACGTCGGCGCGGCGGCCGCCCTGGTGTCCTGGGCCGCCGGGGTGTCCGAGCCGCAGGACGGCTGCGGGTTCACGCCGAGGGTCAGCGAGGTCCGGTTGGGGACCGCCGTGAACGGGGTGTCGTCCGCCTTGCCGGTGAACGCCCCGTACATCGGGGTGGCCGCGCTGTCGAGCTGGTTCATCGGGTGGATCCCGAGGATCTGCTCGATGGTGCGGACCATCGTGATCTGCGAGTAGTAGTGGTCGTCGACCTTTCCGTGCTGCGCGTACGGGCTGATGACCTGGACCGGGGCGCGGTGGCCGTCGACGTGGTCGAGACCGGCCTGGGAGTCGTCCTCGACGACGAAGATCGCCGAGTCCTTCCAGTACCTGCTGTGGGTGATCTCGTCGACCATCCGGCCGACCGCGAGGTCGTTGTCGGCGACCTCGGCGGCGGCGTTGGCCGGGCCGCCGGTGTGGTCGTTGGAGAACCAGAACATGTTCAGGTTCGCCGGGCCGTTCTTCTCGAAGTCCTGCTTCCAGATCTGCTCTTTGTAGATGTCCGGGACGCTGAGGTCGAAGAGCGGGAAGCCCTGCACCGACACGTCGTTGAGCGAGGGGATCGCCGAGCCCGTCTTGATGGGGTAGGCGGTCGAGGTGCCGGTCGCGGCCATGTTCTTGCTGTCGCAGTACAGGTTCTGCCAGGTCGCACCGGCCGGCTTGGTCTCCACCGACTGGAACTCGCCGAAGTCCTTCACGGACTTGCCGGCCGCCTGCGCCCCGGTCCAGATGAACCCGGTCTTCTGGTGGCCGAGGACGTCGTCCTCGGTGTCGTAGCTGCGCGTGTACTCGCCGGCCGACGACTCGGTGTACTCCGGGTTGTCCGACTGCATCAGCCAGTTGTGGCCCTCGGCGGAGTTGGTGCCGATGTCGTAGAAGTTGTCGTACAGCCCGAACTGCTGGGCCAGCGCGTGCTGGTTCGGCGTGACGTTCGCGCCGAACTGGGTGAGCGCGGAGTCGCCGTTGCCCTGCGGGAGGTCGCCGAAGACCTGGTCGTAGGTGCGGTTCTCCTTGACGAGCAGGAAGACGTGCTTGATCGTCGACGGGTCGCCGATCCGCTTCGGGACCGGGACGGCCCTGGCGTGGCCGTAGCCCCTGGCGGTCTTCACCGAGCCGGCGGTCCAGCCGTTCTGCTGGAAGACCTTGGCCGTCTCGGACCTGACGACCTGGTCGCTCGGCAGCGTGAACCGGGTGAGGCTCGACGTGGTGTCGTGCGTGTTGTGGCCGGCGGCGTCCGGGCGCAGCGCGTCGACACCGCGGGTGTTGGCGACGACGATCTTCTTCCCGTCGGCGAAGACCCCGGACGGGTAGTAGTCCGTCGGGAGCAGGCCGACGTAACGGGCCGGCATCTGCGGGGACGTGTACCGGTAGACGGCGACGGCGTTGGCGCGGCCGAGCGTGACCAGCAGGCGTCCGTCGTCGGTGAGCGTGACCGCGTTGGGCTCGTAGCCGACCGACGCCTCCGGCCACGGCTGGGTGGCGATGGTCTGGACGACCCGGTCCTTGCGGCTGTCGATGACCGACACGCTGTTGTCGGCGGTGTTGGTGACGAACACCGCGCCCCTGCTCGCGTACACCGTGGTCGGGTGCAGGCCCACGGCGACGGTGCCGACGGCGGCGGACGGGTCCGCGGTGTCGATGACGCTGACCGTGCCGGTGGTGCTGGCCCCGGTCCTCGGGTTCGCCACGACGTCCGTGCCGTACGAGTTGATGGTGGTGTCGCCGGCCTTGGCCGGGCGCCCGCCCTCGTTGCTGACGTAGAGCTTGCCGCCGACCAGGGCGATGCCGCGCGGCGCGTTGCCGACCGCCCAGGTCTGCTTGATCGTGCCGGTCGCCGCGTCTATCGCGACCACCTTGTTCTGGCCGTTGACCGCGGAGTACACGGTGGAGCCGTCGGCCGAGAAGACGGCCGCGCCCACCAGCGCCTGCTTGGTGCCGTCGGCCGGGATGTTCACGGCCGTCGGCGCGGCGAGGGTACCGTCGGCGTTGACGGTGAACTTCGTGTAGCCGTTCGCCTGCCCCAGCCACAGCTGCTTGCCGTCGGGCGAGTAGGTCGGGCCCTCCTGGCCGACCGCGCCGCTGCTGATCCGCAGGTCGTCCGCCGTGCTGGTGCCGATCTTCTGCTTGACCTGACCGGTGCTCAGGTCCATGACGACCAGGGAGGCGTCGCCGTCGGCGATCGAGGCGGCGAGGCGGGTGCCGTCGGGGCTGACCGTCGACGACATGATCTTGCCGTCGTTGATGACGGTGCGGGTGCCGTAGGGGTTGATGTACTGGTCGGCGGAGACGACCTGGCCGTTGGCGGTGTTCTGCCCCACCTGCTGGGTGCCGAACTGGTACGTCGAGGCGACCGCGGTGCCCGTGACGCCGAGGGCGACGGCGATACCCGCCGTCACCATCAGGGTCCGGCGGCCGACGCGGTGGCCGAAGAGGTGGAGCTGTCTCGTCTCACTGGTCCGGCGCTGGCGGATTACCTGCACGGAACTGTTCCCTTCAGTGGATGTCGAGCAGATCGACGTTGCCGTCGAACTGCCACAGCGGATTCGGGGCGTCGCCGGTGGAGGTCCGCACGAGGAAGTAACCGTTGACTTCCTTCGGACCGTCACCGTCGGCCACGAACCGCCCGTCCGAGGTGATGTCGAGCTGGTAGATCGCCGTCCCCGTCACCGGGACGCCGGGGAGGTGCCAGCTCACGACGCAACGCCAGTCGTTCCCCGCGCCCTCCTGGGCGGCCTGGCCGTCGCTCTTGGTGCACGCCGCCGTGGCCCCCAACTGCTTCTCGGTGACGGCGGGTCGATGGAGTTCCTGCGTCTGCAGGCGGTAGAGGTGCCCGAAGGCCGTGGCGAGGGACTGCTGCACCTTGTCCTGCCGGATGCCGGAGCCCGTCGAGGGAGTGGCCGCGGCGACCGCCCCGACGGTGACGGCGGTCAGCGCCGCCAGCGGCAGCACGCCGAGGGTGAGCGCGCGGCGTCCGGAACCGTCGTCGGCGGGGTTGGTGAAGTCCCGCCGTACGAACAGCACATGGGCGAGGACGGTGGCGAGCACCGCCCACGCCAGGCTCACCGCGACGCCGGTCAGCAGCGGGGCGAGCCGGGTGGGACTGGTGAAAAGGCCGTTCCAGGAGACGAAGGCGTAGCCGGGCAGGGCGAGTCGCACGGCGACCGGCAGCGGCATCATCTGGGCGACCGACATCGCGAGCGCGACGACCGGCGGCAGCAGCAGCCCCATCGGGGAGCGGCCCAGCGCCACCGAGCCGAGCAGTCCGACCGCGGCCAGGGCCAGGGTCGGGGCGAGGGCGGCGGTCCAGGCGAGCAGGACCCTGACGGCCGTGTCCCCCGGCGTGAGCAGATGGCCGTCGAGCCCGACCAGCGGCCGGTCGCCGACCGCCAACAGTCCGCCGACCGCGCCGGAGCAGGCCAGTCCGGCCACCAGGAGCACGATGACGGTGAGGCTGGCCAGCGACTTCGCCACGAAGATCCGGGTGGGCGAGCGGACCGCGACCAGCAGGTGGCGCCAGGTGCCGAGCCGGTCCTCGGAGGCGAACACGTCACCGGCGACCACCGAGGTCAGCAGCGGCAGCGCCCAGGTGCCCGCGAAGCCGAGGATCACCAGCGGTCCGGCCCAGCCGGTCGCGTGCATCCAGCGCCCGAACAGCGTGTCGGAGGGGAGCGTGCTCTGCTCACCGACCCCGGCGACGAACAGCCCCGGAGCGGTCCAGCAGGCGAGGACCAGCAGCCGGATCCGCCACTGCGAGACGAGTTTGACCAGTTCGAAGCGGTAGCCGCGGGACACCGGGACCCGGCGCGCGGCGACCGGGGCCGGCCCGGTGCCGGCCGTGGGGGCGGTGGTGGCGGCGGTGGCGGTCATCGGGTGGCCTCCTGCTGCTCGGTGAGGGCGAGGAAGGCGGCCTCCAGCGGCGAGACGACCGGGGCGAGTTCACGGACCGCGACGTCCGCGCGCACGACCTCGGCGACGAGATGGTCGAGGGCGGGCACCAGGGCGCGGACCACGAGCACGTCGGGGTCCTGCCGTACGCCGCTGCCGTCGACGATCCGGATCCCGGCCGCGTCACCGGCGATCCGGCGCGCGGCGGCCGGGTCGGAGGTGCGCAGCCGGTAGTCGAGTTCGCGGTTCTCGGCGGCGAGTTTGCCGAGCTGACCGGAGAACACGACGCGTCCGGTGGCGAGAATGGTGACCTCGGAGCACAGGGCCTCCAGGTCGTCCATCCGGTGGCTGGAAAGGACCACGGCGGTGCCGTCGGCGGCGAGCCGGTTCAGGACGCCGTGCACGTGTCTCTTCCCGGCCGGGTCCAGGCCGTTGGACGGCTCGTCGAGGACCAGCAGCCGGGGCCCGGTGAGCAGGGCGGCGGCGAGTCCGAGCCGCTGGCGCATGCCGAGCGAGAAGCCACGGGCCTTGTCGTCGGCGACGTCGGTGAGCCCGGCCTCGCCGAGCACCTCGTCGATGAGCGCCGTCCCGGTGTCCAGACCGCGCAGCGCGGCGAGGGCGGCGAGGTTCTGGCGGGCGGTGAGCGAGGGGTAGAGACCGGGCGCGTCCACGAAGCCGGCGACGCCGTCGGGGGCGGTGAGGGCCCGTTCGACCGGCGTGCCCAGGATCTCGAGGCGGCCGCCGTCGGCGACCGCCAGGCCCAGCAGCAGCCCCAGCAGCGTCGTCTTTCCGGCGCCGTTGGGGCCGACCAGGCCGTGGATCTGACCTTGCGTCACATCCAGGTCGACGCCGTCGAGTGCGACGACTTCACCGAAGCACTTGGTGATCCCGCGGGCCCGGACTGCGTGGAGTGTGTCCATGAGTCCCATGCGTCCCTTCTTCCGCAATCCGCAGGGACCTTATGGAGAGCACACAACCCGGGCACAGGCGGGCGTCTGAACGTTCGACGAACGGTTCGTCAAGGCAACGGCAAGTCCGCCGGACGGGCGGTCGGCGCAAGGGGCATACCGGCCGGAGTCGGTGCGGGCCGGACTCCGCGGGGCGGCCGTCCGGCGCGGCGCCGCACGCACGGACGCCGGCGGTCGCACCCCGGTGCGGACGTGCCGGACACGAGCGGCGAGAATTCCCCCCCCCACCCCGACCGAGAGCGAAGGTGCCGTCATGAACAGACCGGCCCCCCGTCACCCGGCCCCCCGTCACGCCACCGCCCTCTACGCGGTCGCCGCGACCTGCGCCGCTCTGGGCGCGCTGCTGTGGGTGCGGGGGCAGACCGCACCGCCGCGGGTCTACGGGTCCTACCTGGCGGCCGACAGCTACACGCGGTCCGCGTGGCGGGTGTGGTCACCCGCAGTGCCCGAAACCCGCCTGGGACTGTACCTGGTGGGCGTCGGCGTCGCACTGGCCCTGGCAGCACGCCTGCTGCCGTCCCGCCGCGACTGAGGGGCCACCGGTCGACCGGCGTGGAGCATCAGCTCGGCCGATGACGGCGCCGACGAGCCGGCCGCACGCGACAACTGACGGCCGCTCATGAACTGTGCGGCTGATTCCCGGGGGGCTGAGTGACGACGACCCGCCACATCACCGAGTCAGCCGCCGAGAACTTCCATGCGAGCCGGCGCACATGGGCATGCGGAATCTTGGCGGTGAACACGCCGCTCCCGTCGCCGCATTGGGACCCGGCGAGGGCCGCTCCGGCGGCAGTGATGGTGAACTTCGAGGGACCGGCGCACGTCCACATCACCGTGACGGATGAGGCTTTCCCCGCCGACGCGGGCAGCGTGAGGCCACCCGCGCCGCGGCCTGACCCGGTGTAAAGCGTTCGCGATCCCACCGGAATCGGAGACTGGACCGGATCGGGAAGGCGGTCCGGATTTGCCGGGACCGACGCCGGCGTGGCAGTCACGCCATGGGAGACGGTGGGCCGGGGGTGCGCGGATCCCCCGGAACAGGCCGACACAAGCACCAGAGCCGACACGCCGACGGCCAGCAGGGACCGCTTCATCAGGTCGTCCTCACGTCAAGGGTGGAAGCATGCGCGGGATCTCCCCGGCCGTACGAATATGGCGGGGAAGATCGATGGTCGCCTTCGGCCCGTCTGATCAGCCGATGTAGTAGCCCTCGACATCCGCGACCACGTTCACGCTGCCGCTGTTGTCGTAGATGTCGATCGACCCGTCGGAACCGACCGGGACCAGGGCCAGATTGGCACGGGTGGCGCCGGCGGCGAGGTTCAGGGTGGAGCTGCCGGGCAGCGCTGATCCGTCGGCGTAGGCCGACAGCCAGGTGCTGGTGGTGGGCTTGACGCCGGTGAGATTCATCAGCACCGCCTTCACCCCGTCCGGGACGCCGCCGACACCCGCCACCTTGACGCTGAGCTTGGACTTGGCGCCGAGTGTGCCCCGGGCCGCGCCGGTGCCGTTGCGGGTGTCCAGCACCCGGGTCGGCGAGACCGGGAAGTAGGGCGAGCCCAGGGCACTCGGGGAGTTCGACACGTCCGACACCACATAGCCTTCGAGGTCGGCGATCAGGTCGACGCTGCCGTAGCCGTTGTAGAACTGGACCTGCCCGTTGCTCACCGGCGCGACGACCAGATTGGCGCTGGTCTGTCCGGCCGTGAAGTTCAGTACGGAGCTGGTGGGGACATTGCCGGAGCTCGGTTCCAGGCCGACCCAGCTGGAGGTGGTGGCATTGGTCTCGGTGACGTTCAGCAGCACCGCGGAGGCGTTGGCGTAATTGCCGACTGGAAGGGTGACCGTGACCAGCCCGCCCGGCCCGACCTTGCCCTTGACGGTGTCGGTGCCGGTCCCGTTGCGGGTGTCCAGCACCCGGGTCGGGCCGCTCACCTGGACGAAGCCCGTCCCACCCAAGGTGACCGCGGCGGTGGTGCTGTAGTACCCCTCGACGTCTCCCACCAGGTCGACGCTGCCCGAGTGGTTGTACAGGTCGATGTAGCCGTCGGCGGGGACCGGTACGGTGACGAGGTTCGGTGTGACCTGGCCGGGGACCAGGTTCAGGTGGGAGGCGGTCGGCCGAGCGGTGCCGTCGGGGTAGGCGGTGATCACCGTGCTGGCGGAAGCGTGGAGGCCGGTCAGGTTGAGTGTGACCGCGGTGACCCCGGTGGCGGGGACGCCCTTGACGCCCACGACCTTCAGCCGCAGCACTGAGCCCGGGCCGACCTTCGCCTTGGCGGCGCCGGTGCCGTTGCGGGTGTCCAGGACCCGGGTCGGCCCGAAGGGCACGAATGCGCTGCCGACGGTGACCCGCTGGGTGGTCGTGGCGGTGTTCCCGCCATCGTCCTTGACCGTCAGGGTGGCGGTGTAGGTGCCGGGATGGGGATAGGTGTGGCCACCGACGCCGCTCGTGCCGAGATCCGCGGCCGGGGTGCCGTCCCCGTAGTGGACGCTGTAGTCGGCGACGCTCCAGTCGTCGGTGGTCTTGGTGGCGTCCGCCTGGACGGTGAGGCTGCTGTACGGGTAGGCCTGGCTGAGCGACAAGGCAGGCGCCAGCGGGGCTTCGGCCGCGACGTTGACGTAGGCCTTCTTGCTGCCGGCGACAGAGGCCCCGGCCGCCGTGGTGGCGGTGACCGTGACGGGGTAGGAGCCGATCGCGGCGTAGGTGTGGGTGACGCCCGGGGTGGTGGAGACCACCGGGTCGCTGCCGTCTCCGAAGTTGAAGGTGTAGTTCGTGATCCGGGTCTTCCAGGGGTTGGTCTCGTCCGCCGTGATCGTCTCGGACAGCGGGGCCGGACCCTTGCTGACGGTGACGGCGGGCGCCACCTGGTAGGGGTTCTGGTACTCCGTCGCGCCGCGGTCGTAGTAGCCGACGCCCGTGCCGGTGTCGGCCACGAGCGGGTCGTCCACGCGGGGCTTGCCGTTGAAGTCAGTGCCGAGCTCGTTCGGTGCGTCGGCGTCGGCGGAGTCGATGAGCGGGGTGAGGTTCAGGCCGGTCCTGTCTGCGGCCACCGCGACGTACAGTTCGTGCTTCCCCTGGCCGGTCGCGGCCTGCAGATCGGCGGCGGTCGCGTAGGTCTGGCCACCCCAGCCGTAGAGCGCGCCGCCGGACTCGGACTCGAAGACGTTGTAGTCGTAGGTGGTGCCGCTCGTCGATCCGGAGGACACCACCACCGGCGTGCTGGTGCCGTACCTCGCACAGCCGCCCGAGGTTCCGAGGAAGAAGGCGTTGTTCTCGATCGTCGAACCGGAGGAGGTACCGGTGAGCGCGATCGCGGTGTTGCAGCCGCCGTCGTCGGTGAAGGTGTTGCCCACCACGACGGTGCCGGGCGCACCTGCTGCGTTCACGGGCGGGTTCTTCCCGTAGGAGAACTCGCTGCCGGTGATCACCGTCCCACTCGCCCCCGACGCGATGTCGACGCCGTCCTCGCCCGGCTGGGTTTCGATGTCGTCCCGGCTCAGTGTCAGGGCGCTGCTCTGCCCGTCGATGCTCACCAGCGCGCCCGAATAGGCGCCCCCGACGCGGTCGCCGTCCAGCGTCACCTCGCTGGATCCCTCGACCGCCACGACCGGGGCCCGGACGTTCGTCCCGATGAAGAAACCGTGCACCGCCACGTCGTGCACGTGGTCGAGAGTGAGCGCAGGGCCGGAGCCCGACTCGGGCGTGACGATCTGGGTGAGCACCTTGCTCGTGCCGGTGGTGATGGTGATGGGAGCACTCGCGGTACCCGAGGTCTTCACATCGAGCGGTCCGAAGGTCCCCCTGACCACCATGACCGTGTCACCTGGCTGTGCGGCGTCGACGGCAGTCTGCAGCGAACAGTAGGGCTGGGCCTGCGAGCCCGCGCCGACTGCGCTGTCGGAGCAGTTCGACGTCGACAGGTTGTTCACGTACAGCGTGCTGCCATCCGCGCGGGCGGCGGACGGAGTCAGCGCCAGGCCCGCGCCGAGAAGGCCGACCACGCCCGCGAAAGCTGCGATCGCACGTGGCAGCACCATTCCCCCAGTTTTCACTTGATGTTGTCGGCAATCCTTCCTGTACGGCGAGGAATTGACCAGGTTGCGAAAGTATGGAGATCACCAAGACGTCGTTCCGCCCACCGCGGACCGACGCTCGCCGTCCCTGGCAGCAAACCTGCCGTCGCCCGGCCGCGACCGAGCGCCCTCCCTTCAACCGGCATGCAGCATCAGCCCGATGCCCACGACCAAAAGGCCGGCCGCCGCGATCCTGGGGGCCCCGAAGCGCTCCTTGAAGAAGAGGGCGCCGATGGCGGCGCCGGCGATCACGGAGGATTCGCGCAGGGCCGCGATCGGGGCGAGTTCGGCGCGGGTCTGGGCCCACAGGACCAGGCCGTAGGCGCAGACGGACAGGAGTGCGCCGAACAGCCCCAGGGCCGCGAACGGACGTGCCGCGGTGAGGAGTTCACCGCGTCTGCGGGCGAAGGCGTACGCGGGGATCACCAGGCCCTGGAGGGCCATGAGCCAGGCGATGTAGCCGACGGGGGAACCCGAGGCCCGTACGCCGAGGCCGTCGATGACCGTGTACGCGGCGATCGTGAGGCCGGTGGCGAGGGCCGCGCCGATCGCCGCCCAGTCGGGCCGGCGGCCGCGCAGCCCCCACAGCGCGACCCCGGTGAGCCCGGCGCAGGACACCGCGATCCCCGCGGCCGCCGCGGCGTCCGGCACCTCGTGCGCGAACACGGCTGCGAACAGCGTGACCAGCAGCGGCGCGGTACCGCGTGCCAGCGGGTACGCCTGCCCGAAGTCGCCGAGCCGGAAGGAGAGCATCAGCAGCGCGAAGTACGCGACATGGACGACCGCGGAGGTCAGGAGGTACGGCCAGGCGGCGGCCGCCGGTGTCGCCGAGAGCGGCATCAGCAGCAGCCCGATCAGCACGCCCCCGGCGGCGATCAGCGACGAGCCGACCAGCTTGTCGCTGATCCGGTGGGCGATCGCGTTCCAACTGGCGTGTGTGACGGCCGCGACCAGCACGGCCGCGGTGACCACTGGGGTCACGCGGTGGGCTCGCGTACGTCCACGACCGTGGCGCCCGCGTGTGCCACCAGGTCGGCGGGCGCGATCGGGAAGACCGTGTGCGGGTCGCCCGCGGCGGCCCACACCACGTCGTGCCGCAGCAGCCCCCGGTCGGCGAGCACGCGCGTGCGGGTACGGTGCCCGAACGGCGGGACACCGCCGATGGCGTACCCGGTCGTCTCGCGTACGACGTCGGCCCCGGCCCTCGTCACCTTCTCGGCGCCGAGCTCCTCGCGGACGCGTTCCACGTCGACCCGGGAGGCGCCGTCCATCAGCACCAGCACCGGGACGCCGTCGGCCGCGAAGACCAGCGACTTGCAGATCTCGCTCAGCTCGCAGCCGAGGGCCGCGGCGGCCTCCGCCGCGGTACGGGTCGCGTCCGGGAAACGCCGGACCCGAGCGGTCAGCTCCCCCAGCCCCAGCTCCTCCAGGGCGGCGGCGAAACGCGGGTGTGCCCCGGGCTCCCGGGCATCGGCGTCAGTGGCGGCTGTCGTCGTCATGGAGGGCACGCTAACGAAGAGGGCGCGTGAGCTGCGAGCGGTTAAGCCGGACTGCGAAAACCTGAACAGGGAGCCGGAAGCCGGTGAGGAGCCGGAAGCCGGTGAGGGCTTCCCGTCCCCACGGGCCCTCACCGGCGGTCGGTCACGCGCCCCGCGTCAGGCGCGTACCAGCTCCCGGTCCTCCTCGCCCTGTCCGCTGTCGCCGCCCGCGTGCGCGTCGGCGGCGGTGCGCAGTCCCTCGCCCTCGACGTCCACGTTGGGCAGCGCGCGGTCCAGCCACCTCGGCAGCCACCAGGCGCGCTTGCCGAGCAGCGCGAGCACCGCCGGGACGATCGCCATGCGGACGACGAAGGCGTCGAAGAAGACGGCGATGGCGAGGCCGAACCCGATCATCTTGATCATGGACTCGCTGGAGGTGATGAACCCTCCGAAGACGGACATCATGATGACCGCGGCGGCGCCCACCACGCGCGCGCTGTGCCGGAAGCCGGTCACCACGGCCTGGCCGGGCGTCTCGCCGTGGACGTACGCCTCCCGCATCCGGGTCACGAGGAACACCTCGTAGTCCATGGCGAGTCCGAAGACCACGCCCACCATGAAGATCGGCATCATCGACATGATCGGGCCGGTCTGCTCGACGCCGAGCAGGCCGCCGAGCCAGCCCCACTGGAAGACCGCGACGACGGCGCCGAGCGCGGCGAGCACGCTGAGCAGGAAGCCGAGGGCCGCCTTCAGCGGGACCAGGACGGAGCGGAAGACCGCGATCAGCAGGAGGAAGGCGAGGCCGACCACCAGCGCGAGGTACGGGACCAGCGCGTCGTTGAGCTTCTGCGAGAAGTCGATGTTCATCGCGGTGGTGCCGGTGACCAGGACCCGTGCGTCGGTGTCCGCCCTGACCTCGGTGCCCTCGCCGCGGATGGCGTGCACCAGGTCCTCGGTCCCGGTGGAGGACGGCTTGGACGACGGGACCACGGTGATCATCGCGGTGTCGCCGGCCTTGTTGAACATCGCCGGGCTGACGGAGGCGACGTCCTTGAGGTCCTTGATGCCGTTCGTGACCGTGGTGGCCGCGGCCTTCGGGTCGGCGCTGGCCTTGGCGTCGACGACGATCATCAGGGGGCCGTTGAAGCCGGGGCCGAAGCCCTCCGAGAGGAGGTCGTAGGCGCGGCGCTGGGTGGTGGAGGTGGGCTGCGAGCCGTCGTCGGGCAGGCCCAGCTCCAGCTGGGAGACCGGCAGGGCGACCGCGCCGAGGCCGACGACGCCGAGCAGCAGCACGGCGGCCGGACGGCGCACGACGAAGCTCGCCCAGCGCTCCCCGAGACCGGGCTTGGCGGGGGCGCCGGAGACCGTGGAAGAGGAGGCGGCGGCGGCCGGGCCGGCGCCGCGGCGCCTGCCGCGCTTCTCGCTGGCCGGCTTGACCCGCCTGCCCGCGTAGCCGAGCAGCGCCGGGATCATGGTCAGTGCGATCAGGACGGCGACCACGACCGTGCCGGCCGCCGCGAGACCCATCTTGGTCAGCATCGGGACGCCGACGACGGACAGGCCTGCCAGCGCGATCACGACCGTGAGGCCCGCGAAGACCACCGCGGAACCGGCGGTGCCGGCCGCGCGGCCGACCGCTTCCTCGCGGTCGCGGCCCTCGGCCAGTTCGCCGCGGTAGCGGGAGACGATGAACAGCGCGTAGTCGATGCCGACCGCCAGGCCGATCATCAGCGCCAGCGTGGACGTGGTGTCGCCGAGGTCGAGCGTCTTGGCGAGCGCGGTGATGGTGGAGACGCCGATGCCGACGCCGACGATCGCCGTCAGCAGCGGCAGACCGGCCGCGACCAGCGAGCCCAGGGTGACGACCAGGACCACGGCGGCGATCGCGAGGCCGACGACCTCGCCGGCCGCGCCCGGTTCGGCCCCGGCCTGCAGGGCGTCACCTCCGATCTCGACGGTCAGTCCGGCCTTCTGCGCGTCGTGGCCGGCCGTCTCCAGCGCCTCGCGGGAGGCGTCCTTGAGTTCCATGCCGGAGACGCCGTAGCGCACGGAGGCGTAGGCGACGGTGCCGTCCTTGCTGACGGCCCTGGTCTTGAACGGGTCGTCGACGGAGGTGACCTCGGAGCCGCCGGCCAGCTTCCGCACGGTCTTCTCGACGGTCGCCTTGTTGAGCGTGTCGGAGATCTTCTCGCCCGCCGGTGCCTTGAAGACGACCCGTGCGGTGGCGCCGTCGGAGCTCGCTCCGGGGAACCGCTGGTCCAGCAGGTCGAAGGCCTTCTGCGCCTCCGTACCGGGGATCGAGAAGGACGTGGAGCCCGCGGCGGGGGCACTGGCCGCGCCGACCCCCGCGAGGGTCAGCAGCGCCACCCACAGGAGGGTGACGAAGTGCCGTCGCCGGAAGGCGAGCCGGCCCAGTTTGTAGAGGAACGTAGCCACGAGGGCGTACTCCTGGTCAGGTCGTGGGGTGTGCAGGGCAGGGGTGACCAACCCGGTGGGTGGCAGGGGTGATCGGCCCGACGACATGAGCGGAGGCGTCAGGTGGGCAGGCTGCGGGGAAGGGTCAGGGGGTGCGGACGCCGAGGGCGGGGAGCACCACGGCGTCGATGTACCTCAGCAGGAAGGCCTGGGTGGGCGGCTCTTCGTCGATCAGCGAACGGGCGGCGAACCCCCCGATCATCATGTGCATCACGAAGTCGATCGCCGGGTTGTCCGCACGGACCTCGCCCCGGTCGATCGCCCGTTGCAGCACCCGGCGGAACTCGGCCATCTCGGGCTCGATCAGGTGCTCCTTGAACGCCGCCAGGAGTTCCGGGCTGCCGTGGACGGCCATGGCGAGACCGCGCATGAGCGCGGAGCTCTGCTCCATCTGGCAGTCGTCCGAGCGCAGGGTGAGGGCGTGCAGGTCGCCGCGGAGGGAACCGGTGTCGATGGTCCCGAAGCCGCCCGGCTTGTTGTGCCGCACCGCCTTGGCCACCAGCTCGGCCTTGCCGCCCCACTGGCGGTAGAGGGTGGCCTTACTGGACTTGGTGCGGGCGGCGACGGCGTCCATGGTGAGGGCGTCGTAGCCGACCTCCCGGAGCAGGTCGAGCACGGCCTCGTACAGCTCGGCCTCGCGCTCGGGCGTGATGCGACTGCGACGCGCCGTTGCGACCTCAGTCATGCCACTCACCCTCCATTGCTCCATCGGTGTCTTCCCGCCTACACCATGAAGATACCCTGCGATCTATAGAAACGAAACCGTTTCGTACGTGTGCTCCCTCACGCCGGGCGCCCAAGTCGCGCGTCCTCACGAGTTGCTGCCCCTCCCGGCCCGGAAAAGCATGGGGAGGTGAGCTATCTGCGCCTGCCGCATCTCCACGGCGACCTGTTGTGCTTCGTGGCCGAGGACGACCTCTGGCTGACCTCCCTCGACACCCCGGGCCGCGCCTGGCGGCTCACCGTCGACCGCACCAAGGTCGGCCATCCGCGCTTCTCCCCCGACGGCCGCAGGATCGCGTACACGAGCTGGCGCAGCCTGGTGCCCGAGATCCACCTGACCGACGTCGACGGCGGCCCCGGGCGGCAGCTGACGTACTGGGGCAGCGCGGACACCCGGGTGTGCGGCTGGACCCCGCCGGACGGCGAGGGCGGCGCCGACATCCTCGCGGTCGCCTCGCACGGCCAGCCGTTCTCCTACTTCACCTGGGCCTACAAGGTCTCCCCCGACGGCGACCCCGGGCGCAAGCTGCCCTGGGGCCCGGTCGCCGACATCCAGGTCGCCGACCTGGCGGGCGAGCGCAGGACCCTGCTGCTCACCGGCACCCCGCCGCACGAACCCGCGAGCTGGAAGCGCTACCGGGGCGGCGCCACGGGCCGGCTGTGGCTGCACGGACAGCGGCTGCTGGCCGGCATCGGGGGCCATCTGGACGCCCCGATGTTCGTCGGCGACCGCATCGTCTTCCTCTCCGACCACGAGGGCGTCGGCAACCTCTACTCCTGCGCCCACGACGGCTCCGACCTGCGCCGGCACACCGACCACGACGCCTTCTACGCCCGGAACGCCGCCAGCGACGGCACCCGGGTGGTGTACCAGTGCGCGGGCGACCTGTGGCTCGTCGAGGACCTCGGCCCGAACGCGGAGCCGCGCAGGCTGGACGTGCGGCTGTCCGGGCCGCGCGCGGGCCGCCGCCCCTACCAGGTGCCGGCCGCCCAGCACGTCGACGGCGTCTCGGTCGACGAGACGGGACGGGCCAGCGCCGTCGTCGTACGCGGCAGCCTGTACTGGCTCACCCACCGCGACGGCCCGGCACGCACCATCGCGGACACCCCCGGGGTACGGGTCCGGCTCCCGGAGATGCTGGGTTCCACCGGGCGGATCGCCTACGTCACGGACGCCGGGGGCGAGGACGCGATCGAGGTGGCCTCGCTGCCCCGGGCGAGCGGTGACCGGCCACCGCGCCGGCTGGCCTCCGGGCGGCTGGGACGGGTGCTCGAACTGGTCTCGGACCCGCTCGGCGAACGGCTGGCGGTGGCCTCGCACGACGGACGGCTGCTGCTGCTCGACATGCCGGAGGACGAGGTCGCCGAGGGAGCCGGGTCGTCTGCCGACACCGCTGACGCCGGTTCCGCCGATCCCGTCGAGTTGATCCACTCGCTCAACGGTCCCGTCCGCGACCTGGCCTTCTCGCCGGACGGGTCATGGCTGACCTGGTCGCATCCGGGGATCGGCCGTACGCTGCGGCAGATCAAGATGGCCCGGATCAGCGACCGGCTCGTCATCGACGTCACCAACGGCCGCTTCGAGGACGAGAACCCGGTGTTCACGCGCGACGGCCGCTACCTCGCGTTCCTGTCCTGGCGCGGCTTCGACCCGGTGTACGACGTGCACACCGGCGACCTGTCCTTCCCGCTGGGCTGCCGCCCCTACCTGGTCCCGCTCTCCTCGGCGACCCCCTCCCCCTTCGCCCTCAGCCCGGACGGGCGGCCCGCCGCCGGCGGTCTGGACCCCGTGGAGGACGAGGAGCCCGGCGACGGCAGTGCGGTGACGGTCGAGGTCGAGGGGCTGGAGAACCGGGTGACCCCGTTCCCGGTCGCCGCCTCCAAGTACTCCACCATGTACCCGGTCGCCGGCGGCGGTCTGGTCTGGCTGCGCTGGCCGATCTCGGGCGCGCTGGGCGAGACCTTCGCCAACCCCGCCGACACCAGCGGCCGCCCGACCCTGGAGTACTTCCACATCAGCAAGGCGAAGAAGGCCGAACTCGTCGACCACCTCGACTGGTTCAGCGTCAGCGGCGACGGCAGCCGGCTGGTCGTGGTCGACGAGGGCGAGCTGCGGGCCGTCCCGTCGACCGAGTCGGGCGACGGTGACACGACCGTCTGGATCGACCTGCGCCGCATCCTGCACGTGGTCGACCCGCCCGCCGAGTGGCGCCAGGCCTACGCCGAGGCCGGCCGGCTCATCCGCGACTACTTCTGGGACCCCGGCATGTGCGGCATCGACTGGGACGGGGTGCTGGACCAGTACCGCCCGCTGGTCGAACGCGTCGCCTCGCCCGACGAGTTCGCCGACCTGATGCGCGAGGTCCTCGGCGAGCTGGGCACCTCGCACGCCTACGTCACCCCCGCCCGCCGCAACGAGGGGCCGCCGCACTACCAGCGCTTCCAGGGCCTGCTCGGCGCCAACTTCGCCCGCCGGGAGGGCGGCTGGACGGTCCAGCGGATCCTGCCCGGCGACTCCTCCGACTCGAAGGCACGCTCCCCGCTCGCGGGCACCGGGATCCGCGAGGGCGCGGTGCTCACCCACGTGGACGGCAGGCCGGTGGATCCGGTGACCGGCCCCTACCCGCTGCTCGCGGGGGCGGGCGGTACGACGGTGGAGCTGACGTTCGTCCCGGGCGGCGGCGAGCCGGGGCCGCCGCGCCGGGTCGCCGTCCTGCCGCTGATCGACGAACGGCCGCTGCGTTACCAGGACTGGGTCGCCAAACGCCGTGAGGTGGTACGGGAGATGAGCGGCGGCAGGTGCGGCTACCTGCACATCCCGGACATGGGCGGTTCGGGCTGGGCCCAGTTCAACCGCGATCTGCGCGGGGAGGTCGCGCGGCCGGCGCTCATCGTCGACGTGCGCGGCAACGCGGGCGGGCACATCAGCGAACTCGTGGTGGAGAAACTCACCCGGACCATCCTCGGCTGGGACCTGACGAGGAACGCCCAGCCCGTGTCGTACGCCTCCAACGCCCCGCGCGGTCCGATCGTGGCGCTCACCGACGAGGCCACCTCCTCCGACGGCGACATGATCACGGCCGCGATCAGACTGCTCAGACTCGGCCCGGTGGTCGGTCAGCGCACCTGGGGCGGTGTGGTCGGCATGACCGGGCGGCACCGGCTGGGCGACGGCACGGTGATCACGGTGCCGATGAACGCGGCCTGGTTCGAGGAGTACGGCTGGTCCGTGGAGAACCACGGCGTCGCCCCCGACCGCGAGGTCCTGCGCACCCCGCTGGACTGGGCGGAGGGCCGCCATGTGGAGATGGACGAAGCGATCCAACTGGCCCTGGACCTGCTGCGCGACCACCCGGCGGCGATCCCCCCGGACTACTCCGAAACCCCCGACCGCTCCCGCCCCAAGCTCCCCCCGCGGCCGACGGCGACATAGGGCAACCCGTGCGGTCCGGTGCGTGCTGCCAGGGCGGCGGCAGCACGCGGGGCGCCCTCCGTGAAGAAGGGCGCCCCGCGCCTACCGGTCGAGCCGGGTACGACGGCTAGGCGTCGTAGTCCTGGCTGAACCGGTCCTGCATCTCCTGCTCGGTGTCGTCCATGGTCTGACGACCGCGCTCACGCGTCTGCTGGCCGTGCTGCTGGGCCTGCTGCGGCTGCTGGCCACGCTGCGGCGTCTGCGGGCCGTGCTGCTGCCCCTGCTGACGGCCGTGCTGCTGGCCCTCGCGCATCTTCTGCTTGGTCTGACCCTGCGTCTTGCCGGCCTTGTCCTTCATACCCATGTGGGTTCACTCCCGTGGAAAGTGAGGGGAATCGGCCCTCGGTGGGGCCTCGACCAGATTCACACGGGCCGACCACGCACGCATGTCGATCAGTGACGCTGCGTAGCGCGGGCCTGCTCGTCCGCCGCCCCGCCCGCGCCGACGAGCCCCGTGCGCACCCCCTGCAGGCGGGGCGCGAACCGCTTCATCTCGCGCTGCCCGACCGTCCCGATGAGCGCCGGCAGGTAGCCGCGCACGCCCTGCATCCCGCGCAGCCACCACTGCCCGTACACGTGCGCCGAGCGCCGTTCGATCCCGGCGACCATCCGGTCCACCGCCGGACCCAGCGGGTAGGTCTTGTTCGACGGCCACGGCAGCCGCCGGCGCAACTCCCGCATCACGTCGTCCTGGTCGGCGCCGCGCACCATGTCGGTGTCCGTCCACGACAGGTACGCGACGCCGACGCGCACGCCCTGGTGGCCGACCTCGGCGCGCAGACTGTGGGCGTACGCCTCCACACCCGACTTGGACGCGCAGTACGCGCTCATCATCGGCGCCGGTGTGATGGCGGCCAGCGAGGCGACCTGGAGCAGATAGCCGCGGCTCTCCGTGAGCGCCGGCAGGAACGCCCGTGCCGTCACCGCCGAGCCGATCAGGTTGACCTCGATCACCCGCCGCCAGGCCTCGGGGTCCGAGTCGGCGAACGGACCGCCGTTGGCCACACCGGCGTTGGCCACCACGATGTCGACCTTGCCGAACCGCTCCTTGACCTCGGCCGCGACCCGGCTCATCGCCTCGTGGTCGGTGACGTCCGCGTACCAGTGGGCGCCTTCGGTGTGCAGCCGCCCGGCGGCCTCCTTCAGCGCCTCCTCCTCCAGGCCCACGAGCGCCACCCTCGCCCCGCGTGCGGACAGCTTGCGGGCGAGCAACTCGCCGACCCCGCGCGCCGCTCCGGTGACGACCGCGACCTGTCCTTCGAGACCGACCCTGCTCATGAGCCCTCCGTGATCCGCTCGGGCGCCTCGGCGCCGGTGTCCGCCGGGGTGACCGTCACATACGCGGTGACGAGTTCCCGGATCTTTCCGTTGACCGGCTCCGGCGACTCGACCGGCGTCATGTGGCCGACGCCGGGCAGCTCGGTGAGGCCGAGGGAGTGCGGCAGCGCGGCGACCAGCGCGCGGGCGTGCAGCGGGGGCGTGAGCCGGTCGGCCGCACCGGTGAGGACCGCCGTGGGGACCCGCAACTCCCGTACGCCGGCGTCGAGGTCGAGTTCCGCGAGGACACCCGCCCAGGCATGCCGTACGGCGCGCGGGCAGGCGTGCACGATGCGTGCGCACGCCTCCACCATGTGCGGGGCGGAACCGGCGCCCATGGTCGCGTACTTGAGGATGCGCTTCGCGACCGGCGTGACCGGTCCGAGCGGGGCGCGCGACGCCAGCACACCCGTCGTGAGCCGGGTGCGCAGGGCCCCGGCGCGCAACGGTATGACGAGCGCCTCCGCGATCAGCCGTGAACTCCCGGTGCTGCACAGCAGGACGGCGGCCGCGTGCTCCCGGAAGCGGGGACGCGCGGCGGCCGCCATGACGGTCATGCCGCCCATGGAGTGGCCGACGATCACGGCTTTCTCCCCGCGCGCCAGTGTCCCGGCCAGTACCGCTTCCAGGTCGTCCGCCAGCGCGCCGGTGGTGCACGCGGGGCTCGCGGGACTGCGTCCGTGCCCCCGCTGGTCGTAGGCGACGACCCGGTGGTCGACGGCGAGCTCCCGGATCTGCGCCGCCCAGAAGGCGGTGGAGCAGGTCCAGCCGTGGGCGAGGACGACGGGGGGCGCGCCCTCGGGGCCGTGCACCTCGACGTGCAGCCGGGCGCCGTCGGCGGAGACGACGGTGAGTTCCCGCGCGGGCACGGGCGGGGCGTAGGGCCCGCTGGTCACATGGGCCGGCCGGCTCACGCGCCCACCTCCGCGCCGGACCTGGCCCCCGGCTCGCCGGCCTCCCCCGCAGCCCCGTCCCCGGCCCCGTCGCCGGCCAGGGGCGGGCGGATCACGTCGTACTCGGCCAGGTCCACGCGCTGGGTCGCGCGTCGGAACTCGGTCGTCGTGCCGGGCCAGATGGTGGTGTTGCGGCCGTTCGCGTCCAGGTACCAGCTGGTGCAGCCGCCGGTGTTCCAGACGGTGCGCCGCATGCGTTCCTGGACCTTGTCGTTCCAGGCGGCCACCGCGCCGGGGCGCGCGTCGAGGGCGACGCGCCCGCCGAGGACCCGGAGCTGGCGCAGGTAGTCGGCCAGGTAGTTCAGCTGGGACTCGATCATGAGGATCATGGAGGAGTTCCCGAGGCCGGTGTTGGGTCCGATGATCGTCATCCAGTTGGGGAACCCGGCGGCCGAGGCACCGCGCAGCGCCTGCATGCCGTCCTTCCAGGTCTCCGCGAGGGTGCGGCCGTCGACGCCGACGACGCGTTCCGCGATCGGCATGTCGGTGACGTGGAAGCCGGTGCCGAAGACGATCGCGTCGACCTCGGCGGTGCTGCCGTCGGCGGCGACCACCGTCGAACCGCGGACCTCGGCGAGGCCGCTCGCCACCACGTCCACGTTCCGCCGGGTGAGCGCCGGATAGTAGGTGCTGGACAGCAGGATGCGCTTGCAGCCGATGCGGTAGTCCGGGGTGAGCTTCGCCCGCAGCGCCGGGTCCTTGACGGCGCGGGCCATGTTGCGCAGGGCGAGCTTCTCGACCAGGCCGAGTTCGTCGGGGTGCTTGGTGAACGCCTGGACCTGGAGCTCCCGGATGCCCCACAGGAGCCCGCGCCGGGCCCGGGTGGTGAAGGGCAGCGCCCGGTGCAGCCCGCGTTCGGCGGCGCCGATGGCGCGGTCCACGCGGGGCATCACCCAGGGCGGGGTGCGCTGGAAGAGGGTGAGGCGGGCGACGTGGGGCTGGATCGCGGGCACGATCTGGATCGCGGAGGCACCGGTGCCGACCATGGCCACCCGCTTGCCGCGCAGGTCGTAGTCGTGGTTCCAGCGGGCCGAGTGGAAGACCTCGCCCTCGAAGGAGTCCAGGCCCGGGATCGCGGGGATCTTCGGGTCGGACAGCGGGCCGGTGGCGGAGACGACGACGTCGGCGGAGAAGGCGCCGGCGGCCGTCTCGATGTCCCAGCGCAGCTGCCGGGCGTCCCAGGTCATCCGCCGCACCTCGGCGCCGAAGCGCAGGTGGGGCCGGAGCCCGAAGGTGTCGGCGACATGCTCCAGGTAGGCGCGGATGTGCTCCTGCCCGGAGAAGGTGCGCGGCCAGTCGGGGTTCGGGGCGAAGGAGAAGGAGTACAGGTGGGACGGCACGTCACAGGCGCATCCCGGATAGCTGTTGTCCCGCCAGGTGCCGCCGACGCCGGCCGCGCGTTCCAGGACGACGAAGTCGGTGACCCCCTCCCGGCGCAACCGCACGGCCGCGCCCAGTCCGCCGAAACCGGACCCGATCACCGCCACCCGTACATGTTCGTGCTGGGCCATCCCGGAGCCTCCACACCTCGACCGTGATTGCGCCAGTAATCACTGGCGCAGTCGCACTCTAGGGCAGCTCCGTACTGATGGGTAGGGGCCGTACGCGGGAAACTTACCGGCGGTACAACATAGGCTGCGCCCGTGGCAGACGACGACGGACCGCGCGAGTACCGCATGGAGGAGCTGGCGAGAAAGGCCGGCATAACCGTGCGCACGCTGCGCTTCTACCGCGAACGCAAGCTGCTCGCACCACCTCGCCGTGAGGGCCGTATCGCCTGGTACGACGACCACCACCTGGCCCGGCTGCGCACCATCTCGGCACTCCTCGAGCGCGGCCACACCCTCAACGGCATCGCGGAACTGGCGGAGGCGCTCGACCACGGCCGGGACGTGGCCGACCTGCTGGGCGTCGACACCCCCAGCGAGGAGGAACCGGTCCGCCTGACCCCCGAGGAACTCGCCGCCCGCTTCGAGGGCGAGGTCACCCCGGAGAACCTCGCCGCCGCCATGGAACTCGGCTACCTGGGCACCGACGGCGACGACATCGTCCACATCAGCCGCCGCCTCCTCGACGCCTCCTCGGCCCTGGTCCGCGAGGGCTTCCCGCTGGCGGAGGTGCTGGCGGCGGGGCGCAGCGTACGCGAACACGCCGACGCCCTCGCCGATCTCTTCGCCCGGCTCGTCCTGCGCCACGGCCCCGAGGAGGACCTGGCCCGCCTGCGCCCGCTGGCCCGCAGCGTGGTGGAGGCGGAGGTCTCCCTGGCCCTGGACCGCAGGCTGCGGAGGAAACCCGAGGAGGACTGATCAGAGGTCGTACACGACGGTGACCGGCGCGTGGTCGGACCAGCGCTCGGCGTGCGTGGCGGCCCGCTCCACGAACGCCTTGACCGCCTTGCCGGCGAGCCCGGGTGTGGTCATCTGATAATCGATGCGCCACCCTGAATCGTTGTCGAAGGCCCGGCCCCGGTAGGACCACCAGGTGTACGGGCCCTCCATGTCCGGGTGGAGCGCGCGTACGACGTCGACGTAGCCGCCGTCGGCCGGGTCCAGGACGGTGCCGAGCCACTCCCGCTCCTCCGGGAGGAAGCCGGAGTTCTTCGCGTTGGCACGCCAGTTCTTCAGGTCGGCCTGCCGGTGGGCGATGTTCCAGTCGCCGCAGACGACGACCTCGCGCCCGTCGGCGGCGGCCCGTTCGCGCAGCTCCTTCAGGTGGGCGTGGAACTCGGCCATGAAGCGCACCTTCTCGTCCTGCCGCTCGGTGCCTACCTCACCGGAGGGGAGGTAGAGGGAGGCGACGGTGACACCGGGAAGGTCGGCCTCGACGTACCGTCCGCTCGTGTCGAACTCGTCCGATCCGAAGCCGATCCGTACCGCGTCCGGCTCACGCCGGGTGTACAGGGAGACGCCCGCGCGCCCCTTGGCCACCGCGGGCGCGTGCACGACGTGCCAGCCGCCGGGCGCGCGCACCTCCTCCGGGAGCTGCTGCGGTTCCGCGCGCACCTCCTGGAGGCAGAGCACGTCCGCGGAGGTCTCCGCGAGCCACTCCACGAAGCCCTTCTTCGCGGCGGCACGCAGCCCGTTCACATTCACCGAGGTCACAGTCAGCACCCGGGAACGATACCGGCACACTGGACGGAGTCCCGACGCCCACCGCGCCGTCCGATCGAGCGCCCGTACGAATCTACGATGCTCCTCATGAACATACGCCGTGTTGCTTTCGACCACCCCGACGCCGTCAAGCTCAACGACGAGGTCCAGGCCGAGTACCACGTCCGCTACGGCGACGGCGGCGACGCCACGGAGCTCGACGCCTCCGACTTCCGGCCGCCGAACGGGGTCTACCTGATCGCGTACGACGAGTCCGACCGCCCGGTGGCCACCGGTGGCTGGCGCAGCCAGGACGCGAACGGCGAGGGCAACGAGGACGGCGACGCCGAGCTCAAGCGCATGTACGTCGTCGAGGGGATGCGCGGCCGGGGCCTGGCCCGCCGGATCCTCAAGGCCCTGGAGGACGACGCCCGCGCGGCCGGCCGGCTGCGCATGGTCCTGGAGACCGGCACCAAGCAGCCCGAGGCCATCGCCCTGTACACCTCCAGCGGCTACGCCCCGTGCACCAAGTTCGGCTACTACCGCCACTACGAGTCGAGCCGCTGCTTCGCGAAGGACCTGCGCGGGGATCTGTAGGGACGTACGGGCGTCAGGTGTGCACCGCGTACAGGAAGCCGTCCTCGCTGCCCACGTACACGGTTCCGTCGACGGCCACCGGCGTCGAGCGCACCTCCCCGCCGGTCTCCAGCCGCCAGCGTTCCGCGCCGGTGGCCGCGTCCAGCGCCCACAGCGACCTGTCCTCGCTGCCGATGTAGACGGCCCCGTCCGCCACCGCCGGCGAGGACTCGTGAGCGGCTCCGGTCTCCTGCCTCCAGCGTTTCTTCCCGGTGGCGGCGTCCACGGCCCACAGGTACCAGCCGTTGCTGCCCATGTACACGGTCCCGTCGACGACCGCGGGCGTGGACCACGTCGGGTCGCCGAAGCGCCGCTCCCAGCGCTTCGTGCCGTCGACGGCGTCCAGCGCGATCAGGCCGTGGTGACCGCCGATGTAGACGGTGCCATCGGACACCACCGGTGAGGTGTGGGGGGAGGAGTCGGTCCCGGCGTCCCAGAGCGTGGCCCCCGTGACCGCGTCCACCGCCCAGAGGGAGTCGCGGGGGTAGCAGACGTAGACCCGGCCGTCGGCCACGGCGGGGGTGGTGAAGTGCTCGTAAGCGCGCCGGCGACGCGGTACGAGTCTGCGCTTCCAGCGCTTGGCGCCGGTGGCCGCGTCCACGGCCCAGAGGGTTCCGTTCCCGCCGGCCGTGTACACCGTGCCGTCGGCCACCGCGGGCCGGGTGCGGTCCACGTGGTCGGTCACCCGCTCCCACCGCACGCGGCCGGTGGCCACGTCCACGGCCAGCAGCCGCTTCCCTTTGACGATGTACAGGGTGCCGTCGACGACCGCCGGTGACGAGTCCCAGAGGTGGGGGGAATCCAGTCGCCACCGTTCCCGGCCCGTGGCGGCGTCCAGTGCCAGCAGGCCGTCGTCGGTGGTCTGGTACACGACGCCGTCGGCCACGGCCGGGGTGAGGCGGCCCGCGCCCGGGGCCGGGACCCGCCAGCGCACGGTGCCGCCGAGCGTGCCGGGACCTGCCGGAGCGGATCGCGTGCGTACGCCCGTCCGCTCGGGGCGGGCGGAGGCGGCGCGGTGGTCCTCGGCGGGTGCTTCGCCCGGCTGGTGGGCCCGTACGGCGTAGAGGTGCTCGTCGAGGCTGTCGATGTACACGGTGCCCCCGCTCACCAGGGGCGTGGAGTGCACCGGCCCGGTGGTCCCGACCTTCCACCGGGCCTCGCCCGTGGCCGCGTCCACCGCCCACAGACGCCCGTCGTCACTTCCCGCGTACACCGTGCCGTCGGCGACCGCGGGGGTCCCGTGGATCTCGCCGCGGGTCTTCAGCCGCCACCTCTCCGCGCCGGTCTCGGCGTCCACCGCGACCAGGTACCAGCCGTCGACTCCGGCGACCACGATGCCCTCGGCCACCGCTGGGCTCGCCCACACCGTCCGGCCGGGGGACGTCCGCCAGCGTTCCGCACCCGTCGCCGCGTCCAGCGCGACCAGGCCTTCGCCGTTGCCCAGGTACACGCCGGTGCCGGCGACCGTCGGCGTCCGCGGAACGCCGCCGTGGGGACGGACGTCCCACCGCCTGCTCCCGGTGGCCGCGTCCAGGGCCAGCAGATGCCCGCCGCCGGCCGCGTACAGGACTCCGTCGGCCACCGCCGGCGGGTTCCGGACCGTGCCGGGGGCCGTCAGCCCGACGTCCCACACCGGCCGGCCGGTGACCGCGTCGACCGCCCACATCCTGTTGTGGTGCGCCACGTGCACGAAGCGGTCGGCCACCGCCGGCATCGACATCTTCGACCGGCGCCACCGGCGCGCCTGCCACCTCCACCGCACGACGCCCGTCGCGGCGTCCACAGCCGTCAGAAGGCCGTTCATGTCGGCGAAGTACACGGCGCCGTCGGCGGCCACCGGCGACGATTCGATGCCGGACCCGTTCTGCAGGGTCCACCGCCGCTCCCCTGTGGCCGCGTCGACGGCCACCAGGTCGTGGTAGCCGTGGAGCACGTAGACGGCGCCGTCGGCCATCGCCGGGGTGCGGTAGAGCAAGCCCCCGCCCGGCACCCTCCACAGCGTTCTGTCGTGCACCTCGAGACCAGCCATCGCGCCCCCTCCCCACGCCCTGCGTGCCCTGTCACGCCCGCCGGGCGCCTCGCGGGCGGCCGGCCGCACCGGGCGGGGCGGCCACCGTCGAACCCTGACATGTCGCGTTTGAGGAACGCAATGTGAAATGGCCTGATCTCAAGGGCCGTTGGCGGCGGTCGACCGCTCTGGCCGTCGGATGTCCTCGGGGCCGGGCGGGGCAGGGGGTGCCGTTCCCCTCACCGGTCGGCGAGGGGGAGGCCGACGGCTCCGCGGGCGTGTCCGACGATCAGGTCGGGCCCTGCGACGGCCAGACAGGTGGGCGCCAGGTCGAGGGCGATGTGCCGCACCGTGCCGGTCTCCGGTTCCCACACCCGCAGGCGCCCGAGGCTGCTGCCGACGGCCAGGACGCGGCGCCCGTCGGGCAGCGTGGCGGCGGTCATGACCGGGAGGCCTGCGGTGCCCGTCGAGGCGGGCAGGGGGTCGCCGGCCGGGTCTCCGGTGGCGAGGTCCCACAGCCTGACCACGCCCCGGTCGTCCGCGGTGGCCAGCAGCGCGCCGTCCGGTGCGGGTACGGCCGCCACGGCTGCCACCCGGTGAACGGCACCGCCGAGGGCCCGTCCGCTCAACTGTACGGCCGCGCCCCGCTCCCAGGGGTCGCCGACGGCCGGGTCCCACACGTGGACGCCGCCCCCGGTGTCCGCGGCGACGACCAGCGTATGGCCGGCGGAGATCGGGACGGCGGTGATGGACCGGATCGGGCTGCCGTACGGGTTGAGGCTCCCGACGGCCTCGCCGGTGACCGGGTCCCACGACCGGACCGCGCCTCGGGAGGTGGCGGTGACGAGCAGGGTCCGGCCGTCGGGGACGGTCGCGGCACACATACCGACCACCTCACCGGGCGTGCTGCCGACCGGTTCGCGGACCGGCTGCCCGGTGCCGGGATCCCACAGGACGACCGTCCCTGTCCCGCCCCCGGCGGCCAGGAGGGCGCGGCCGTCGGGCAGGGGCAGGGCCGCCAGCGAACGGACACGGCCGGGACACCCCGGCAGCGGGCCGTGGACCATCCTGCCGTCGGCCGGATCCCACAGGCACACCGCGCCCCGGTCCCCGCCGCCGGCACCGGCACCGGCACCGGCACCGGCGACGAGTGCGGGCTGACCGGGACGGGACACGGCCGTGAGCGCGTCGACGCCACCGGCAGGGACAGGCGCGAGGTCGGGTGCGGAGTCCGAGAACTCCGTCAGGTGGCCCCAGATCGTGCCGTCGGCGCTGACCAGTGCCTTCCCGTCCCGCCGAAGCCGGGGCGGCACCGCGCGCGTGGGGGCGTCCTTCGCCGGCCCCGCGGCGGGAGCCGGACGGTCGGCGGCCGTCCGCTCCGCCGTGGGGTGGTGCTGAGGGTGCGCGCCATCCGGGTTCTCCGCCAGGCCGTCGGCGATCGCCCAGGTCCGTTCGCAGTCCCAGCAGCGGAAGAACCCTGTGAGCAGCATCAGTTCGCGAGCCCGCGCCTGCCCCGCCTGCTCCGCCTGCCCCGGGGCGCCGTCGGCCGCGACCAGGCCGGCCACCAGACACAGGGCGGCACGACCCGGCGTTGCGGGGTGTACGCCGGCCGCCGCGACGTCGCGTGCCACCCGCAGGAAGGGCTCCCACCCCTCCCCCAGCGACTCCTCGCGCAACGCGGTGACGACCGCGCCCCATGGGTGCTCCCCCGGACGGACCGGAACGGCTCCTGGCGGCCGCGGAGCCTCGAGGGGCGGACGCACCGGGTCCACGAAGAAGCCGGGGATCTCGGTGTCGCTCCCGCACCCGGGGCACAGCAGCCCGAGGTACCCCTCCTGCGGTTCGAGGGACCACAGCGCGGTGCCCATGTGATGACCGGCGAAGGCGAGGCAGCTCAGCGCGAGGGAGGTACGGGCGTCCGCCGGGGCGTCGGTGGCGAGGAGGCTCCGTACGGCCGCCTGTTCGGCCAGCAGGAGTGCGGCGCCGAAGCCCTCCTGGAGATCGGCCGGGACGGGGGGCCTGTCCTCCGCGGTCACGATGAGCCCCATGTCCACCCAGAGATCCACGGTCCGGTCCGGGGGCAGGTCCGCCGCCGCCGCTATGAGGTGGGGCAGGGCCGCATAGGCTCCGTCGAAGACGGTTCCGTCCTCGATGAGGCCGTCGGCCAGGTCCTTCCAGGCGCCCGGCCACGCGTCGCCGCTTCCGGTGGCACCGCCGGACGCCATGTCCTCCAGAAGCGCTCTCACCTCGTCGGCTGACACACCGTCGAGTTCACGCCAACGGGGGCTGTGCAGGGGCAGTTTCGGGATCATCGGATGCTCCTCGCGATCAGCGGGGTCGGGCAGGGCGGCGTCCCAGCCGTCGAGAACGACGACCTGCGCGGCGAGCCGACGGGCACGGGACGGTTCGGACGCCTCCGCGAGCGCGGCCAGGGTGCGGGCCCGGGTCGCGCGGTGGGCGATCGGGAACGGCCCCCCGGAAACGACGAAGATCCCGACCGATCATGAAGATCGACGGGATCTCGTCAACCGCTCCCGAGTGAACTCGGGAACAGGTGTGCAGTGGACCTGAGGGGATTTGAACCCCTGGCCCCCTCGATGCGAACGAGGTGCGCTACCGGACTGCGCCACAGGCCCTTGCAACGAGTGAAACTCTAGCATCCCCGTCGGGGTGCTTGGAAATCCGTTCCCTGACTGGTCAGGACCGGGGTCCCGAGGAAGCCTCGGGACCGCTGCGGATCACTCGTTGGCCGCGCGCGGGCGCTCGCCGTCCTCGTACTGGTCGAACAGCGGCGTACGGCCACGCTCCCGTGCCCGGCGCGCGGAGGCCGCCCGGCGGGCGTCGGTGCGGCCGTCGTCCGGCCGGTCGTCGTCGGCGGCGGGCTCCTGCGCCTCGGCCTCCGGCGCCGCCGGCCTCGCCTCCAGCTCCGGCGCGACGGAGCTGGACCGCGCGGAACTCCACGCGTCGGGCGCCCCGAGGTCCACGTCGGAGGTGGCGCGGGGGGCGACCGGCGCGGTCACGTAGGTCGGCAGCGGCACCGGCACCGGGTCCCAGCTGTCTCCCTGTCCGGGCCGCCGCTGCCGCTCGCGCTGCTGGTCGACCCACTCGGCGTGGTCGGTCTGCTCGACCAGGGCACGCCGGTCCGCGGCGAGCGCGGACAGCCCGGGGTCGGTCTCGGTCGCCGGGCCCTCGTCCGGTTCGTCGGCGACCGCGCCCGCATCGAGGGGCGCGCGCCGCCGCGGCTGCCGCTCACGCAACCGCTGGGCGGCGGCCTCGGCCTGACGCCGGTCCATCTGGTAGGCGAAGCGGCGCCGTTCCTGCGTGCGCAGGTAGGCGATGTACGTGCTGAGCATCACGGCGGGCACGCCGGGCGCCCACAGGAACGCCAGCCCGCCGACGGCCGCGACGATCGCGCCGAGCGTGAAGGCGACGAAGAGCAGGACGGTGGTGCGCCGACGGCGCGCGAGCACCTTCGAGCGCTGGGCGCGTGCCGCCGCCGTCTGCGAGGAGGGCGCGCGCCGGGCCGCCGGGACCCGTTTGCGCGCCGCGTCCGGTTCGGTCGCGGGGGTGGATGCCGGGGCCTGCCCGGAGGCGGCCGCGCCGCCTTGCTGACGTGCCGGTGCGGAGGGCGACTTGGCCGCCGCAGCGGCCTGCTGGTCGCGGGCCGGTTCCCGGTACCCGGGTGTCTCCGGCTCCGCCTCCGCCCGGACCTGACGGCGGGTCGGAGGCATGGCGAAGGCCCGGACGTCCACCGAGTCGGTGACGTCCGGATCACCGGCGTCCTGCTCCCCCTCCGAGGCGGAGCGCGCCCTTAGGTCCCTGGCGTACCGGCGCTCCATCCCCGCCCGTCCGGACAGCAGCCGGATGGCGGTGCTGAAGCGTTCCGTCGGACGGGCCTCGTTCAGCTCGTCCTGCCTACGGAGCCACATCGGCACCAAGTAGGCGGCCCAGGCCCCGACAATGACTGCGTAGATGAGGCCGCTGCTGCTCACGCCTCACACGGTAGAGGGGTTTGCGTGGGGCCATCTGCCAATTGCGTCGGTGTGTCGCACGATCCGGCTGATATTTCGAGCTTTTTTTGTGACCGATGCGATCAACAGGCCGCCGGAGTCGCGAATTCAACGCCCCGAGGCGGTCACCAACCGATCAATTTCGAACATGTATTCAATTTCCGGGGCTAGCCGGGATTCCCCGAGGTGTTCTGCTGATTCCAGGGGGCGTTCGGGCCGCCCGTGGTGCCCGGCGCCTTCGCGGACGCGCTCCCGGAGCGTGCCCGCTGCCAGCGCGCGAGCAACCCCTCGGGCACCTCTTCCGCCGTCAGGGCGAAGACGAGGTGGTCGCGCCAGGCTCCGTCGATGTGCAGATAACGCGGCCGCAGCCCCTCCTCGCGGAATCCGAGTTTCTCCACCACCCGGCGGCTGGGCCGGTTCTCGGGGCGAATGCAGACCTCGATGCGATGCAGCCCGACGGTGCGGAAACAGTGGTCCACCACGAGCGCGACGGCCGTCGGCATCACCCCGCGGCCCGCCACCGACCGGTCCACCCAGTAGCCGACGTGTCCCGAGCACATCGAGCCCCAGGTGATCCCGGCGACCGTCAGCTGCCCGACCAGCCGCCCCTGGTACTCGATGACGAACGGCAGCATGCGTCCCGCGTTCGCCTCGGAGCGCAGGTGCCGGACCATCTGCCGGTAGGTCGGGCGGTGCGTGACCGGCCCGCTGGGGGTGGGCGGCGGAATGGTCGCCTCCCAGGGGCGCAGCCAGTCCCGGTTGCGCCGGTTGACCTCGCGCCAGTCCCGCTGGTCGCGCGCCTTTATGGGCCGCAGGACGACATCGCCGTCCACCAGCACCACGGGCCAGGAAGGGCTGTTCAGCTCGCACCTCCACTGCCGGTTCCGGGGTGGTCGCCGCCGCGGATCTGGTCGACGGCGTGTGCCAGCAGCGGTTCCAGGACGGCGAGGCCGTCCCGCACCCCGCCGGTGGACCCCGGAAGGTTGACGATCAGTGTCCGGCCCGCCACCCCGGCCAGGCCCCGGGAGAGCGCGGCGGTGGGCACCTTCTCCCGTCCGAACGCCCGGACGGCCTCCGCGATGCCCGGCACCTCGTAGTCGATCACCGCGCGGGTCGCCTCGGGGGTGCGGTCGGTGGGCGAGACACCGGTGCCGCCGGTGGTCACGACGACGTCGTACCCGGCCTCGACCCCGGCGCGCAGCTCGGCCGCGACGGGCTCCCCGTCCGGCACGACCCGTGGCCCGTCGACGGTGAACCCGAAACCCCTGAGGCCGGCCGCGACCAGCGGACCGCCCCGGTCCTCGTAGACCCCGGCGGCGGCACGGTTGGAGGCGGTCACCACGAGCGCCCGGTACGGCGCACCGCCGCCCGCGGGCCCGCCCGTCACGTCCGGCTCCAGTCGCCCGACTTGCCGCCCGTCTTCTCCTCCACGCGTACGTCCGTGATGACCGCTCCCTTGTCGACCGCCTTGACCATGTCGATCACGGTGAGGGCCGCGACGGAGACCGCCGTGAGGGCTTCCATCTCGACGCCCGTGCGGTCCGTCGTCCGCACGGTGGCCAGGATCTCCACCGCGTCGTCCGCGACCGTCAGGTCCAGTCTCACACCGGAGACCGACAAGGGGTGGCACAGCGGGATCAGATCGGGGGTGCGCTTGGCCCCCATGATCCCGGCGATGCGCGCGGTGGCGAGGGCGTCGCCCTTGGGAACGCCCTCGCCGCGCAGCAGCTCGACCACGCGGGGCGAGACGAGGACGCGTCCGCTCGCGCGGGCGGTGCGCGCGGTCACGTCCTTGCCGGACACGTCGACCATGCGGGCGGCGCCCGCGTCGTCGATGTGCGTCAGACGCTCGGGCACTGGGGGTCCGGGGGTCTCCCCCCGGAAGGGCTCAGTCATGCTGTGTGGCACTCCCGGTCCGGGCCCGTCGCGGTGCGGCGCTCGGGCCTGCTGTGCGCGACACGGTACCGCCAAGCAGGCGCACACGACCGGGCAGGACCGTCCGCCGGACAGCACCGCCCACCGGGCCCTACGGCCGGCCGAGCAGGACGACCTCGACCTCGGTGCCCGGCTCGACGGTTTCCACGTCCTCCGGTACGACGATCAGCGCGTCGGCATGCGCCAGTGCCGCGACCAGGTGCGAGCCGGCCCCGCCCACGGCGGTGACCTCGCCGTCCGCGTACGCCCCGCGCAGGAACTGCCGGCGCCCCTTCGGGGAGCTCAGCGCCCTGCCCGCCCTGAGCGTCGCCGTGGTGCGGGGCCGGTGGACGTCGGGCAGGCCCATCAGGGTGCGGATGACGGGCCGGACGAACAGCTCGAAGGAGACGTACGACGACACGGGGTTGCCCGGCAGGGCCAGCAGCGGGGTGTGCTCGGGGCCGATGGAGCCGAAGCCCTGGGGCTTGCCCGGCTGCATGGCGAGCTTGCGGAAGTCGATGCCGCCGCCCGCCTCGTCCTCGTCGGCGACGTGCGCCAGCGCCTCCTTGACGACGTCGTACGCCCCCACGCTCACCCCGCCCGTGGTGACCATCAGGTCGGCGCGGACGAGCTGGTCCTCGATGGTGGAGCGCAGCGTCTCGGCGTCGTCCACGACGGCGCCCACCCGGTAGGCGATGGCACCGGCGTCCCGGGCGGCGGCGGTGAGGGCGAAGCTGTTGGAGTCGTAGATCTGGCCGCTGCCCAGTTCCTCGCCGGGCTGGACGAGTTCGCTGCCGGTGGACACGACGACCACGCGCGGGCGCGGGCGCACCCGCACCGTGCCGCGGCCGACCGCGGCGAGCAGGGCGATCTGCGGTGCGCCGAGCACGGTGCCGGCCTCCAGGGCGAGGTCGCCCGCCTTCACGTCGCTGCCCTTCGCGCGCACGTGCGCGCGTGCCTCGGCCGGCCGGTGCACGCGCACGTGTCCCCGGGCGCCCTCGGGCGTGAGGCTGCGCGCCCGCATCCCGGTGACCGGTCCCTCGCCGAGCCCGCCGTCGGTCCACTCCACGGGGACGACGGCCTCCGCGCCGGGCGGCAGCGGGGCGCCGGTCATGATGCGGGCCGCCTGGCCGGGGCCGACGGGGGTCAGCTCGGCCGCGCCCGCCGCGACGTCCCCGACGACCTCCAGGACGGCCGGGAACTCCTCGCTCGCACCCGCCACGTCCGTGACCCGTACCGCGTACCCGTCCATGGAGCTGTTGTCGAAGGGCGGCAGCGAGACCGGCACCATGACGTCGTCGACCAGGACGCAGCCCTGCGCGTCGAGGAGTTGCAGCTCGATGGGGTCCAGGGGGCGGACGGTCGAGAGGATGTCCTCCAGGTGCTCGTCCACCGACCACAGACGGTCCGGGCCGGCGGGGCGGGTCGCGGCGCTGCTCAACTCTGCTGCATCTCCTCGGCTACGTAACTGCGAAGCCAGGCCCGGAAGTCCGGTCCCAGGTCTTCACGTTCGCACGCGAGTCTGACAATGGCACGCAGATAGTCGCCGCGGTCGCCGGTGTCGTACCGCCGGCCCTGGAAGACGACGCCGTGCACCGGGCCGCCGGCCTTTTCGTCCTGGGCGAGCTGCTGGAGGGCGTCGGTGAGCTGGATCTCGCCGCCGCGGCCCGGTTCGGTGCGCCGCAGTATGTCGAAGATGTGCGGGTCGAGCACATACCGGCCGATGACCGCGTAGTTGGACGGGGCGTCCGCCGCGTCCGGCTTCTCCACCAGTCCCGTCACCTTGACGACGTCGCCGTCGGTGGTGGTCTCGACGGCCGCCGAGCCGTAGAGGTGGATCTGCTCGGGGGCGACCTCCATGAGCGCGATCACGCTGCCGCCGTGCCGCTCCTGGACCTCGATCATGCGCTGGAGCAGCGGGTCGCGGGGGTCGATCAGGTCGTCGCCGAGCAGCACGGCGAAGGGCTCGTGGCCGACGTGCGGGGCCGCGCACAGCACGGCGTGGCCGAGGCCCCTGGGGTCGCCCTGGCGCACGTAGTGCATCGTGGCCAGGTCGCTGGACTCCTGCACCTTGGCGAGCCGGTGGGCGTCGCCCTTCTTCTGGAGGGCCGACTCCAACTCGTAGTTGCGGTCGAAGTGGTCCTCCAGGGGACGCTTGTTGCGTCCGGTGATCATGAGGACGTCGTCGAGCCCCGCGGACACGGCCTCCTCGACCACGTACTGGATCGCCGGCTTGTCGACGACCGGCAGCATCTCCTTGGGAGTGGCCTTGGTGGCCGGCAGGAACCGGGTGCCGAGGCCTGCCGCGGGAATGACAGCCTTGCTGATCCTGGGGTGCGACTGAGTCATGTCCGCAACCTTATCCGGTGCCTTTGCGGAGAATCTGAGCCTCCGGTCAATTGGCACGCATATGACCTGATTAAGAAGGGTGCGGGAACGACCAGTGGAGCACGGTGGACCCGAGGCCGAGAGTGACAAGCCGACATTGCGGCGGAACTTCCTGGGAGTGAGGAACAGGTTGACGACGGATGTCGTCAGGGAGGCGGCCGACGCGCTGGCCGGACACGCACTGGAGCTGCCCGAGCTGGCGGGCGCGCAAACCGTCGCGGCCTACGTCTCCGTCGGGAACGAGCCGGGCACCCTGCCCCTGCTGGACGCGCTGCTCGCGCGGGGTGTGCGGGTCCTGCTCCCCGTTCTGCTGCCCGACAACGACCTGGACTGGGGCGCCTATGCCGGGGAGGACTCCCTGGCCCTCGTCCGACATGGCGGGAAAATGGCCCTGTTGGAACCCTCGGGTGAACGCCTCGGGCCTGACGCGGTGCTCCGCGCGGACGTGGTGCTGCTGCCGGGCCTGGCGGTGGACGCGCGCGGGATGCGGCTGGGGCGCGGCGGCGGGTCGTACGACCGTGTGCTGGCCCGGCTGGAACGCGCGGGCGCGCGGCCCGCGCTCGTGGTGCTGCTCTACGGCACGGAGATCGTCGGGCACGTGCCCGCGGAGGCGCACGACCGGCCGGTGCAGGCGGTGGTGACGCCGTCGGGCACCCGCCGGTTCGCCGGCCCTTGAACGGTCCCGTGCACCGCACTGGTGCGAAACGGCCCGCCACGCGTGCGTGGCGGGCCGTTTCGGCGGTGCCCGGGGTGCGGTCAGTCGCTCACGGCTTGAGGACGAGCGTGTCGCTGGTGCTCTTGTCGACCGCCTTGTCCGAGAACGACCACGGGAGCAGCTCGCCCGCGGCCCACTTGCCCGTCTGGTCGGTGTAGTGGGCGCTGAAGGCGTGGCCGGAGGCCCCCGTCAGGTTGATCCACTTGGATTTGTCGAGGTCGTCGAGGTTGACGACCATCCGCATGGACGGGACCCAGACGACGCCGTAGCCGCCGGCCGCGTTCCAGCCGGTCGCGTTGACCGTGGCCTCGCCGCCGCTGAGCTTCCAGGGACCGCGGTTGAGGACGTACTGCAGGAAGCTCGGGCCGTCGGTGCCCAGGGTCTGGTTCTTCAGGAACAGCCGGTGCAGCCGGCCCCAGCTCCAGGTGTCGATGTCCTTGCCGAGCTTGGCGGTCAGCTCCCAGCGGGCGTCGATCATGGCGCGCGCGAACAGCTCGTTCATGTTGTCGGCCTTGGGGCGGGTGCCCGACTGCGGCGTCTTCCACCAGGCGCTGTTCGGCTGGTTCATGAGGTTGCGGACCACCTCGAACCAGCGGTCGCCGCCGTCCGGCTGGGCCTGGTCGGCGTCGCGCTCGCCGCACTCGCGCACCTTGGCGTCGTCGTCGACCGGGCCGGTGCTGTCGATCTTGTCGACCCACAGGCACTGGCCCTTGACCCGCAGCTCCTTGGGCAGCTTGTTGCCGAAGGCGAGCTTGAGGACGTTGCGCCAGACCGCGTTGAAGTAGGCGGCGGCCGCCGAGTCGGAGTCCTGGGTGTAGTCCCAGCCCTCGAGCAGCTTCTGGGCCTCGCGCACGTTCTTGTCGTCGAGGTTGATCTTCAGCAGCCTGGGCACCAGCAGCTTGGCGATCTCACTGCTGTTGTCCAGCTGCATCTGGCGCATGTCGTCGGTGGAGATCTTGCCGCCGTCCTTGATCTTCGACTCGATCAGGTCGGTGATGCGCTGGCTGCGGGTGCCGTAGCCCCAGTCCGTGGTGAGGGTGTAGGGGTACTTGCCCTTGTCGATCACGGCCTGGTTGGCGGTGACGATGTAGCCGCGCTTCGGGTTGTACTCGTAGGGCAGTTCGTCCTTCTTGATGAACCCGGTCCACTTGTACTTGGAGTCCCAGCCCGGGGCGGGGACGGAGCCGTCGTCCACCGAGGACCGCGTGGGGATCTTGCCCGGCAGCGTGTAGCCGATGTCGTTCTTGGTGTCGGCGTAGATCAGGTTCTGCGAGGGCACGTCGAACTGGGCGGCCGCGTCCCGGAACTCGCTCCAGTCGGACGCCTTGTCGAGGGCGAAGACGGCGTCCATGGTGGTGCCGGGGTCCAGCGCGGTCCACCGCAGGGCGATGCCGTAGCCGTCGCCGCGGTCGGGTGCGGCGGTGTTGACGGTGGCCCTCTTGCCGACCTGGACGAGTTCGTCGTCGCGGTCGGACAGCAGGGGCATGCCGTCGGCGGTCTGGCGTACGACGATCGTCTTCGACGCGCCGCCGGCGACCTTGATGGTCTCCTCACGCGTGGTGAAGGGCTTGGTCCTGCCGTTGTAGAGGTAGCCGTCGCCGGAGAGCTTCTCCAGGTAGAGGTCGGTGACGTCGACACCGGAGTTGGTCATGCCCCAGGCGATGTCCGCGTTGTGGCCGATTATCACTCCGGGCATGCCGGCGAAGGTGTAGCCCGTGACGTCGTACTGGCACTTGCTGGAGACCGTGGTGCAGTGCAGGCCCATCTGGTACCAGACGGACGGCAGCGAGGCCGACAGGTGCGGGTCGTTGGCGAGCAGCGGCTTGCCGCTGATGGTGTACTGGCCGCCGATTACCCAGGAGTTGGAGCCGATGCCCTGGCCGTTCACACCGACGGCCGTGGGGACGTCGTCCAGGACGTTGTAGAGGCCCGCCAGCTGGCTCGTGACCGCCGAACCGGAGGACGACGAGGTCGTGCCGGTGCCGGTGCCCGTCGGGGTCCCGGAGCCGCTCGTGGCGCCGCCCTGCTGGAACGTCCGGGTGACGTCGTCGTACTGGCCCTCCTGGACGATCGCCTTGTTGCGGCTGTACGGGTAGTCCGGGTAGAGGTCCTTGATCTGCTGCGGGTCGAGGCGGCTGGTCATCAGGGCGCGGTCGATCTCGTCCTGCATGTTGCCGCGCAGGTCCCAGGCCATCGCCTTCAGCCAGGAGATCGAGTCGACCGGGGTCCACTGCTCGGGCTTGTAGTCGTTGACGAAGCCGAGGGCCGCGTACTCCAGGGAGATGTCCTTGCCGTCCTTGCCGGCCAGGTAGGCGTTGACCCCCTCGGAGTACGCCTGGAGGTATTTCTTCGTGGCGGCCGACAGCTTGGTGTCGTACTCCTGCTTCGCGACCCGGTCCCAGCCCAGGGTGCGCAGGAACTCGTCGTTCTTCACCTGGCCCTTGCCGAACATCTCCGACAGGCGCCCGGACGTCATGTGGCGGCGCACGTCCATCTCGTAGAACCGGTCCTGCGCCTGGACGTAGCCCTGGGCCATGAACAGGTCGGCGTCGGTCGAGGCGTAGATCTGCGGAATGCCGTTGCCGTCGCGCTTCACGGTGACGGGCCCGGAGAGGCCTTCGAGCGTGATCGAACCCTTGGTCTGCGGGAAGGACGCACGGACGGTGCTGATCGACCAGTAGGCCCCAAAGGCGATGCCTCCGACGACGGCCAGGACGAGCACCAGAACGATCAGACGGGCTTTGCGCCCCTTCTTCCTGCCGGTCTTGCCGGGCTTGTCACCCGATGTGGCGGTGGTGTTGGGGGGCATCGCTGTCCTTGCTGTCCTAACGCGAGCGGCAGGCGGGCATGTGCTTTTGACTGAGCGCTGGAGCAACCATAGGCGCAGGGCCCGTCACCACTTGACGCGGAGTCGGGTACCGGCGGGCACGGGCGTTCGATCTTGCCTCGGCGAGCGTCAAGAAAGCGTCAAGAGTTAGGTAAGGTAACGAAGTACTTGGGTGCCGTGTACCGCACCCTCGGGTCCTGTGCACGTGAGCTTCCGCGCCGCCCGCGCGCGAGCCAAGGAAGGGAACCGCCGCTGACTGTCCACCACCTCAACCAGCTCCTGCTCCTGTGCTCCCTGGTCCTGCTGGTCGCCGTCGCGGCCGTCCGGATCTCCTCGCGCAGCGGGCTCCCCAGCCTGCTCGTGTACCTGGGCATCGGCGTCCTCATGGGCCAGGACGGCATCGGGAACATCCACTTCAGCAACGCCGAACTCACCCAGGTCATCGGATACGCGGCCCTGGTCGTGATCCTGGCCGAGGGCGGCCTCGGCACGAAGTGGAAGGAGGTCGAACCCGTCCTCGCGTCCGCCACCATGCTGGCCCTGGTCGGGGTCGGGGTGAGCGTCGGCGTCACCGCCGCGGGCGCGCACTACCTGGTCGGTCTGGAGTGGCGACACGCGCTCATCATCGGGGCGGTGGTGTCCTCCACGGACGCGGCGGCGGTGTTCTCGGTGCTCCGGCGCATCCCGCTGCCCGCGCGCGTGACGGGCACCCTGGAGGCGGAGTCCGGCTTCAACGACGCCCCGGTGGTCATCCTGGTCGTCGCCTTCTCGACCGCGGGACCGGTCGAGCACTGGTACGTCCTGCTGGGCGAGATAGCCATGGAGCTGGCCATCGGCGCGGCCCTGGGCCTCGCGGTCGGCTGGCTCGGCGCCTGGGGCCTCAGGCACGTCGCCCTGCCCGCCTCCGGCCTCTACCCGATCGCCGTGATGGCCATCGCCGTCACCGCGTACGCGGCCGGCGCGCTGGCGCACGGCAGCGGCTTCCTCGCCGTCTACCTCGCCTCCATGGTGCTCGGCAACGCCAAGCTGCCGCACTGGCCCGCCACCCGGGGGTTCGCCGAGGGGCTCGGCTGGATCGCCCAGATCGGCATGTTCGTCCTGCTGGGCCTGCTGGTCACGCCGCACGAACTCGGCGACGACTTCCTGCCCGCCCTGGTCATCGGGCTGGTGCTCACCATGGTGGCGCGGCCGCTGAGCGTGATCGCCAGCCTCACGCCCTTCCGGGTGCCCTGGGGGGAGCAGACCCTGATGTCCTGGGCCGGGCTGCGCGGCGCCGTCCCCATCATCCTGGCGACGATCCCCATGGTGAACGGCGTCGACAGCAGTCGCCGCATCTTCAACATCGTCTTCGTGCTGGTCGTCGTCTACACCCTCGTCCAGGGGCCGACCCTGCCCTGGCTGGCGCGCAAGCTGCGGCTCGGCGAGGGCCCGGAGGCCGCCGACCTCGGCATCGAGTCCGCGCCCCTGGAGCGGCTGCGCGGCCATCTGCTGTCCGTCTCCATCCCCGAGGGCTCCCTGATGCACGGGGTCGAGGTCAACGAGCTGCGGCTGCCCGCCGGGGCCGCCGTCACCCTGGTCGTCCGCGAAGGAAAATCGTTTGTCCCCCTGCCCGCGACGGTGCTCCGGCGCGGCGACGAACTCCTCGTGGTCGCCACCGACCCGGTGCGGGACGCCGCGGAGCAGCGGCTGCGCGCGGTCGGGCACGGCGGCAAGCTGGCGGGCTGGCTGGGCACACGTTAAGAGCATGTTTCGGGGGGTTCACACCACTCTCGATCCCAGGTGAACGAACCCCTCCGTGCGCGTTTTCACAGGCGTACCAGGCCTCTACCCCTGTACGATGAAAGCACCCTGATCGAACCAACTCTGCCTGACGCAGAGCTGGCGCGACCGTATGGCGGCCGGGATCGCTCTCGCACAGCGCGCCGGTATCTACCGCAGTTCCGCGCAAGAGGACAGCTCTCGGCGCCCGCCCTCCCGTCCGGAGGGGCCGCGCTACCAGGCGGCAGAAAGGCACGGGCCGTGGCAGCCACGGTCACCAACGAGCCGTCGGACACCTCGGCGGCGCCGTCCCGCCCGGGTTACGGACAGCTGCTGCGCACCCGCGGCGCCTGGACGTTCCTGCTTCCCGGTTTCGCGGCGCGCCAGCCGTTCGCGATGCTCACCATCTCCATCGTGCTGCTCGTGCAGCACACCACCGGCTCCTACGGCGCCGCGGGCGCCGCCGCGGCGGTCACCGGTGTCTCCATGGCTCTGTTCGCCCCCTACAGCGGCCGGCTGGCCGACCGCTACGGGCAGCGCGCGGTGCTGCTGCCCGGGGTCCTCGTGCACGCCCTGTCGGGCCTCGCCCTGACCGCGCTCGCGCTGGCGCACGCGCCCCTGTGGGCGCTGTTCGCCGCGGCCGTGCCGACCGGGGCCTCGGTGCCCCAGGTCGGCCCCATGGTGCGGGCCCGCTGGGGCGTGCGGCTCCAGGACTCGCCCCTGATGTCCACCGCCGCGGCCTTCGAGTCCGTCACCGACGAGCTCACCTTCGTGTTCGGCCCCCTCCTCGCGACCGCCCTGTGCACCACCGTGGCCCCCGCCGCAGGACTCGTCACCGAGGCCGCGCTGACGCTGGTCGGCGGTCTGCTGTTCGCCGCCCAGAAGGGCACCCAGCCCCGGGTCACCGGCGCCGGGCACGCGCGCGTGCGGCACGCCTCGGCGCTCCGCGTCCCCGGTGTGCGCGTGCTCGTCGTGGCCTTCCTCGGCATCGGCTCCGTCTTCGGCGGCATGCAGGTCTCCCTCGCGGCGTTCACCGAATCGATCGGCGAGCCCGGCCTGAACGGCGTCCTGTACGGCACCTTCGCCGCCGGGAACATGCTCTCGGGCATCGTGTGCGGCGCCATCGCCTGGAAGGCCGCCCCGCACCGGCGGCTGGTCCTCGGCTACACGGCGCTCGCGCTGACCGCCTCGGCGCTGTGGACCTCCCACTCGGTGCTCGTCCTGGCCGGTCTCGGCCTGCTGGTCGGCATGTGCATCGCGCCCGCCCTGATCACCGGCTACACGCTGGTCGAGGGCCTGGTCCCGGCCGGCGCCCGCACCGAGGCGTTCACCTGGCTGACGGGCGCGGTGGCGCTCGGCCAGGCGGCCGCCGTCACGGTCGCCGGTCAGCTGGAGGACCGGCTGTGGGGCGGCGCCGGGTTCCTGGTGCCGATGGCCGGCACGCTGCTCGCCCTGGTGACCCTGCTGGCGCTGCGGTCACGACTGGTCGTGCGCCCCCGGAACCGCACCGTGGCACGTGGCGTCGGTCACCGCGAGCCGGTGACGGTGGACTGATCCTCAGGAATACGTCACTATGGACCGTCGTTAGCACTCATCGAGTGAGAGTGCCAGGAGGAAGACAGTGCCGACCTACCAGTACCAGTGCACCGAGTGCGGCGAGGGCCTCGAGGCGGTGCAGAAGTTCACCGACGACGCCCTGACCGAGTGCCCCAACTGCGGTGGCCGCCTGAAGAAGGTGTTCTCCGCGGTGGGCATTGTCTTCAAGGGCTCGGGCTTCTACCGCAACGACAGCCGCGGCTCCTCGTCGAGCAGCAGCCCCGCGTCGAAGACGTCGGGCTCGTCGTCCGAGTCGAAGACCGCGTCCTCGACGTCCTCGGGTTCCGGCTCGTCCGAGTCGAAGGCGTCGTCCTCGACGTCGTCCTCGTCGGGCTCCGCGAGCACCTCCGCGGCCTGAGCACCTCCTTACGGACCCCTTACGGACCCCGCCGTCGAGCGACAGCGGGGTCCGAGGCGTGCCCGTGAACCGGGTCCGAGGCGTTCCCGGACACCAGGACGTGGGTGTCACCGGACGCCAGGGCGGAGGCGTTCCCGGACACCGGCTCCTGCCCGTTCGGGCGGGCGACTAGTGTGCTGGGCATGGTGAACGCAGAGATCGGCGTGATCGGCGGTTCGGGCTTCTACTCGTTCCTCGACGACGTGACCGAGGTCCAGGTCGACACCCCCTACGGGCCGCCCAGCGACTCCCTCTTCCTCGGCGAGGTCGCCGGCCGCCGGGTCGCCTTCCTGCCCCGCCACGGACGCGGCCACCACCTGCCGCCGCACCGCATCAACTATCGCGCCAACCTGTGGGCACTGCGCTCCGTCGGGGCGCGCCAGGTGCTCGGCCCGTGCGCGGTGGGCGGCCTGCGCCCCGAGTACGGTCCCGGCACGCTGCTCGTGCCGGACCAGCTGGTGGACCGGACGAAGTCCCGGGCCCAGTCGTACTTCGACGGACTGCCGCTGCCCGACGGCAGCGTGCCGAACGTGGTGCACGTGTCCCTGGCCGACCCGTACTGCCCCACCGGGCGCACCGCGGCGCTGAAGGCGGCCCGGGGCCGCGACTGGGAGCCGGTGGACGGGGGGACGCTGGTCGTGGTCGAGGGGCCGCGCTTCTCCACCCGTGCGGAATCGCTCTGGCACCAGGCGCAGGGCTGGTCCGTGGTGGGCATGACCGGTCACCCCGAGGCGGCGCTCGCCCGGGAACTGGAGCTCTGCTACACGTCGTTGACGCTGGTCACGGATCTGGACGCGGGCGCGGAGAGCGGCGAGGGCGTCTCGCACGACGAGGTGCTCCGGGTGTTCGCGGCCAACGTGGACCGGCTGCGGGGCGTGCTGTTCGACGCGGTGGCGGCCCTGCCGGAGAACTCGGCCCGGGACTGCCTGTGCACGAACGCGCTCGGCGGGATGGATCCGGGATTCCCGCTGCCGTGACGGAAGCCGGGGTTCCGGGCGCTGTGATGGGGCCGGGGCTCGGGGCGGGGCGGAACTTCCCGTTCGGGTGACCGAGTTGTCCACAAGCAGCCGGTAGCCCACCGGCTCCGACGCGTTTCGGCGCGAGGCCTCATCGTGGCCTTGCAAGCCGATCCCTCGTCGCAGGTGGTGCCCCATGACCGTTCCCCCGTCCCTGCCCCTCCCGCCGTCCCCGTCCTCCGTCCTCCCGCCGTCCCTTCGTGTTCCGCGCCCGCTGGGCACGGACGCCCCCGCCACCTGCGTGGTCCCCCACTTCGAACCGGTGCGGGTGCGCGGCGGCCGGTTCCGGCCGGCGCAGGTGCTGCGGCACCGCAGGGGGGTGCTGGCGGCCGCCGGCCTGGCGGTCACCGCGGCGGCGCTCGTCGCGGCCGGACCCCGCGCCGCCCCGGACGCCCCGCGCGCCGACCGGACCCGCGGTCATCCGGCCGCCCCGCCCGTACGACGGCACGCCCCGCCGGTGGACATGGTGACGGCGCCGGTGCGGATCGCCGACGCGGCCACCGTGCGGCTGCTGCGCCCCGGCGACCGGGTGGACGTCATCGCCGCCGGAGACCGGGCGGCGGGCGGGGACGCCGAGGTGATCGCGCGCGGCGTACGCGTCACCGGACTGCCGGAGCCCGTCGAGGGGGCCGCGGAGAGCGGGGCGCTGGTCGTCCTCTCGGTTCCCCGCGGCACCGCGGCCCGCCTGGTCGGCGCGAGCGCCACGGCACGGCTGGCGGTGACGTTGTGCTGAACAACCTGGGGAGATTTCTGGGCCGAATCCTGTCAAGTCGCTCGTCCGAGCTACCGGACAGGGCGCAATGGCCGCATGCTGACGTAGGTTGCGGAGCGGTTTGTTCCACACCCTGTGCATGCGAGGAGAGTCCCCTAGGTGAGCGCGAAGAAGGATCCGAGCGTCTGGCAGGGCTTCAAGGCCTTCCTGATGCGCGGCAACGTCGTCGATCTGGCGGTAGCGGTGGTCATCGGCGCCGCCTTCACCAACATCGTCAACTCGGTGGTGAAGGGGATCATCAACCCGCTGGTCGGCGCGGTCGGCACGACCAGCCTCGACAACTACAGCTCGTGCCTGAGCTCGTCGTGCCACGCGGGCCACGGCATCCAGCTGATGTGGGGCTCGGTGCTCGGATCCGCGCTGAACTTCGTGATCACCGCGGCGGTCGTGTACTTCCTGATGGTCCTGCCCATGGCCAAGTACCTGGCCCGGGTGCAGGCGCACCGCAAGGCGCGCGAGGGCACGCACGAGGTCATCGAGGTGACCGAGCTGGAGGTGCTCAAGCAGATCCGCGACGAGCTGGTCGCACAGCGGGGCACGGCGGGCCGTCAGGAGCGCTGACCAGGGCCTCGCCGGGGCCGGTTCAGAGGTGGTGGGGCGGCTTCTCGTCGAGGAAGCGCTTGAGGTCGGCCGCGGAGTCGCCCGCCGGGCGGTCGCCCCAGCCGCGGTCCGTGTCGTCGGAGGACTGCCGGTCCAGCGGGTCGTCGAAGATCAGCGCGGCCTTGGGGTCGCGCGGCTCTGGCTCGGGGACGGTGCTCATCACTCAAGGGTACGGCGGACCCGCCGCCGCCCCGGCCGGACCGCCCCCGCGGACGCCGTCACCGGACCCCGGGCGCGATGACGCCGCGGTTTTCTGCTGTGCTGGGGGGCATGACGTCGAGTCCCACCCCGGCGCCCGCCTCCCCGGGCACGCCCCAGCCGATCCGGCCGCTGCGCCGCCTCACCGCGCGCGGGCGCGGGGAGTCCCACCGGGTCTCCTCGCCGCTCGAGCTCTTCTTCGACCTGTGTTTCGTCGTGGCCATCGCCCAGGCGGGCGCGGAGCTGGTGCACGCGGTCGCGGCGGGCCACGCGGGCGAGGGCGTCCTGAACTACGCGATGCTGTTCTTCGCCATCTGGTGGGCCTGGATGAACTTCACCTGGTTCGCCTCGGCGTACGACAACGACGACGTGCTCTACCGGGTCGTCACCCTGGTCCAGATCGCCGGCGTGCTGGTGCTGGCGGCCGGTGTCTCCCGGGCCTTCGCGGACCACGACTTCGCCGTGGTCCTGATCGGCTACGTGATCATGCGGCTGGCGCTGGCCTCGCAGTGGCTGCGGGCCGCGCGGGGGGCCTCGGGGGCGGAGCGGACCATGGCGCTCCGGTACGCCGGCGGGGTGCTGCTCTGCCAGGTCGGCTGGGTCGGTCTCGTGCTGCTGCCGGAGCACGCGCGTCCCTGGGTGTTCCTGGTGATGGCGATCGCCGAGCTGTGTGTGCCCGTCTACGCGGAGAAGGACTACAGCACCTCCTGGCACCCCCACCACATCGCCGAGCGCTTCGGGCTGTTCACGATCATCGTGCTCGGCGAGACGATCTCGGCGGCGACGGTCGCCGTGAAGTCGGCGGTGGCCGAGCACGACGCCCTGGCCGAGCTGCTGCCGATCGCGGCGGGCGGTCTGCTGATCGTCTTCTCGGCGTGGTGGATCTACTTCGTGGTGCCGATCCACGGCCACCTGCGCTCCAACAGGCAGTCGTTCCTGTGGGGTTACGGCCACTACCTGATCTTCGCGGCGGCGGCCTCGATCGGCGCGGGCCTGGAGGTGGCCGTGGAGGAAGCGGTCGGCAAGGCGCACGTCTCGACGCTGTCCGCCTCGACGGCGGTGACCGTGCCGACCGCGCTGTACCTGCTGACCGTGTGGGTCCTGCACGCGCGGCACTTCAAGGTCGGCACGGCCCAGCAGCTGGTGCTGCCGGTCACGGCGCTGCTGGTGGTCTGCTGCACCTTCGTGGGCGACTGGGCGGTACCGGCGGCGGGCCTCGTGTCGGCGGCCGCGGTGGCCACGGGCACGACCCTGACGGCGCGCACGGCCGGCCGCGGACGCGCCTCGGACGCCGCCGCTGCCTCCTGACCTCTGCGCCGGGGAGCCGGGCTGGGCCAGACTGGCCGCCATGACAGTTGACGCATTGACGGACGTGGCCGGGGTGCGGGTGGGACACGCCACCCGCAGCGGCGACGGCTGGCTCACCGGCACCACGGTCGTCCTCGCTCCGGAGGGCGGCGCGGTGGCCGCCGTGGACGTGCGCGGCGGCGGCCCGGGCACCAAGGAGACGGACGCGCTGGACCCGCGCAACGTGGTGCAGCGGGTGGAGGCGGTGGTGCTCACGGGCGGCAGCGCCTACGGGCTCGACGCGGCGTCCGGGGTGATGGCCTGGCTGGAGGAGCGGGGGCGCGGGGTGCGGGTGGGGCCGGATCCCACGCACGTGGTGCCGGTGGTGCCCGCCGCCTGTGTCTTCGACCTGGGGCGCGGCGGCGACTTCCGGGCCCGGCCGGACGCGGCGACCGGGCGGGCGGCGGTCGAGGAGGCGGCCGCGAGCGCGCCCGGGGCGCCGGTCCGGGAGGGGTGCGTGGGCGCGGGCACGGGCGCCGTGGCCGGGGCCCTGAAGGGCGGGGTGGGCAGCGCGAGCACCGTGCTGGCCTCGGGGATCACGGTGGCCGCGCTGGTGGTGGCGAACGCCGCCGGCGGGGTCCTCGACCCGGAGACGGGGGTGTTGTACGGGGAGTTGTTCCAAGGGCGGGTGGACTGTCCCGGGGAGCGGGTGCGGGAGGCCGCGCGGCTGCGGCTCGCCGAGAGCGCCGCCGCGAACGGGCTGCCGCCGCTGAACACCACCCTTGCCGTGGTCGCGACCGATGCCGAACTCTCCAAGGCGCAGGCGCAGAAGCTGGCAGGGACGGCCCACGACGGGATCGCGCGGGCGGTGCGGCCGGTGCACCTGCTGAACGACGGGGACACGGTGTTCGCGCTGGCCACGGGCGGGCGTCCGCTCGGCGCGAGCCCGCTCGCGCTCAACGAGATCCTGGCGGCCGGCGCGGACGTGGTGACGCGGGCGATCGTGCGGGCGGTCCGGGCCGCCGAGCCGGTCGACGGACCGGGCGGGGCGTGGCCGTCGTACGAGGGGCTGTACGGGGCGCGCGCGGACCGGTGAGGTGCGCAACGGCGAAGTCCGGAACGGCGAGGTCCGGAACGGCGAGGTGCGGGGCCGCAATCTTGCGGGTTCCTGTCGATTGTCCTGGTTCTGTCACGTGATGGCGTCAGCGCGGACCGGCGGGAACCCCGGCGGGGGCCCGCGGCCTCTTCTCCCACGCACTGGAGCGGATCACCCACCTCACGAACCTGGAGCAGCCCGTGACAACGCCGGACATTGCAGCGCGGCGCGTACTGGGGGCCTGTGCCGCCCTGATGGTCGGCGCCCTCACGCTCACCGCCTGCGGTGGCAACGCCGACGCCAAGACCGACGACGGCAAGGGCGGCGGTCAGGACAGCGCCGCCAGGACGTCGGCCGCGAAGATCGCGATCTCGGCGAAGGACGGGTCGACCGGCGCGTCCATCAACACGACCGGCGTGCGGGTCAGCGGCGGCAGGCTGACCGTCGTGAAGATGACGGTGGCGGGCTCGGGGCAGACCGTGGCCGGCACCGTCTCGGCGGACGGCAGCACCTGGAAGCCGAAGGAGCAGCTGGAGCGCGGCACCAAGTACCAGATATCCGCGACCGCCAAGGACTCCAAGGGGCTCACGGCCGCGGCGAACTCGATCTTCACCACCGTCAACTCTGCGAACAGCTACATAGGCACCTACACGCCGGACAACGGGACGACGGTGGGCGTGGGGATGCCGGTGTCGTTCACCTTCGACAAGGTCATCACCGACAAGAAGGCCGTGCAGTCGCACATCACGGTCACCTCCAGCAGCGGCCAGCAGGTGGTGGGGCACTGGTTCGGGGCGCAGCGACTGGACTTCCGGCCGCAGGACTACTGGAAGGCCGGTTCCAAGGTCACCATGAAGATCGACCTGGACGGGGTCGAGGGCGCGAACGGCGTCTACGGGGTGCAGAAGAAGACGGTGACCTTCACCGTCGGACGTTCGCAGGTCTCCACGGTGGACGCGAACACGCAGACCATGACGGTGATGCGGGACGGCAGGCTCCTCAAGTCGGTACCGGTGTCCACGGGCAGCCCCGAGCACACGACGTACAACGGGCAGATGGTGATCTCCGAGAAGTTCACCCAGACCCGGATGAACAGCCAGACGGTCGGCCTCGGCGGGGAGTACGACATCCCGGACGTGCCGCACGCGATGCGGCTGACGACGTCGGGGACGTTCATCCACGGAAACTACTGGTACAGCAAGGGCAACCCGCCGTTCGGACGCGTGGGCACCAGCCACGGCTGCGTGGGCATGGCGGACGTGCAGGGCGCGCAGGGCGACACGACGGCCAAGTGGTTCTACGACAACTCGCTGATCGGTGACGTCGTGATCGTGAAGAACTCCCCCGACAAGACCGTGCAGCCCGACAACGGGCTCAACGGGTGGAACCTGTCGTGGAGCGAGTGGACCGCCGGAAGTGCCGTCTGAACGGCAGTTTTTGACGGATCGTCGGGCCGCGCGGGAACAGTTCGCGCGGCCCGCGCGTTTTCCCGGCGTACGTTTTCTCGGTTCCCGGACATGATGTCCGACCGAGGGGCTACGGTATGCACCCACAAGGTGACATGCAGCAACGCCGGGAGAGACCTTGAGCGTTCCGTACGAGACGGCAGCGCCCGAACCAGCCGAGTCGCCCGAGTCTCCGGAGGAGCACCTCGCGCGGCTCCTCGGCCGTGCCCTGAACTCCTTCGAGTTGCCGGACGAGGCCATAAGGCAGCTGGACTGCGCGCTCGCGCACGACAGTTCGCTGCACTCCGCGCACCACAGCGCGGGACTGCACCGGGAGACGTACCGGCACACCTGGCTGCTCGCCGACGGCTCGGCGGTCACCCTGTGGGAGCTCGTGCACAACACCGCGCCGGGCGGCGAAGGGCAGCACGAGGTGTACGTCGACGAGGAGGAGCTGCGGGCGGCGACCCTGCGGCTGCCGTTGCCGCCGGACGCCCCGGACTTCGAGCTGCCGGTGCTGATGACGCTGGCGCCGGTCCCGGAGCCCCGGCACGTGTATCTGCCGGACGAGTCGGCGGACCACGCACGCCGGCTGCTGCGCCGTGCGGAGAACCCGGACCGGCCCGGCACGGAGACCGCGCGGGCGCTGGCGACGGCGTTCGCGCACCAGATCACCCAGGCGTTCGGGCGGCCGGGGCGGACGGGACGGGCGGGCGTGAGCTTCTCGCTCTACGAGCACGCGTTCCTGCTGGGTGACGGCCGTGAGCTGTCCCTGTGGGAGGTCGAGCACACGGCGACGCCGGACGGCCGGCACATGTGCGAGGTGTACCCGACGGAGGACGCGGCCAGGGACGCGATGGAGCGGCGGGCGGCGCGGCTGGGCTAGGCCCTGTCGTCACATTCCCGTCGTCGCCCGGAGGGCGGCCCTGCGGCGTCAGGTGCGTGCTCTGGGGGTCCCCCCGGCCGAAGGCTGGGGGAGTGCCGGGCCCTGGCCCACGTACTGGATGTACTTGGGTCTGGGCCCGGTGCGGCGAGTGGGGGTCCCCCCGGCCGAAGGCTGGGGGAGCGTGCATGGCGTCGCGGGGCAGACGGGAATTTGACGACAGGGCCTGGCGCCGGGCCTTCCGGGCGGCTCAGCGGCCGCCGAGGCGGCGGACCAGGCCGGCGAAGGCGTCCTGTTCGGCCGGGGTCAACTCCACGACCTCCCGCGAGGGGCTGGGCCTGAGCGGGTGCGGGAAGCCGGGCAGGGTGTCCGCGGTGTACCGGGCGAGGGCCTCGCGGCGGTTGCGGCGCAGCAGGCGTGTCACGACGGCCGCCCAGGCCACGGTCGCCAGGGTGAGCGCGGCCATGCCGATCAGCTGGAGGGTCGAGACGTGCTCAGGCATACGCCCCAGTACACACCACGGTCCGGGACTTTGGCCCCGGACCGTGACGTATCTCGCAGGTGCCGTGAACAACTCACAGCGAATCAAAGGGACAAGAGGGGTGCGGACCCCGCGGGGCGGGCCGCGCGGGCGCTCAGGCCGCGACCGGCTGCTTGGCCTCCTTCGCGGGGACGGCCGGGCCGGAGACGGCGCCGCCCTCCGAGGCCTGTCCGGCCGGCTTGCGCATGCCCTTCAGGATGACGACCAGGGCGGTGGTGACGCAGACGCCGACGGCGATGGCGATCAGGTAGAGGAACGGGTTGCCGATCAGCGGGACCACGAAGATGCCGCCGTGCGGGGCGCGCAGGGTGGCGCCGAAGACCATCGACAGGGCTCCGGTGATCGCGCCGCCGACCATCGAGGAGGGGATCACGCGCAGCGGGTCGGCCGCGGCGAACGGGATCGCGCCCTCGGAGATGAAGGAGGCGCCCAGGACCCAGGCGGCCTTGCCGTTCTCGCGCTCGGTCTCGGTGAAGAGCTTGCCGCGCACGGTGGTCGCGAGGGCCATCGCCAGCGGCGGGACCATGCCGGCCGCCATGACCGCGGCCATGATCTTCATCGCGGAGTCGCTCGGGCTGGAGACCGCGATACCGGCGGTGGCGAAGGTGTACGCGACCTTGTTGACGGGACCGCCGAGGTCGAAGCACATCATCAGGCCGAGCAGGGCGCCGAGCAGGACGGCGTTGGAGCCGGAGAGGCCGTTCAGCCAGTCGGTCATGCCCTTCTGGGCGGAGGCGATGGGCTTGCCGACCACGACGAACATCAGGAAGCCGACGATCGCCGTGGAGATCAGCGGGATCACCACCACCGGCATGATGCCGCGCAGCACCGCCGGGATGTTGATCTTCTGGATCGCCATCACCACACCGCCGGCCAGCAGACCGGCGACCAGACCGCCGAGGAAGCCCGCGTTGATGGTGGAGGCGATCATGCCGCCGACGAAGCCGGGGACCAGGCCCGGCCGGTCCGCCATGCCGTAGGCGATGTAGCCCGCCAGGACCGGCACGAGGAAGCCGAAGGCGACGGCGCCGATCTGGAACATCAGGGCGGCCCAGCTGTCGGTCTGGGTCCACACGAAGTGGTTCAGCACCGACGGCGCCGACTTGATCTCGTAGCCGCCGATCGCGAAGCCGAGGGCGATCAGCAGACCGCCGGCCGCGACGAAGGGCACCATGTAGCTCACGCCGGACATCAGCCACTTGCGCAGCTTGGTGCCGTAGCCCTCGCCCGCCTCCCCGGCGCGCTCGACCGGCGTGGCCGGTGCGGAACCGGAGGTGACCTCGCCGCGGGCGGCCTTCGCGCGGACCTCGCCGATGAGGTCGGCGGGGCGGTTGATGCCCGCCTTCACGCCGACGTCGACGGTCGGCTTGCCGGCGAACCGGTCCTTCTCGCGCACAGGGACGTCGTGGGCGAAGATCACGCCGTCCGCCGCCGCGATGACCGCGGGGTCGAGCCGGGTGAAGCCGGCCGAGCCCTGCGTCTCGACGACGAGTTCGACGCCCGCCTCGCGGCCCGCGTTCTCCAGGGACTCGGCGGCCATGTAGGTGTGGGCGATGCCGGTGGGGCAGGAGGTGACGGCGACGATCCGGAAGGGACGCGCGTGGCCTTCCGGTCCCGCGTCCTCGTCACTGGCCGCTGCGGTGCCGGCGGAGGCCGCCACCGGCGCCGCAGCGGTGTTCTGGGGGGCGCCCGCGGCGCCCTGGGCGGCGTCCGCACCGGCGCCCTGGTCGGCGTCCGCACCGGCGCCCTGGGCGGCGTCCGCACCGGCGTCGGCGGTGCCCTTCGCGGGCTGCGCGGACGCGTCGGCCGCCGTGGGCGTCTCGTCGCCCCGGATCAGCGCCGCCGCGGTCCCCGCGTCGGCCGCCGCGCGCAGCGCGTCCGTGAACTCGCTGTTCATCAGCTGGCGGGCCAGCGAGGAGAGGATCGTGAGGTGGGCGTCGTCGGCGCCCGCGGGGGCCGCGATCAGGAAGATCAGGTCGGCGGGGCCGTCGGGCGCGCCGAAGTCGATGCCGGCGGCGCTGCGCCCGAAGCCGAGCGTCGGCTCGGTGACATGGGCGCTGCGGCAGTGCGGGATGCCGATGCCGCCGTCGAGTCCGGTCGGCATCTGGGCCTCGCGGGCGGCCACGTCGGCGAGGAAGCCCTCCAGGTCGGTCACCCGGCCCAGGGCCACCATGCGCTCGGCGAGGGCGCGCGCCGCCGCTTCCTTGGTGTCGGCGGACAGGTCGAGATCGACCAGGTCCGCGGTGATCATGTCGCTCATCGCGGGCTCCTATGCACGCGTATCGCCCGGAGTGTGGGGTGGGCGGGGGTGGGGAGGGGGGTGCCGTGGGGGGCGGGGGTGCCCTGGGGGGCGGGGTGGGAGACGGGGCCGGGGAAGCCCCGCCTCCCGGGGACGGCGGGGCGGCTCAGGGTGCCCCGACGGCCCGTCGGCGCGGCGAGTAACGAGGGACCTCGCCGCTCCCGGGCCGGTTGTCGGCGGGCGGCGCCGGGGCGGAGCGCGGCGGTACGGGCGGTCGTGTCCGAGGTCATGACACCGGCTCCGTCAGTTCGCGGTCGACGGGGACGAGGTCGGTGACGGTCACCGCCGCGGGGTCCAGGTCGGCCGGGGTGGGCATCACGCTGCCGGGCAGCTGGACGGCGGCCGCGCCGTGGGCGACGGCGGAGGCGAGGGCCTGCGGACCGCTGCCGCCGGCGATGAGGAAGCCGGCCAGGGAGGAGTCGCCGGCGCCGACGTTGCTGCGGACGGTGTCCACGCGGGCGCTCGCGAACCAGGCGCCGGTGTCCGCCACCAGGAGCTGGCCGTCGGCACCCAGGCTGGCGAGCACCGCACCCGCGCCCATGCCGCGCAGCTCCTCGGCCGCCTTCAGGGCGTCGCCCACGGTCGAGAGGGGACGCCCGACGGCTTCCGCGAGTTCCTCGGCGTTGGGCTTCACCACGTCGGGGCGTGCACGCAGCGCTTCCAGCAGCGCGCGCCCGGAGGTGTCGAGGGCGATACGTGCGCCCCCGGCGTGCGCCCGGGCGACGACATCGGCGTACCAGGAGGGGGCGAGCCCGCGCGGCAGGCTGCCGCAGCAGGCGATCCAGTCGGCGTCGCGGGACTGCTCGCGGACGGTCTCCAGGAGGAGTTCCTGCTCGGCGGCCGAGAGCTCGGGGCCCGGCGCGTTGATCTTGGTGAGTACCCCGTCGGACTCCGCGAGGGCGATGTTGGAGCGGGTGGCCCCGGCGACCGGGACCGGCGCGACCTCGATGCCCTGCGTGTCCAGCAGCTCGGCGACGAGCGCGCCCGGCGCACCACCCAGGGGCAGGACGGCCACCGTGCGCCGGCCGGCCGCGGCGACGGCACGGGAGACGTTCACCCCCTTGCCGCCGGGGTCCATGCGTTCGCCGGTGGCGCGGATGACCTCGCCGCGCTCCAGGGCGGGGACCTCGTAGGTGCGGTCGAGGGAGGGGTTGGGGGTGACGGTGAGGATCATGCCCGTACCGCTCGTGCTGTTCGTGGTGCTCATGCTCGTACTACTTCCGTGCCGCCGCGCTCGATGGCGGCGGCGTCCTCGGCGGTCAGTCCGGTGTCGGTGATCAGCAGGTCCACGTCGGCCATGGCGCCGAAGCGGGCGAAGTGCTCCTGGCCGTGCTTGGCGGAGTCGGCGAGCAGGACCACCCGGCGGGCGGCGGCCACGGCGGCCCGCTTGACCGCGGCCTCGGCGAGGTCGGGGGTGGTCAGGCCCTGCTCGGCGGAGAAGCCGTTGGCGGCGACGAAGAGGACGTCCGCGCGGATCTCGCTGTACGCGCGCAGCGCCCAGGCGTCCACGGCGGCGCGCGTACGGTGCCGTACCCGCCCTCCGACCAGGTGGAGCTGGATGCCCGGGTGGTCGGCGAGACGGGCCGCGATGGGCAGGCTGTGGGTGACGACGGTGAGGTCCGCCTCCAGCGGGATGGCCGCGGCGAGCCGGGCGACCGTCGTGCCGGCGTCGAGGATCAGGGTGCCCTCGACGGGCAGTTCCGGCACGGCGGCCTTGGCGATGCGGTCCTTCTCGTCGGCCGAGGTGGACTCGCGTTCGGCGAGGTCCGGCTCGAAGTCGAGGCGTCCGGCCGGAATGGCGCCGCCGTGCACCCGGCGGACCAGGCCTGCCCGGTCGAGGGCCTTCAGGTCACGGCGGATCGTCTCCTGGGTGACCTGGAACTCCTCGGCGAGGGACACGACGTCCACCCGGCCGCCGTCACGGGCGAGCCGGAGGATCTCCTGCTGCCGCTCCGGTGCGTACATGCCCCTGTGCCTCCGTTCCGGCCGACGACGTCCACTCGATGTCCGGCCGGGTCCGACTGTGTCCGACTGATGCCCGAACTTGTGGTTTCTCTTCGGAGGCTACGCCGGGATTTCCGGAAAGTAAACAGGTTCGGACCTCAAACGGGCATGATCGGACTTCCGGCCCCTTCCGGACGGCGGTCAGTGGACGAGTTCGCCCTCCTGCTCCGGCGCCTCCGCGCCCCTCTCCGGAAGCGGCTCGTCCGCCGCGCCCGCCTCCGGGTGCCGCGCCGGGCGCTTCGGCAGGGCGAACATCAGCAGGAAGATCACGCCCAGGACGGCGGCCACCCACAGCAGCGCGTGCCGGAAGGCGTGCGCGAACGCCGGGCCGACCTCGGCCGGGGCCAGCCGGTCGCCGACGACGCCGAAGAAGACGACCGAGACCAGGCCGAGGCCGAGCGCGTTGCCCATCTGCTGCACGGTGTTGATCAGGCCGGAGGCGGAACCGGCGTGCTCGCGCGGCACCTCCGACAGCACCGCGTCGGTCAGCGGGGCGACGATCAGCCCCATGCCCGCGCCCATCACCACCAGCGGCAGCGCCATCTGCCAGGAGGCGACGGCGAGGCCGTAGCGGTGGGACTCCCAGACGTAGATCAGCACACCGAGCGCCATCAGCAGGGCGCCGGCCTGGAGCACCCCGCGGCCGAAGCGCGGGACCAGCTTCTGCACGGACAGACCGGCCGCGACGGACACGGCGAGGGAGAACGGCACCCCCGTGAGGCCGGCGTGCAACGGGCTCCAGCCGAGGCCGATCTGCATGTACAGCGTCCAGACCAGGAAGAACACCCCGAGCGCGATGCCGAAGACGGTCTGCACGGCGATCCCCGCGGCGAAGCTCTTCACCCTGAAGAGGGACGTCTCGATGAGCGGGGAGCCGTCGGCGGCGGCCTTCCGGCGCTCGTAGGCGACGAGGACGCCGAAGACGACGAGCGCGCCGGCCATCGACGCGTACCCCCACAGCGGCCAGCCCAGCTCGCGGCCCCGGGTCAGGGGGTAGAGCAGCATCAGCAGGCCGAGGGTGACCAGGGCGACGCCGACCAGGTCCAGCTTCAGGGCGCGCGGCGCCTTGGATTCGGTGATGTAGCGGCGGCCGAGCAGCAGCGCCGCGATGCCGACCGGGAGGTTGATCAGGAAGATCGGACGCCATGCGAGACCGAACAGGTTCCACTCGGTGAGGAGGGCGCCGAGCAGCGGACCGGAGACCGCGCCGAGGCCGACGATCGCACCGAACAGGCCGAAGACCTTGCCGCGTTCGCGGGCCGGGAAGGTGGCGTGCACGATCGACAGCACCTGCGGGACCATCATCGCCGCCATGGCGCCCTGCAGGATCCGGGCGGCGACCAGTGTCTCCGGGTTGGCGGCGAAGCCGCACAGGGCCGAGGCGAGGGTGAAGCCGGCGACGCCGACGAGGAACAGCCGCTTGCGGCCGTGGATGTCGCCGAGGCGGCCGCCGGTGATCAGACAGGCCGCGAAGGCGAGGGCGTAACCGGCGGTGATCCACTGGATCTGGCTGAACGAGGCGCCGGCGTCCCGCTGGATGGAGGGGATCGCGATGTTGACGATCGTGACGTCGACGAGGTCCATGAAGGCGGCGGTCATCACGATGGCGAGGGCCAGCCAGCGGTGCGGTGCACCGGGGGAGGCCGAGGTCCCGGGTGTCGCCGGGGTGAGCGTGGTGGGCCGGGTGCCGCTGCGTCCCGGCCGGGCGTGCAGTGCTCCGCGCCGCTGGGGAGTGCCCTGGGGGCCGTTCATCTCGCTGGAGGTCATGGGACGAACCTAGAGAGGAATTAGGCCAGATCCTGTCCTCTTGATACGGCATGCTCGGACGCATGACGACGGACACCCCGGCCCGGCTGCTTCAGCTTCTGTCTCTCCTCCAGACGCCCCGTGAGTGGCCAGGGGGCGAACTCGCCGAGCGGCTCCAGGTGTCCCGGCGCACCGTGCGGCGGGACATCGACCGGCTGCGGGAGCTGGGCTACCCGGTGGAGGCCAGCAAGGGTTCCGACGGCGGGTACCGGCTGGTCGCCGGCAAGGCCATGCCGCCGCTGCTGCTCGACGACGAGGAGGCGGTGGCCATCGCGGTCGGGCTGCGGGCCGGGGCCGGGCACGCCGTCGAGGGCGTGGACGAGGCGTCGGTGCGGGCGCTGGCCAAACTGGAACAGGTGCTGCCGGCCCGGCTGCGGCACCGGGTGAGCACGCTCCAGGCCGCGACCACTCCGCTGACCAGCGGGGACGGGGCGAGTATCGCGCCCGAGACGCTGACTGTGATCGCCTCCGCGGTGGCGGGGCGGGAGCGGCTGCGGTTCGCCTACCGGGCGGCCGACGGGAGCGAGAGCCGGCGGCAGGCCGAGCCGTACCGGCTGGTGTCGACCGGCCGACGCTGGTACCTCGTGGCGTACGACATCGACCGCGCCGACTGGCGGACGTTCCGCGTGGACCGGGTGAGCGAGCCGTTCGCGACCGGGGCGCGGTTCACCGCACGCGAGTTGCCGACCGGGAACGCGGCGGAATTCCTCCGGCGGTCCATCCAACGGCAGCAGCAGACGTACGAGTTCGAGGTCGCGTTCGCCGCGTCGGCGGCGGAGGTGGGGGCGCGCGTCCCGGCATGGGTGGGAACACCGGTGGCGGAAGGGGACGGTGGCCGGTGTGTCCTCCGGGGGGTGACCGGGGATCAGGTGGAGTGGCTGGCGGTGCGGTTGGCGATGACCGGGTACGAGTTCGAGGTGCGGGCGCCTTTGGAACTCGTCGAGCGCGTGAAGGAGTTGGGGGCCCGTCTGAGCCGGGCCGGCGGGGGGTCCTGAGGGGGCGCCTGGGTGGGCGCCTGGGCGGGTGCCTGAGCGGGCTCTTGGGCGGGCGGGGCGGTGCCGGTGGTCCTGGTCACGCTCCCTCTGCCTGCCAGTCGAAGCCCCGCAGCGCCTCCAGGTTCCGCAGTGCCAGCGCCATCGGTCCCTGCTCCCCCGTCGGGGCGGCCGTGCCCGCCGCCCAGGTCTCCATCGCCACCCGCACGGCGGCGCCGGCCACCGCCGCGGTGAAGCGGAGGCGCGGTGAGGGTGCAGGGGCAACGTTGTCGCCGCCCCGCGCGGTGCGCTCCGCCAGGATCGACGCCAGGTGGTGTTCGGCGGACTGGCAGACCTCCGCCCACACCTTCCGCAGGGCGGGACTGGTGTCGGCCAGGTGGATCAGGGTGCGGACCCATTCCCAGGAGGCCGCCGAGACCCCGGCGCCCGGGGTGAGGGTGTGGCGGACCGCGTGTTCGAGCGCCGCGGGCACGGAGAGGGCGGCCGGGGCGGACCGCACCGCCTCCGCCCAGCGCTGGGCGCCGGTCACGTAGAGGGGGGCGATCGCCTCTTCCTTCGTGGCGAAGTAGCGGTAGAACGTGCGCGGGGCGATACCCACGGCCTGCGCGATGTCCTCGGCGCGGGTGGCCCGTAGGCCCTGTCGTACGAAAAGGCCCGCGGCCGCACGGGCGATCTCCATCCGGGTCTCCGCCTTGCGCCGTTCCGTCAGGGAGGCGGTCGGGGGGGTTTGCGTGTTCTGCGTGTTCTGCCCGGGGGTGTCGCCGGTGGTGCGGGGGGTGCTCACCTCGGCAGGCTATGCCTCTGTGGCAGAATCTGCCATCCGGTGGTTCACCCCGTGGTTCAGGTACGGGGTGGACCACCGTCTCCATGTGCGGGAGCGGAGCGGGAGCGGACCGGCAAGTGAGAGCGCGGAAACCTGGAAGCGCGGCCCCCTGAAAGCATGGAGCCGGGCTCCGGCGCCCGGGGGGGGATGGGCGCCGAAGCCCGGCTCTTGGTAAGTCCCGGCGCCGGGGGGATGGTGCGTCGGGACGTGGCTCAGGGGCAGGTTGTCAGAGGTCGTCGCGGGCGGTCGGGGTCCGCTGGAACGTTTCGTCCCCTCGAACTCCCGGCTCCTGGGCCCATCGGACCCGGACCCAGAGTGCTTGTTCCCGGCGCGCGGCTCTTGAAGCGGCGGTAGCGCGCCATGTTTGCGCCGTCTTTCGCCACCCGGCGCACGCATCCAGGGTAAGGGGCACCTCGCGCGCCCCCAGGCGCGCGAGCCCCACCATCACGCCTTCCTCTCACAACCCCCTCACGCCCTCACGCCGCCGGTTCGAACCCGGTGGAACGGGCCAGCTTCTTCAGTTCGAGGAGGGCGTGCTTCTCGATCTGGCGGATCCGCTCACGGGTCAGTCCGTGCTCCTTGCCCACCTCGGTCAGCGTGCGCTCACGGCCGTCCTCGATGCCGTACCGCATCTTGATGATCGACGCGGTGCGCTGGTCCAGACGGCCGATCAGGTCGTCCAGCTCCTCGCTGCGCAGCAGGGTCAGGACGGACTGCTCGGGGCTGACCGCCGACGTGTCCTCCAGGAGGTCGCCGAACTGCGTGTCGCCCTCGTCGTCCACCGACATGTTCAGCGAGACCGGGTCGCGGGCCCAGTCGAGGACGTCGATGACGCGCTCCGGCGTGGAACCGAGCTCGGCGGCGATCTCCGCGGGCTCCGGGTCGCGACCGTTCTCCCGGTTGAACTCGCGCTGGACACGGCGGATCCGGCCCAGCTCCTCCACCAGGTGGACGGGGAGCCGGATGGTCCGGGACTGGTCCGCGATGGAGCGGGTGATGGCCTGCCGGATCCACCAGGTAGCGTAGGTCGAGAACTTGAAGCCCTTGCGGTAGTCGAACTTCTCGACGGCGCGCACCAGGCCGGCGTTGCCCTCCTGGATCAGGTCGAGGAGGGGCAGGCCGCTGCGCGGGTAGCGCCGCGCGACGGCCACGACAAGGCGGAGGTTGGAGCGGATGAAGATGTCCTTCGCCCGCTCGCCGGCGGCGACGAGCGCCTCCAGCTCCTCACGGGTGGCGTCCGAAGCGGACTCCTCCTCGCCGTCGAGGACCTGCCGCGCGAACACACCCGCCTCTATGTCCTGGGACAGCTCGACTTCCTTGGCGGCATCGAGCAGCGGTGTGCGCGCGATCTCGTCGAGGTACATGCCGACCAGGTCACGGTCGGCTATCTCGCCGCCGTGGCCGCGAACGGCACGGGCGCGAACACTGCTTGCCGAGTCGGCCGCCTCGCCAGTGGCGGTCTTACGACGGGCGACGGCACGGGTTGCCATGCGTGCTCCCTTGCGATGGTGGGCGGGCGGGTGGTCCTGTCGGTCCTTCAGCTGCCGGGTCCTCGACTCGACGCCCTGGGGAACTCCACTCCTGGAACTCCTCGGACTCTCGCCGAGTGCCCTGCATCTGATGGAAACAACGACTGGAATCCGGACAGAATTCCCACCACGCACCCCGAATTTCTGATCATGCAGTATCCTGCCCGCCCCCGTGAGGAGACCGGATGCCGTCGGAACGCACAGAGGTGCAGGTCAGGCCGGGGAGCGAGGGGGACCTCGCAGCCCTCACCGAGATCTACAACCACTACGTCCGTGAGACGCCCATCACATTCGACACGGTGGCCTTCACTCCGGAAGAGCGTCGGCCGTGGCTGCTCTCCCACCCGGAAGACGGCCCGTACCGCCTGATGGTTGCCGTGGCGGCGGACTCACAGGAGATTCTCGGGTACGCCACATCCAGTCCCTACCGAGCGAAACCGGCCTACGCGACCTCGGTGGAGACCACCGTCTACGTCGCCCCGCACGCCGGCCGACGCGGTGTCGGCACCCTTCTCTACGAGGCCCTCTTCGAGGCGCTCGCCGGCCAGGACCTGCACCGCGCCTACGCGGGCATCGCACAGCCGAACGAGGCGTCCACCCGGCTGCACGAGCGCTTCGGCTTCGGGTACGTCGGCACGTACCGCGAGGTGGGCCGCAAGTTCGGCCGCTACTGGGACGTCGCCTGGTACGAGCGCCCGCTCTGACCGCCGCACGCACGAGCGCCCCCTACGCGCGAGCGCCCGCCACAACCGCGCCGCTAAGCGCGAGCGCCCGTCACGGCTGCCCCGCCGCGCGTCACCCGAACTGCACCGACCGCTTCGCCATCCCCATCCAGAACCCGTCGATCACCGACTTCTGCGCGTCGAGACCGCCGCCGGCGTCCGCCGCGCCCATGGTGACGAAGAGCGGGGCGAAGTGTTCGGTGCGCGGATGGGCGTAGCGGCCGGCCGGGGCCTTGTCCAGGAAGTCCAGCAACGCGTCCCAGTCGCGGTGCTCCAGCGCCCGGCGGCCCCAGTCGTCGAACTCGGAGGACCAGGTCGGCACACCGCCCCCGGCGTGGCGCAGGGCGGCGAGGTTGTGGGTGAAGAAGCCGGAGCCGACGATCAGCACGCCCTCGTCGCGCAGCGGGGCGAGCCGGCGGCCTATCTCCATCAGCCGGACCGGGTCGAGGGTGGGCATGGAGATCTGCAGGACGGGGATGTCGGCGGCCGGGAACATCTCCACCAGGGGAACGTAGGCGCCGTGGTCCAGACCGCGGTCCGGGATGTCCTGCACGGGGATGCCGGGGGCGCGCAGCAGCTTGCGCACGCTCTCGGCCAGCTCCGGTGCGCCGGGGGCGGCGTACTGCACCTTGTAGTAGTGCTCGGGGAAGCCCCAGAAGTCGTAGACGAGCGGGACGGTCCGCACGGCACCGAGGGCGAGAGGGGCCTCCTCCCAGTGCGCGGAGACCATCAGGATCGCCTTCGGGCGGGGCAGGTCGGCGCTCCACGCGGCCAGCTCGCCCGGCCAGACCGGGTCGTCGGCGAGCGGCGGCGCGCCGTGGCTCAGGTAGAGCGCGGGCATGCGCTCCTGGGAGGCGGCGGATCGCTCCGGGGCGGCGGCGGACATGACGGCGACTCCCTCCGGGCCTTTGCCGGACCCGATGTTTTAACTCTCAAGCTTTACACCCGACACCTTACGCCGGACTTGTTTAATTTTCAAGGAGAGGCCTCGTAGAGTGGGATACATGAATAGGGCATCCTTCGACTCCGCCGCCACGCAGGACCGCTGGCTCACCGCCGACGAACAGCGCGTCTGGCGCTCGTACCTGCATGCCTCGACCCTGCTGGAGGACCATCTGGACCGCCAGCTCCAACGGGACGCGGGGATGCCGCACATCTACTACGGCCTGCTCGTCGGCCTCGCCGAGGCGCCCGACGGGCGGCTGCGGATGACCGAGCTGGCGAGGAACGCGAAGATCACCCGGTCCCGGCTGTCGCACGCCGTGGCCCGCCTGGAGAAGAACGGCTGGGTCAGGCGGGAGGACTGCCCCTCCGACAAGCGCGGCCAGTTCGCCGTGCTGACCGACGAGGGCGCCGAGGTGCTGCGGCGGACCGCGCCGGGCCACGTGACCGCCGTACGGCAGGCGCTGTTCGAACGGCTGACCCCGGAACAGCAGCAGGCCCTCGGCGAGATCATGCAGATCGTCGCCGAGGGCCTGCAGCCCAGCGATGCGGGCGCGGACCTGCCCTGGCTCCGCTGAGGAGCCGCTCCGCTGCGGAGCCGCTCCGCCGAGGAGCCGCTCCGCCGAGGAGCCGGACAGGCCCGCGGGGGTACCCCGAACGGTGGTCTCAGTGGGCGACCACCGGGATCGCCACGTCGTCAGCCGCGCCGTCCCCGGAGGCCACGGGAGTTGCTTCCGGCTTGCCGGCGTTGACCAGGGTCACCACGATGACCGCGGCCAGCACCAGCATGCCGACGGCGAACCAGATGGCGTTGGTGTAGCCGTGCACCGCGCCCTGCATCTGGACCAGCTGCTGCTGCGGCTTGGAGGTCGCGGTGGCGATGTGGTCCTTGATGTACGACGTCGTCGCGGACGCGGCGATCGTGTTCAGCAGGGCGGTGCCGATGGCGCCGCCCACCTGCTGCGAGGTGTTGACCATCGCGGAGGCGACACCGGCGTCCCGCGGCTCGACGCCGAGCGTGGCCAGGGACATGGCCGGCATGAACGCCGTACCCATGCCGAGGCCGAGCAGCAGCACCGCCGGCAGGACCGTCGAGGCGTACGACGAGCCGATCTCCAGCCGGGTCATCAGCAGCATGCCGAGCGAGGCGACCAGGAAGCCCGGGCCCATCAGCATCCGGGCCGGGACCCGGGTCATCAGCCGGGTGCCGATCTGGGTGGAGCCGACCATCATGCCCGCGACCATCGGCAGGAAGGCGAAGCCGGTCTGGATCGGCGAGAAGCCCTTGATGGCCTGGAGGTAGTAGGTCAGGAAGAGGAAGGTGCCGAACATCGCGATGATCGCGATACCGAGGGAGAGGTAGATACCGCCGCGGTTGCGGTCGGTGACCACGCGCAGCGGCAGCAGCGGGGCCTTGACGCGGGCCTCGGTGACGACGAACGCGATCAGCAGTACCGCGGCGGCGACGAACAGGCCGATGGTGGTGGCGTCGCCCCAGCCGTCGGACTCGGCGCGGGTGAAGCCGTAGACCAGGGAGACCAGGCCGAGGGTGGACAGCAGCACGCCGGGGATGTCGAGCGGGTTGCGGTTGCGGCCGCCCTCCGGCTCACGGATGACGAAGTACGCGCCGAGCGCGGCCACGATGGCGAACGGGATGTTCACGAAGAACGTCCAGCGCCAGTCCAGGTACTCGGTGAGCACACCGCCGAGGATGAAGCCGACGGCGCCGCCGCCACCGGCGATCGCACCGTAGATACCGAACGCCTTGGCACGCTCCTTGGCGTCCGTGAACATCACGGCGAGCAGGGACAGCGCGGCCGGGGCGAGCATGGCGCCGAAGACGCCCTGGAGGGCACGGGCGCCGAACATCATCGCGCCGGAGGTCGCGGCGCCGCCCAGCGCGGAGGCCGCGGCGAAGCCGGTCAGGCCTATGACGAAGGCCCGCTTGCGACCCCACAGGTCGGCGATGCGGCCGCCGAAGAGGAGCAGACCGCCGAAGGCGAGGGCGTAGGCCGTGACGACCCACTGCCGGTTGCCGTCGGAGATGCCCAGGTCGGTCTGGGCGGAGGGCAGTGCGATGTTCACGATGGTGGCGTCGAGGACGACCATCAGCTGGGCGAGCGCGATGAAGACGAGCGCTTTCCAGCGGTTGGCGTCACCGGACGGGGCCGGTGCGCCGGGAGCCTTGGCGGCTGTTTGAGACATGGGGGTACCCACTTCGTGACTTCGTGACTTCGTGACGGGAAGTCGGGAGTTCGTGACGGAAGAAGTGCTGCGTGGAAACGTGCTGCGTGAAGGAGGACGCGTGGAATACGGACGCGTCGACGAGGGATGCGTGAAAGAGGGGACCTGTCGGCGGCCCCGGACTAATCGGCTGTCGGACTGATCGGCTTCGTACTGATCGGCGGACGGACTGATCGACGGACGGACTGATCGGCTTCGTACTGATGGGCTGTCGGACGGTTTTCGCGGCTGGGTCAGGCCTGGCGCAGGTCCTCCATGGTCACGGCCGTGCCCGGCAGATCGGAGCGGGCAGGGGCCCGCAGCCCGTCCAGGAACAGCTGAAGATGACGGTGGACGAAGCGGTCGTTGATCAGGCAGCCGGTACCGGCCGGCGGCCGGCTGAGCTGGGCCACGGCGATCATCACATCGCCGACACCCACGTCCGGACGGAGCTGCCCTGCCGCCTTGGCGCGGTCCATGAGCTGCCCGATGAGGTGCTCGCACCGCTCACGCGCCGCTTCGAGATCGGGGTGGTTCTTGTCGAAGGTGCTGGAGACCATCGGGCACAGCGCGCTGACCCGCTCGTCGGCGGACGTGTGCACGAACCGCTCCAGCGCCCCGAAGGCGTCGCCGGTCTCCGCGAGCGCCAGCTCGGCCGCCTCCGACGTCCGGTCCATCACGGAGCAGACGACCTCACGGACGAGCGCGTCGCGGTCGGGGAAGTTGCGGTACAGGGTGGCGTTGCCGACGCCGGCCCGGCGGGCGATCTCGTCGAGGGGCACCTCATGGCCGTGCTCGGTGAACATCTCGCGGGCGGCGGTGACGATCCGCTCCCGGTTGCGCAGGGCGTCGGCGCGGGGCCGGGGCGCCTTGCGCACGGCGGGGGTGGCGGTCGCGGTCTGCACGGCGCACTCCTGTCCAGTTCGATCGGTCGGTGGGTCTGACTGTCGAACGATCCGGGGACCGGCTCCCCGTTTCGCTCGGACACAGGTCTAAACGGGGAGACGGTCCCCGGTTATTTCCCCACCCTCGACACAATCACTGTGATCTGAGTCACACCCGCATGCCCGCGGAAATCCCACGATCGGCCTCTACAGCGCGCGCCCCCACCCCCGTCGTCACAGGGTGATCGAAAGGGTGCAGCCTGACACCGGCGGCTGCCGTGGCGCGAAAGGTCCATGCATGCAGCCGCAGCAGCCCGGCCGCCGTAACCCCGTGAGCCGCAGCACCCCCACGCACCGCCGAGGACCCGCCCACCGCCGCCTGCGGCTTCCCAAGGGCCGCCGGGGGGCCACCAACGGCGGGACGCCCACGGGCGCCGGGATATCCGCGGACCGCGAGCCAGCCAGGGACCGCCGAACCCCCACGGACCACCGGCCCTCCAGAGACCCCCGGCCCCCCAGAGACCCCCGAACCTCCGCGAAACGCCAGACCTCCGCGGATCTCCGGGCCTCGACGGACCCCCGGACCTCCACGGACCACCGGACCTCCACGGACCCGCGGACCTCCACGGACCACCGAGCACCCGCGAACCCCCGGACCTCCACGGACCGCCGAACACCCGCGAACCACCGGACCTCTTCGAACCGCCGAATACCCGCGGCCGACCGCATACGCCGCCACCGCCGTGCGGTCTGCCTCGCCGCCCTCACCGCACTGCTCCTCGTGGTCGGCACCTCGGCGGGCACCGGGCACCTGACGACGGCCCCCACACCGGCCGGGGCCGGCCCGTTCGCCCTGGCCCGCTCCGCCGCCTACAGCCCCTGCCTGCTCAGCGGCGGTCACAACGTCCAGATGACCGAGGGCATCCCGACCCCCGGCGGCTACTCCCGCTCCACCGGCACCGTGCACGCCCTGACCCTGATGGTCGACTTCCCCGACGCGCCCGGCCAGGGCAGCGCGCTCGACCGCTACGCCGAGTTCTTCCCGCAGACCCAGGAATGGTTCCGCACGGCTTCCTACGGCAAGCTCGACTACCGGCCCGAGGCGCCCGTAGACCACTGGCTGCGGATGCCCAAGCCGTTCAAGGCCTACGGGATAGAGCGGGGCGCCCCCTTCGACCCCGGCTACCGGCAGCTGGTCCAGGACATCGTGGCCGCCGCCGACCCGGACGTGGACTTCCGGTCGTACGACCTCCTGAACGTGCTGGTCACCCCGAACGCCGGCCCGTCCGCCCTGGACACCGTCCTGTCGGTGACCTTCGCGGGCAACGGCGACGCCCCCGTCGCCGACGGCGTCCCGGTCGCCAACGCGTCCTTCGTGTACTCCCGCCAGGACGACGGCTCCGGCTCCTACGCCCGCACCGGCTACCGGGTCCTCCCCCACGAGAACGGCCATGTCTTCGGCCTGCCCGACCTCTACACCCAGGAGGGCGGAGGAGCGGTGGGGCACTGGGACATCATGAGCGAGGACTGGGGCGCCGACAACGACCTGCTCGCCTGGCACAAGTGGAAGCTGGGCTGGCTGGACGCGGACCAGGTCAGCTGTGCGGCGGCCCGGGGCACCGCCGACTACACCCTCACCCCGCTGGCCCGCACCGGCGGCCGCAAACTCGTCTTCGTCCCCGTCGACGCCCGCACCGGCTACGCCCTGGAAGTGCGCGCCAAAGGCGGCAACGACGAGGAGGTCTGCCGCCCCGGCGTCCTGATCTACAAGGTCGACGCGAACGTCGACACCGGCCGCGGGCCCATCAAGGTCTATGACGCCCACCGCGACAGCGGCGGCTGCACCCGCAGCCCCAACGTCCAGGCGGAACTATCCGACGCCCCGTTCGGCCCGGGCGAAACCTTCAAGGACCCACGACACAAGATCGAGGTACGGGTGGAGGGGGTGGAGGGGGACGGGGGGTACCGGGTGCGGGTGATCCGGGGGTAGGCAGGATCGTGGGCCCCACCTCCTGGGCCCGACCCCGCACGCCACCTCCTGGCTCGTCCCAGCCCAAGGGACCACGGTTTACGGTAGGCGTGCCCTGAACGAGGCCTGCGCCGCCCCCCGCCGGCCGGCCGTACCGGAGAGCCGATGACCGCCGCCACCCCCCTGCCCTCCCCGCCCTCCCCGCCCTCCCCGCCCTCCCCGCACTCCTCGTCCCCTCTTCCTCCGTCCTCCTGCTCCGCGGGGAACGAAGCGCAGCCGCCCGCCGAGGCGGTCGCCCCGCTGATCCGGGGTGTCGCGGTGCTGGAGGCGCTGACCGGGGCGGGCGGGACGCTGAGCGCGAGCGCGCTGGAACGGCGCACCGGCCTGGCCCGTTCCACGGTCGACCGGATCACGGCGACCCTGGCGCGCACGGGGTACGTCCGTCTGGACGGCCGGGACGCGGTGCTCACGCCCCGGGTGATGGAACTGGGCAACGCCTACCTGGCCGCCCTCCGCCTCCCCGCCCTGCTCGACGCACACGCCGACGCGCTGGCGGACGAACTGGACGAGTCCGTGTCCCTGGCGGTCGCCGACGGGGACGGCATCCGTTTCATCCACCAGGCCACCCGCCGCCGAGCCCTGTCCGTCAGCTTCCGCATCGGCGACCTGCTGCCGGCCGAACGCACCGCACCCGGCCCGTTGTTCGCGGCTCAGTGGACCGAGCCGGAGTGGACGGCATGGCGCGCCCGGCGCACGGCGGATCCCACCGACGCGGGTTTCCCGGCCGTACCGCCCAGGGGTCCCGGCGGTCAGGACGACTTCGTGTCCCGGGCGGAACGGGCCCGCCAGGACGGCTGGGCCCTGGACGACCAGCTGATCGAACCGGGCCTGGTGGCGGTGTCCGTGCCCGTCCGCGACCCGGCCTCCGGCCGGCCGGCGTGCGTGGCCAGCGTGGTGAGCCATACGAGCCGTCACACCGCGGCGGACCTGCGCGACACCCTCCTCCCCCGCCTGCGCACGGCGGTCACAGCGATGGAACGGGAACTGCGCGAGGCGCGCCCCCCGGAGCCCGGCCCGCCCCCCGCCGACCTGGCGACCTGGACCACCGCGTCCAAGCACGAACTGGGCCGCGACTTCGTGGAGTCCCTCGCCAGGGGCCTGACGGTCCTCACGGCCTTCGGCGAGGGCCGCTCGGTCCTGACCCTGACGGACGTGGCCAAGGCGACGGGCCTGGCGAGGGCGACGGCCCGCCGCGCCCTGATCACGTACGAGCACCTGGGCCTCGTGACGGCACAGGACCGCACCTTCGCCCTCACCCCCCGGGTACTGTCCCTGGGCTACCCGCCCCTCTCCCGCACGACCCTGGCCCGCCTGGTGGCCCCGCACCTGCGCGCCCTCGCGGACCACCTGAACGAGCCGACGGCACTGGCGGTCTCGGTCCCGGGAAGCGCCCCGGAGGAGATCCAGTACATCGCGGTGGCGGCCACCAGCAGGGTCCTCACCGTGGACATCACGGTCGGCACCCGCCTCCCCGCCACGCACACCGCACTCGGCCGAGCCCTGCTCACCCCGGACGCCCCGCCCGGGTACGCCCTGGCGGACGAGGAACTGGAGTCGGGCCTGCGCTCGATCGCGGTACCGGTACGAGACCGGGCAGGCCGCCCGATCGCAGCCCTGAACGTCGCCACCCACGCCGCCCGCCGCACCCTGGACGACTGCGTGACGGACTTCCTCCCCGCCCTGCGCACCACGGCGAACGCCATCCAGACCGACCTCCACACCGCCACCCGCTTCACCCGGATCCCACTGTCCTGACACCCCCACACCCCACCAGCGGAATCCGGTACGCTGACGCCTACGGTTTACAGCCGCGCACCACCCCGCCTTCGTAGCTCAGGGGATAGAGCACCGCTCTCCTAAAGCGGGTGTCGCAGGTTCGAATCCTGCCGGGGGCACAACGTATTACGGCTCTGACCTGGGGTTTCTTCCCCAGGGAGGGCTTCTACCCGGCCCCGGACGCCTCGTCCGGGGCCGTTTGCGTGAGCGGACGGGGAGTTGATCTCCCAATCATTTTCCAACGAATCAGCATCATCCGACTCGAACTCCGAGTCGGGCATCTCCGTGCTATGGAACTCGGACACCGCTTCGGAAGCGGTGGTGTTCTCCGAGGTGGCACGGGTGCGCGGTACGAGCGGGCTACCGCCGCGATTGCAGCTTCGTTTTTGAAGACCCCGCCATGACGTTCGGCAACACGAACCCCGGCGGGGCGACACGAGGGCGGCCCACCACGTGTACCAGGTGGGCCGCTCTCGGCTCCTCAGGCGGGACCGGGATCGAAGATCTCGTGTCCACCGACCCGGCGCCAGATAACGTGCGGCTCACCTTCGCGGAGTTCATCTCCGTACTGCCAGGTGGCGCGCCCGTCAGGCGCCCAGGTCATTTCCATGATGGGACGCTCGCCGTCAGGGAGCCTGACTCCCTGGACCGGCTTGACCCGGAGGCCGGGCCGAAACTGCCCAGTCGCAACATCCGGTACGAACTTGTTCCGGACGGTGTCTTCAAACCGCTCTCGCTCCTGCGGAAGGAGCTTCTTGAAGTCGCGGTCGAAGCGGGCAGTCGTCGCGAAAGTCGGCAATAGGGTCTCCAGGTGGGTCGGGGTCAGCTCTCCTTGTCGAGGTGCGCGAACATGCCGTCCACGTCCTCGTGACGGGTTGTACGCCCAGCCGCGATGTCTTCGCTGGCCTCACGCTCGCCCGCCTGCCACCGCTCCGCCCAGAACCACGCCTGATCGGTGCGGATCTTCCTCAGCCCGTGAACCTCGACGATGCCGGCGTCGTTGATCTCGAACTCAAGCTCGTCGCCTGGGGAGACCCCCAGCGCCTCGCGTACGGCCGCAGGCAGCGTCAGCTGCCCCTTGTCGCGCACGCTGGCCTGGAACGTAGCCGCAGCCATGGATGACCTCCCACTCTCACCTTCCATGTCTCCTTCGCTACTCAGGCTACCCAGGATTTAGCTAAATTGCGACTCTCCAACTTTCCAACTTTCTCACAGTCTACCATCGCCGGCAGTAGACCAGATGCACAGAAGAGACGCGCGGTACAAGCCTGGCTGCGGCGTGTCGGCCATGATGGTGATCGAGGAGTGGTGGAGTATCCCCGAAGTTGATCCCCAGGGGCCTGGCACCGACCGAAGGACAGTTCGTCCGGCGAGGGGCCTGACGGACCCCGCCACGCGTCGCGCGAGCGAGCAGGATGGCCCCAACACCCCCTTCAGGACAGCTACGCGGCGGTCACGTTCTCCGAGACGGTGACCGTAGCGGTAACCAAAGGGCCGACACCTCACGAAACCCTGGTTCTGACAACCCAAGACGATTGCGCACTCCAAGTGCGCAGTTGGCTCGCAGAGTCGTGCGCCTCTAGGCTCACTCTTCATCGACCACTGCCCATGGCGCAGTTGAAGGGGGCCTACGCTCATGTCGTATCCGCCAACCAGTGAGGATCCGCTGCTCGGACGAGCGCAGATTGCCACGCTCGCAGGCGTAAGCCGACCGACCGTAACAGCCTGGGAAAGACAGGAGACCGACTTCCCCTCGCCGCGGCGCTCCAACGGACAGGACTACTTCCGACGGTCGGAAATCATGGACTGGCTGGACCGGCGGCCGGTGCCGTCCGGGCGGCTCACCTCAGGAGAGCCCGTCGGCACCACCTACGGGACTCGTGCCCGGAAGGGGGAAGAAGTCGGGGAGCCCCCAGCCGGCGCGACAAAGCACCGTCTCGGCACCGGGTCGCCATACCGCATGCCGACCGGCGCTGTCGATGAACCCCGCCCCGAGAACCGGCGGATCGTAACCGATCTCATGGGCAGCCTCGTCGACCGGGTACGGGGCGCGGCCAGCGTGCTCGACTATCTGAACCTGCTGCTCTGCCTCCACTACCTGCGCGGCGCCGCCGCGGACCGCTTCGAGACATTGGCCGCCCGCGCCCGCGCCCTCAACAGTCTTGACGATGCAGCTCAGTTACTTCGGGACGTCGGCCGCGCGGCGGACGAGGACATGCGTGGCCTCGGCGTCCATTCGAGCATGCAGGAGGCGTTGGAGCGCCTGGAGCCGCGGACCGCTCGTGACCTTCGCAACGTCGTGGACGCGATGAGCCGCCTCACCGAGGACGTGTTCGGGCTCATCCTCGACGAGTATGAGCAACGAGCCGCGCTGGGCAGCGGCGAGTTCTTCACTCCTCGCCCTGTGGTCCGGCTGATGACGCGGCTGGCCTGCTCAGAGTTCGGTCCCGGGGAACCGGAGTCCGTCTACGACCCCTACGCCCGTGACGGCGGGTTCCTCATCGAGGCCATGGCCGCCTGCGCCGTGGACAAGGACGGTCTGCCACGCAAGGACACGCTGCGCACGTACGGCGAGACCCGGCGCGCCGACACCTGGCGACTGGCGACCATGAATCTCCTTCTTCATGGTGTCCCCCCAGCTCTCGACCTCAAGCGCGCAGCTCCCTGGCACGACGGCCCGGGACGGGCCCCGCTGGAATCGTTCGACATCGTGCTCACCAACCCGCCGTTCAACATGAGCGACCCCGGCCGCGAAGAGCGCCACGAGGGGCAGTGGGCGTACGGGGCTCCGCCGCTCGACAACGACAACCTTGCCTGGGTCCAGCACTGCCTGGCCAAGCTGCGCAAGCGGGGCCGAGCCGCGATCATCATGCCCAACAAATCAGGCAACTCCGGTCACAAGGCCGAGCGAGTCATCCGGCGGAATCTGGTGGAGAGCGGCGTCGTCGACTGTGTCATCGCCCTGCCGGCCCAGTTGTTCACCCGCACCGCCGTACCGGTCTCGGTGTGGATACTGCGCCACCCCGACAACCCATGCGATGGCACATTGTTCCTCGACGCACGGCGCATGGGAGCGAAGAACGGATCGCGTCGGGTCCTCAGCGCCCTGGACGCCGAAGTTCTTCTCGACGCCTACCGCGCTCACAGGAACGCGGTAGGGGCTACATCTCCCCTGGGGACGACGACCGCGAAGCCTTACGTGCCCGCCGCCCTGGTATCCCCGGAAGAACTGCGGCGCAGCGACTACTCGCTCAACCCTCTTGACCATGTCGAACGCCGGAGCGATGAGGAGCGCGGCATCGAGCAGGAGCTCGTGTCCGCCCGGGAGCGGCTGAGCGACGCCGAAGAGCACCTGAGGGGCATACAGGACGCCGCCGCTCAGCTCCCGTACGTCGGGGACCATGGACCGCTGCTCCGGAGGGACCAGCCGGCCTCGATGGCCAGCCTCGACTCACTGTGCGAGATCCAGGCCGGACCGTCCTATTCCAAGCTCGGCAAGAAGCAGCGCAGCACCCACGGCCCGGTTCCCGTGGTCTTCCCACGGCATCTGAAAGACCGGCGTATCAGTGACGATGCGGACGAGCGGGTGACAGAGGAGACGGCCCGCCGGCTGAGGAACTTCGAGCTACGGCACAAGGACATCGTGTGTGTCCGCTCCGGTGCGATCGTTCCGCCAGCACTGGTGCAACAGCATCAGGCAGGCTGGCTGATGAGCCCCAATGTCATCCGGCTCCGTGTGCCCGAGGAGCAGGAGGACCGGCTGCTGCCGGAGTACCTGCTCCACTACATGTGTCTGGACGAGTCCGTCGCCTGGATGCGGGACCGGGCCGCCGCCACCGCTGCACCGTCGCTCCGGTCCGAATCCCTCGGGTCGATGCGGATTCCGCTGCCGGAGCTGGCCGAGCAGCAGGAAATCGTGGCCGCGCTGAACGGCCTTGACGAGCTGGACCGCGCGCATCTGGCCGTCGCTGCCTCAGTGCGGCGCACCCGCACCGTCCTGGCCGCTGCACTGCTGGGCCCGTCTACCGAACCCAGCCCTGGCACCTTCCCTCGCCGCCGATTCGAGAAAGAAGCGTCGCTGTGAACGTCCGGCACCAATCGTCCGCTCCGACAATCCCTCCCCCAACGTCGGCCTCCGAGCCCACGAACAATGCTTGGATTCCCTGGCTGCTGGTCATGGTGCTGTTCTCTGCCCTTGTCGCGGTATGCGTCGGATTCCTCAAGGTCCTCGACGGCACCCCAGCTTCCGGGGCTCTGCTCTCGGCAGGTGCAGCGTTCGGAGGAACCGCACTACTCTGCTTGGCTGTGGTGCCGGTAGTCCAACAGTTGCGTCAGCGCGGCTAACCAGCTCCTTGTAAATCCCCGGGCGCGTGAGCGATGCGTGAGCGGACAGTCCGGCACGAGGTGTCAACGAGCGGGATTGAGCACAAGGACGCGGGGCGCTGATCAGGCAAAACAGCACCCCGCGGCAGCGTCGAGCACCGCCCGGCAAGGATTCGATCTCACTCCTAAAGCGGGTGTCGCAGGTTCGAATCCTGCCGGGGGCACCAGGCAAAAGGCCCCGGACCGATCATGGTCCGGGGCCTTTGACATCTACTTCTGACATCAACGTGGTCGGTCACTGACGACCGCGACGCCTCCTGAGCAGCCGGTCCATGTGGCTCATGGCCTCGCGCTGCGTGTCCTGGACGACGTGGGTGTACACGTCCATGGTGATGCTGATCTGAGAGTGGCCCAGGGTCTCCGTCACGACGCGGGGCGCGACCCCCGCCGCCGTGAGGAGGGTGACCGTGCCGTGCTGGGCGTCGTGCAGCCGGATGACGCGGAGACCGGCGGACTCGGCGACGCGGGTGAAGGAGCGGTAGAGGTTGCACGGCTCGACGGGGCGGCCGGTGCGGGTGGCGAAGACGTAGTCCGAGTCCTGCCGCCTCTCCCCCGCCTTGGCCCGAGTTGCTGCCTGCCGCATGCGATGCCAGCGAAGGGGCGCGATGCAGAGGGCGGGCAGCGGGACGGCACGGCGACGGCGGCTCTTGGGATCGTCGTCGTACAGGACGCCACGGCGGCGCTGGACCTGGTGGCGGACGTAGAGGACCCGGTTGTCGAGGTCGAGGTCCGACCACCGAAGACCGACGACCTCTCCCCGGCGGAGGCCCATGGCAATGGCGAGCACAAAGGCCGCGTACAACGAGTCCTTGCGGGAGGCAGCGAGGAAGTCGAGCGTCTCGTCCGGAGAGGGCGCCGTTCGCGAGTGCCGGCCGAGTGCGGCGTGCGCGGGGAGCTCCCATCCCGTCTGCCGTCGACCCAGGCAAAGCCGAGCAGACGCGGCCCCTGGCGTCCAGGCCTTTCGTGCAGTGGCGCGCTCCACCTGGACGCCATGGACCACGCCCGCTCCCCGGTGTGTGGGTCGACGGCAGACGGGATGGGAGCTGGGGAGGGTGGTGGGTGGCGGTGGCTGGGCAGGTCAACCGGGGATGAGTCGCAGACCACTAGTGCCGCATCAGGCAACGTTCGCCCGCTACTGGTCCTCTCGTGCCGGGGTGACTGAGGTCAGCCGGTTGGTGATCTCTTCTGCGCTCAGCACGAGGGCGAACCCCTTGCGCGAGACTGCGAGTTCAGGTTCTTGCCGGGACTCGTCGTCGGTTGCCGTGACGTCGGAGCCGAAGACGACCTTGTAGCCGCGTTCGTATGCCTGCCGGGCCGTGGTGCCGCAGCAGTAGTTGGTAAGCGTTCCCGTGACGATGACCGTGTCGCGGCCGAGGTTACGCAGCATCGGCGGCCCATCGGGGCCCACACCTCGGCGGGGCCCGGCCGGCGCCAGTCGGTGTCGGCATGCGGGAGGAACCGCAAGGCGTGCAGCCGGTCCAGTCCAAGATGCGTGTCACCCCGGTCCCCGCATGAGCACATCGTCGCTGGCCTGGCCGCAGCCCTGCGGGCCGGGGCGATGACCGCTGACGCAGTCGCACTCGAGGCCCGCAAGGCTGCCCAGGCCGAGACCGAACCCGTCCCGGCAGGCCAGCCGTCGTTCGGCAAACCGCCGGCGAACGTGACGTCCCTGCATGAGTGGAAGCTGTCTCATCTCCCGCCGGACACCAGGCCGCTGCCTTCGGTGTCCCCTATGACCAGTTGCTCCGACGTCGTCGCGTCAGCGGCGGTGACCACCGAGAGGGAGAAGCACAGTGACGCTGCCCCGCCAGTGCGGCTTGACCGAGCAGGCCGCCGACGCCGCCATCGACTCCGCCTGCCGCATGCTGCGGCTGCCGAGCATTCGCAACAAGTTCCCCGAGTTCCCCGAGATCGCCGACCGGGCGATGAAGGACCAGATGACCTACCGCGGCTTCCTTGCCGAGCTGCTGATGGCCGAGTGCGACGACCGGGCCCGCCGCAGGTCGGAGAGGCGGATCAAGGCTGCGGGCTTCCCGCGGGAGAAGTCGCTGCGGACCTTCGGCTTCGACGCCAACCCGAACATCGACCCGGCCACCATCCACACCCCGGCCAGCTGCGAGTGGATCAAGAAGCGCCAGCCGCTCTGCCTGATCGGCGACTTTGGCACCGGCAAGTCCCACATGCTGGGAGCGGACCTCAGCGGACGGTAGACCGTCGTCAGGCTGGGATCGGTCCAGCCCCAGGGGTAATGTGATCGACCTGATAGGGACGAAGTGCAAAGCGCTCCGGGGGAAGTCCCGATCAGTCTGCGGCGTCGTGGAAGTACACCGTGAGGCTCGGCCAAGGGCCGTCCGCAGTGATCTCCGTATGCATGACGAGATCCTGAACTTGAATCGAGCCGCGGCGTTCGATGGAGTCTGCGACTCTACGGAGCAGCGCAGGCACGTCATCCTGCCCGGTTCCCGCCGGGTTGGCCTGGGAGAAGTGTTTGATCGTCCACGAGTCCATGTGCTCATGATCGCGCAAGCGCCAGCCGTCATGCTGTCCCGTCCAGTACAGCAACCTCCGCGTCTCCGGACGCCCGCCACCGGGCTTAAGCACCCAACTGAGGTGCCTGGTAGATCTCAGCGAACGCCCCGCCCATAGTTCGCATCGAGAGGTAACACCACGCCTAAGCCCGTTCCTTAGGATGATCTGCATGGACATGCGCAGGATCATCGCAGTGCTAGCCGAGGAAGCTGAGCAGCAGATCCAAGGCCAGGTGTGGAAACTGCAGCCGAGCGACCGCGCACTCACCCTTGAGACCGAAGCCGGCCTGCGCGACGCTGTCGGCCCGCCGAACGTCCAGGAGGCCTTGCCGCAGATCAAGCGGCTCGAACACCTGCGGGAAACTCTCGCCGTCCTGGCCATCTCCCTCGCGCGTACTCACGGCCGTCTGGCCTGGTTTCTCTCCGGCGCTCTCAACGCGCTCGAACCGGTCCTGCGCCGGCGCGCCTTGCCAGCCGACCATGGCGGCAGCTTCGGCACTGTCCTCCCCAGTCCTGAGGAATACAGGGAGGCGGAGGATGCCGTCCGCCGACTCCAGGACACCCTTGCCGTGATCGCCGCCGAGATGGTGGACCTCGGCAGCGTTCGCCCAAGTCAGGAGGCAAACGAGGCCTGAGGCGGCGAGAGCGGGGAACTGCGGTCGCGACGCGACGGAGCGGCAGGATGGACGCACGGTTCGTGGTGCGGCACGGCAGGGACCCGTGGGGTAAGGATCTCTCGCCGGTCGAGCGGACATCAACGGGGTGTTTCCGTTGAGCGGAGTGCCAACCTCGGCAACATCGCGAACCACCACAGTCTTTAGCGTGTGAGGCAGAAGAATAGGCGCGGTGGAGTTCCCCGACATCGACAAGCGGTGCACCCCTGGCCTCACCGAAGTTGCTTCGGGACGAAGAGGCCACTCAGTTAGGGTGCGCCCCATGACCAACGACGTCCCGGCCTGTCCAGAGTGCCGCCGGCCTATGGAGTCTGGCGGCCTGGTACTTGCCGGGCGGGACGACGACGGCCGACGGACCTGCCGGGCGTTGTGGCGATACGCGGATCGGCACACATGGTGGCAGTGGGCGGACCGGCCAGACGATCCGTTGGAGGTCTGCCCAGTTCCGGCGCTGTTTCGGTGACATCCAACGCTGACATCAACAAGGCCGGCCGGCGGCATACAGCAGCACCCCCGGGCGACCGTCGGACCAGCCGACGACGGCCCCGGGGGCGGGTGTAGATCGAACTCCTAAAGCGGGTGTCGCAGGTTCGAATCCTGCCGGGACACCAGGTCTGAACAGGTCATAAGTATCGAACGGGCCCCTCGGAGTGATCTCCGAGGGGCCCGTTTCGTGCCTGGTGGGGACACTGGGACACTGCGTGTGGGCCGCACGCCCCACCTGCGGCTTCGGGCGCGATCTCTGCTGGGCCGACCATGGTGCCCGAGCAGGACCTGAATGGCCTTCATGTGGACGCCGACCGCCAGGGAAAGCGTCGCGGCGCAGTGGCGGAGGTCGTGAAGCCGGATCGGAGGCAGGCCAAGCTTCTGGATCAGCCGGTTGAAGACCTGGGAAAGGTACTCCGGGTGGTCCAGGCGGCCGTCCTCCCACGTGAAGACCCGGCCGGAATCGACGTACGCCTGTACTTCTTCGGCTCCTTGCGGTGCTTCTCCTCCCACTCCGCACGCTCGGCCTGCTGGCGCCGCCGCCAGAACTTCAGGAGCTCGTGGGTGTGGCTGTCGAGCCGCATGGTGCGGGCGCCGCTGTCGCTCCTGGGGGTGTGCTCCCAGACATCGTAGTAGGCCGCCACGAGCTGCTCGCTGATGTGGACGACACCGGCGGTCATGTCGGTCTCGCGCCAGGGCAGGCCGCAGGACTCACCGCGTCGGGTGCCGCGGAAGACCATGAGGTGGAACATCGGGTAGAGCCGGTGTTCGGCGACGCCGTCGAGGAGGGCGCCGTTCTGCTTGGGCGTCCAGACCATGACGGGGCCGGGCTTCTCTCCGGTCTCCTTCCAACGGGTCACGCGCCCGTCGGTCCCTGCGCTCCGTCTGGTTGACAGTGGGTGTCAAACGCGGCGGTGCGGCTTGGGGAACGCCTGTCGCGGCTACTCGAGGATGTCGTCGTTGGAGTCGAAGCTGTGGCTGTCCAGGGGCAGGTCGGGGAAGTACTCGGTCTCGGCTTCCCCGGTAAGGACGGCGAGCAGGAAGGGGGCGCACTGGCTGGTGTGGTGTTCCCATTCCGGGCCTCGGCCTTCGTTGAGGATGACCGTCCAGTCGTTCGGCTTCTGCCCCGGTTGCCGTAGCCAGTAGAGGTACATGCCGCTTTCCTCGACGTAGGCCCATGGCAGGACTTGTGTGTCGGGGTGCTGGAGTTCTGCCGGCCTGGCTTCGGTCTGCCACAGGTGGGCGAGGATTCCGGTGCGCTCCGCGGCCTGGTCCCGGAGGTTGTAGTCCTCGTCGGGGCAATGGGGGTCCAGAAGCCAGATGGCCTCGTCGAAGACGCCGCCTCCGTAGGTCTCGACGAGTTCCTTGTAGTCGTCGGGCAGCGGCGTACCAAGTTGCCGCTCCGCTGCCGCCCAGTCGCGGGCGCGATGTGGCGTGGCTGGGGGGATGAGCTCGGAGAGCCGTTCCACGGCGGGGTGCATGAAAGCGGGATCCTTTCTGTGCGCCCTACTTGGGTTTGGGTACGTTCAGGATAGTGACGGCGTTTGCGGCGCTGCCGCCTTCGTAGGGGTGAAGCTGAAACCGTTGCTGCCCCAGGCGCTCAAGGTGAGTCCCACGGGTATGACGTCGCTCGGGTCGTTGGACCGGTAGACGGGTGTGACCGTGTATTCGATGGTCTCGCCTCGGTCGACGGCGCCTCTGATCTGGTCCTCGCCCTTTCGCATGACCGGAGAGTTGGCGAATCGGTGCATGGTGACGAAATTGCGGGGATCCTTGTTCGAGCCGCCTATCTGGGCACCGAGCAGGTGGGTTTTGTTGAGCTTCTTGTATTTCTCGTAACCGGGCACGTTGACCTGGGGGTTGGTTTTTCCTCCGGTCATGTCGGGTTCGATGGTGGCTTCCATTCCGGTGGCTCGGCCGCCGGGTCCGGGTGTGCCGTAGCGGACGCGACCGCCCCAGGTGACGTCGGCCTCGTCGCAGGGCGTGAGTCCCATCGGGTCGCACAGGGTGTGCGGGTTGTCGACGTAGGCGACGGGGTTCGGCGCCGGGTCGAGTCCGAGCGGGTCCTGAGTGAGATAGCGGGCTGTTTCCGAAACCCGTGGCACGCGCACATACGCAGGCACCCGCCTGACCCACGCCGACGGCACACGCTACGAATACGGCGCAGCGGGCCGCACCATCCTGAGGCACAAGACGCGGCTGTCACGCAAGCCCGAGACCTGGCGCTACAGCATGGGACGCCGAGAATTCCAGTCCGCTGCCTGGACGGTGGTGACGCGGCCCGCCTGGTCCAGGGTGAAGGTGCGGGAGCCGGCGTGCTGGTCGGTGACGGAGGTGAGGTGTCCATGGCTGCGATAGGCGTAGGTCCGGTGGGTCTGCGGGTGTTCGGTGCTGGGGGTGGTGAGTGTCTGGCCGGTGAACCGGCCTTGGTCGTTCCAGGCGATGGAGAGAGTGAAGCGGTCGCCCAGGCTCCGCTGGGTCTCACGGTCCGCCGCGCCGTGCCCGAAGGCGAGGGTTCGGCCCGATGGTGAGGGCGTCGTAGTTCCCGAAGGAGTCGTACGCAACAAGGTGTGGGACGACTACTCCGGGTCGGGCTTGAAGTGCGACGAGTACCCCTTCGCCAGTACGAGAGAAGGACCGACCAACGGCGACAACCGGTACTCCGTCCTCCTGATCACGGGGACGGACAACAACGCCGGCGGCAACATGATCCTGGCGATGTACAGCGCCAACCGAGTCCTGGACGGCGACGCCTTCTACTTGAAGATCACTGACTGACAGAGAGGCACTTCATGGCACTCCTCGCCGAGTACAGCGTCACCGCAAGCCCCGACCGCCGAGTCGTCGAGGTCTACGACGCCGACGCCTACCTCGGTGACCAGGCAGCCATGGCAGCCGCGGAGGTACAGGTGGTAGCCGGCAACGGCTACCACCTGTACCTGCTCAGCCGCCAGCCCGACATCGACGTAAAGGTCACCGTCCGCGTCTGGGACACGCCCCCCGAGCCCCCCGCCGACGCCGAAGGCCACACTCCGGTCAGTATCGAGTCCGAGACCGGCATCCTCGTCGTCAACCAGCTGACTCTGGGCCCGGCTGGCCAGATGACCCTGCCCCGCCCGGGAGTGTACGAAGGCTACGCGTGGTGGTCCGGACGCGAAGCGGCGTCCGCCTACTACGACGAGATCCTGAAAAGCATGACCGACGACTGGTCCCTGGAGCAGATCCAGCACGCCTGGTCCCAGTGCCCCGCCGACGAACGCTACGTCCTCGACCTGGCCTTCACCCGGGAGTCCGAACCGGACGACGAGGACGACGACTGACAGCCCGCGCTTCTCGGGCACCGGAACTCTTCGTGGCGGTCAGGGTTCCGGTGACCGCTGTCACGGCCCGAGTTGAGCGGCCAGGAACACCGCCGCAATCGAGCGGCGGACCGCGTACGTTGCTCCAGTGCTCCCCGCAGGGGCCTCCCATCAGTAGAACGGCAAGCGCCGCCCGCTATTGCTGTCTGCCTTGCTCATCCCATCCAGCACACCGGCCACAACACGTAGGCGTCCGCCGCCATGACCGTGTCGGGGACCTCGACGGGCCGCCCCTCGGTGTCGAAGGCGGTACGGATCAGGTGAATCACCGGCACACCGGAGGCCGGCCGGAGTGTCTGTACCTCGTCGGGGAGCGTATCCGGGCGCGGGCCTCCTCGTCGAAGTGGTCGAGACGGCCGCTCCGTGTCGAACCGACAGTTGACGGGCGATAAGCGAACCGCCGACCGGCACCCCGTGACCGGCAACCGATCCCTCAGCTCGCCCCAGCGGCCCGGAATGGACGTGGGCCAGTCAGATGATCGTGGGCGGTTCCTGGACGAGTGCAGCTGTCGCGGCTCGGAGTTCGTCGAGGGTGTGGCGTACGAGTTCGGTGAGCGTCTGCTGGTTGGCCACATCCGCCCACTGGTCGAAGCCGTGGTGAAAGGCGCGGATGCCGAGTTCGGCGGCGAGACTCGCGGTCGGTTCCGGTACGCCTCGCTTGTGGAGGGCGTCCGTCATGGCCTTGGCCAGTTTGCCGCGCTTGAAGGCGGCGCGCTCCTGCAGCTCGCTGTTACCGGCGATGACCGAGCGGAGCCTGGCGGCGAACTCGCGGCGGTCGTCGGTGAAGGTGTCCGCGAGGGCGTCGACGGCCGCGCCGACCGCTTGCAGGGGCGTGGCCGGGCCGGGCGCTTCGGTGATCGCGTCGGCGAGGAGCCGGGCGTGTATCTCCTGGCCGGCGAAGAGTACTTCCCGCTTGTCGGAGAAGTGCCGGAAGAAGGTGGTCTTGGTCAGGCCGGCCAGATCGGCGATCTCGTTGACGGTGGTGGCCTCGTAGCCCTGTTCGGTGAACAGGTCGAGTGCGGCATGCACCAGCCGTTCCCGCGCGTTCGGTTCCCATCGAGCCATGCGGAAAGCATAAGTGACGTTACTTAGTACCATCACTTGGGCTAGGGTGATGGTACCGAGTCACATCACTTCGCTCCGTCCGGGCGGAGTGGCACATTCCTGGGAGGGCTACTCATGCGTGTAATCGTCACCGGCGCCGGCGGGCACATCGGATCGGCCGTGGTGCCCGAACTGATCCAGGCCGGACACAAGGTCGTCGGCCTGGCACGGTCCGACGCCTCGGCCGCCGCCGTCAAAGCCATGGGTGCCGAGGTACGCCGCGGCGACACCGCCGACCTGGAAGGTCTGCGCGAGGCCGTGTCCGACGCGGACGCGGTCATCCACCTCGCGTTCAACCATGACGCCCTGTCCCCCCACGACTTCGCCGCTGCGGCCACCGCCGACCTCGCCGTGGTGCGTACCCTCGGCGACGCGCTGGCCGGCACGGACAGGACCCTCATCGGCGTCGGTCTGACCCCCACCGGCGACCCGAAGCGCGACGCGGTGATCGACGCCAACCCGCGCTCCGCCGTCGCGCGCGCGATCGCCGCGTTCACCGAGCAGGGCGTGCGGTCCATGCTGGTCGCGGTCCCACCGGTCACCCACAGCGCGCGGGACCGGCACGGCTTCATCCCCAGGCTGATCCGGATCGCTCGCGACACGGGCGTGTCCGGCTACGTCGGTGACGGCGCCAACCGCTGGGCCGCCGGGCACACCCTGGACGTCGGCCGCCTGTTCCGGCTTGCGCTGGACCGGGCTCCCGCAGGGTCCCAGCTGTACGCCGCGACCGAGGAGGGCATCACGGTGCGCGAGATCGCCGAGACCATAGGCCGCCACCTGAACGTCCCGGCCGTGAGCATCCCCGCCGAGCAGGCCGCGGAACACTTCAAGGGCTTCCCGTTCATCACGCTCGACATCACCATGCCCAACGCGGACACCAGGCAGCTGCTGGACTGGCAGCCGGTCCACCCCGGCCTGATCTCCGACCTGGAGGCCGGCCACTACTTCACCACCAGCTGACGCCCCACACGCTCCCTCAGCACAGCCGGCGGTGCGTCCACCGGCTGTGCCGGCACGGGCGCTCCCCCGGCCGCCGCCACCTGATCACCCGGACAGTTCCCCGCACTGCGGCCGGAGACACCGAGGGGGCTGCAGCCCGGCAGCGGGGTGCGGGACCTGCGCGAGACGGGCGCCACCGGCCGGCTCGCCCCGGCCCTGAGAGCGGCCCTGCGCCGCGAACCGGATCTGCTCGGCAGGATCGCGCGCCTGCTGCTCGACCTGCACTTCCCACCCTCCCTGCACGGAGAACCGTGCGAAGCCGTCGGCCTGGACCTGGAACCGGCGGAGGCCGAACGGCTTTCATCCGTACGCAGGCAGCGGGACCGGAAGATGCGGCAGCTGGTCCTGACCGCCTACGAGTACCGGTGCGCCTTCTGCGGGTACGACGGCAGAATCGGCGCGGTACCGGTCGGGCTGGAGGCCGCCCACGTGCGCTGGTGGGCGTTCGGCGGCCCCGACGAGATCGAGAACGGCCTCTGCCTGTGCTCCCTGCACCACAGGCTCTTCGACAAGGGCGTCCTCGGCGTCGGAGACGGCCAACGCATCCTGGTCTCGCAACGCTTCGTCGGCCACAGCCCCGCCGCCCGCGACCATGTCATAGCCCTCGCGAGCCGCCCACTCGTCGGCCCCCAAGCCAGGCGTGCGCCCTGTCGCCGCCACCCACCGCGACTGGCACACCCGCCAGGTCTTCCACGGCGAACCGCGCCCCGCCACTGCCTGACCACTGCCCCCGGCCGGAACGGATCCAGCCCACATGAGGCCGGGAATCCCCGTGAGCACGCGAGACTACGCATCCGGGGAAAACTCCCAAAGCGGGTGAATTACCTGGTCAAGTGGCCTTCTGTTCAGTGGACGGGAGGGCGCGGGGCTGCTTCCGGTTCTTCGGCCGCAGTCCGGCCCTCTCCTCGTTCTGGCGGCCGGGCGCAGCCGCCTGTCCGGCCGGGTCGGGACGCGGCGCACCCGCTACCGGGCGTGCCACTCCCTGGCGCTGGCCGCGTAGACCGTGCGGCGGGCACGGTTGAGGTTGCCGAGGGGGCGGAACGCCGCCGGGGCGTGCCAGGGGTTGAAGGCGAGGGTGTCGACGCGCTCTCGGGTGGTTCGTCCGTTCGGGTCGAGGGTGTTCTGGGCGGGAATCGTCAAGGTGGCCACGGCGAGCCAGGGCGAGTCGCTCTCCTTCCATTCGACCGCCCCGTCCTCGATCGGGGTCAGCCTCTCGCTGACGTACTTCTGGATGTGCAGGGCGAACCGGACCGGCGAGTCGCTCAGCCGGGCGGCGAAGTCGGTCTGCAGAGCGTCGGGCCCGTCCGGATGCGGGGCGGGGCTGCCGAGCGGGCCGAGTGGGCTGAGGCGGAACCTGACGGGGCCTGTGTCGCCCCACAGGACGGCCCCGCGGCTCCAATAGGACTCCAGGGCCAGGCCGGCCGAGGGACGGTTGGCCTGTCTGAGATTGCTGAGGACGCGTGCGGTCTCCGAAGGGCCGAGCCTCGCCAGCATCCGCGGCAGGAACAGGAGTTTGGGACCGGCGCCGATCCTGGCGATCTCCACGAACTGGGTGGCGTCGCGGGCGTGGGAGACCGGATAGCTGGTCAAGAGGAGGTCGTGCACGCCGCCATCGGGGAGGGTCAGCTTCAGCGCCGCGCCGCGGAGGTCGGGGCTTCCGTCCGGCCGGACAGTGCCGCTGGCGTTCGACAGCCGGACGATGGCCGGCAGCCGGGCTCCGGCGGTGAAGTCTCCGGCCTGAAGGCCGGAGGGCAGATCGGTCCGGAAGGCGAGTTCTGCGTTGTCCACACCGACGACGATCTTGGCGTGGAACGTACGACGGGAAACCTGCGAGCCGGATCTCCGCTTGTTCGTCCGCTGGACGCCGACGACGACGTCCGCCAGGTCACGGAAATGGGCCTCTTCGGCCTCCTGTGATCCGCCGTGGTAGATCTCGCGCCAGCCGCCGGATGTCGCGTCCGGTACGTCCGGCACGGAGTCGTGGCTGTCTGTCATGGTGCCTCTTCCTTCGTCGACTGGGCGGCCGTTCAGACGATCCGGGCGTTGTGCGTGGCGGTGTCGATGACGTCGTCGAGGCGACCGGCGAGGATCTGCCGTGCCGCGCTGAGTGTGAATCCGGCGGCTGTGCCGACGGGGACGTGGGCGGGGACGGCGAGGGCGTAGGGGTCGACGAGGACGTCGACGACGACCGGGCCGCCGGTGTGGGCCAGCGCGGCCGCGAGGCCGTCCGCCACGTCACCGGGGTCTTCGATGCGGATGCCCTTGGCGCCCATGGCCTCGGCGACGGCGGCGAAGTCCGGGTTGGCGAAGTCGGTCCCGAACGGGACGAATCCGGCTTCCTGCTGCTCGATCTTGACGAAGTCCAGGCCGCTGTTGTTCAGCACGATGTGGACGACGGGCAGTCGGCGCTGTACCTCCGTGAGCAGGTCGCCGAGTGCGAGCATGGTGAACCCGCCGTCGCCGCACAGGGCGATCGTCTGCCGTCCGGGGAAGGCCAGTTGTGCCCCGAACGCGCCGGGCGAGGCGGTGGCCATCGACGCCCACGAGAACGATCCGAGCAGCCGCCGCTTCGGCCCGTACCGGATGTGCCGGGCCGCCCAGATGACGGGGGTGCCGGTGTCGGCGAAGAACAGCGCGTCGTCGGCGGCGAGGTCGCTGAGGACCGTGGCGAGGTACTCCGGCCTGATCGGCCTGATCCGCGGCCCCCTCTCCGCGTAGTGCCGCATCCTGCGGTGGAACCGCTCGGTCTCCTCCACACAGCGGGCGAGGAATCCGCCGTCGGATTTCGGCTCGACCAGGGGCAGCAGCGCGGCCACGGTGGTCCGTACGTCGCCGGTGACGGCCACGTCCACCGGTACGCGCCGGCCGAGCCGTTCCGGATCGTGGTCCACCTGGATGATCCTGGTCCCACCGTGCGGCAGGAAGCTGCTGAACGGGAAGTCGGTGCCGAGCATCAGCAGCACGTCCGCGTGCTGGAGCGCGTGATGGCAGCCGCCGTAGCCGAGGAGACCGGTCATGCCGACCGCGTTCGCGTTGTCGTGTTCGAGGAACTGCTTGCCTTTGAGGGAGTAGCCGACCGGTGCGCCCAGCTTCCCGGCCAGCGCCGTCACCTCCGCGTGCGCCCCGGCGCAGCCCTGGCCGCCGAAGACCGCCACCGTGCCCGCCTCGTTGATCAACTCGGCCATGGCGGCGAGGTCCTCCGCTCCGGCCGGTGCGCGTACCGGTCGGGGCAGCCGGATCTCGTAGCGGTCCTTCGGCGCGTGCGCCGCCGCGACGTCACCGGGCAGTGCGACGACCGCGGGGCCGCCCCGGGTCACCGCGGCCGTCACCGCGGAGGTCACGACGGTGCGGAGCTGGCCGGGATTGACCAGCCGGCCCACGTAGACCGCCGCCGAGGCGAAGAACCGGTACGGGTTCAGCTCCTCGACGGTCTCGCTGTCCATCAGGCCGGTTTCGGTGTCGCCGGCCAGGACGACGACGGGCACCTTCTCCTTGAGGGCGTCCAGCATGCCGTTGATCAGGTGTGCCACTCCTGGGCCTGCCGTCCCGCACACGGCTACCGGATGCCCCGTGAGTTTCGCCTCCGCGACCGCGGCGAAGACGCCGAACTCCTCGTTGCGCACGTGCACGAAGTCGACCTGGCCGTTGCGGCGCATCGCGTCGACCACCGGGTTCAGTGCGTCGCCGACGATGCCGTAGCAGCGCCGTACGCCCGCGCTGACCAGCATCTCCCACAGGCCGTCGGCCACCGTTTTCGACATGGGGTGTCTCCGTTCTCGGCCGGTGCTATCCGGTCTCGGCTGGTCTTGGCTGGTCTTGGCTGGTCTTGGCTGGTCGCCGGACCTGTCCGGTCAGCGGGTTTCGCCGGGCGTGGCGTCGAGGACTCCGGCGCGCGGGCTCAGTGCCCAGTCGAGGGCGAAGTCGGCGACGGCCTCCCAGCCGGGCTCGCCACAGGTGAAGTGGTCACGGCCGTCGAAGACGGTGTGGGCGGTGACCGCCGTCGAGTGCTTCGCGTTCTTCTCGTAGTTCTGCCGCTGGACGACCGGGGGCAGGATGTGGTCGCTGCCGCCGGAGACGAACAGCAGCGGCGCCCGGTCGTCGTCGGCGAAGTCGAAGGTGGTGGCCGCGTGCGGGGTGACGGCCGCGAGGCCGCCCTGGAAGAGGATGCGGGCCGGCGTCGGCACGGCGTAACGGTCGTAGGCCCGTCGGGAGGCGTCCTCGTCCAGGGTGTTGGTGAAGGCGTAGTGGAACTGCTCGGCCGTCAGGGGGACGGCACGGTGTGCGTTCGCCGGGTTCTTCAGGACCGGCAGGACCGAGCGGAGCTCCGAGAACGGCATCGCGTTCACGCCCTTGACCGCGGCGCCGTCGATCGACACTCCGGCCGCCCCGAGCCCGGCACCCACCAGGAGCTGGGCGAACGTCCCGCCGAACGAGTGCCCCATGATGATCGGTGGGGAGTCGAGTTCGCCTATGACGGCGGTGAGGTGATCCAGCACCTCGCGCACGCCGACACCGGCGATCGCCGAGGCGTCCTCGCGAAGCGCCGCCACCCCGGCCTCCCCCGGCTCGATTCCGGGGTATCCGGGCGTGAGGACGGTGAATCCGCGCTCCTCGTACCGGGCCACCCAGTGCTCCCAGGCGAGCGGCGTCATCCACAGGCCGTGAATCAGGATGATCGTGTTCGGTGCGGAAGTCATGCCCGCGTGCCTCCCTCGCTACGGCAGCCGTCAGGGCGGACGCCCGGCCGGTTCTGTCCTGCGCCGTCAGCGTGGCACCACACGCACTGTGCACGGGGCCAAGGATTCGTCCCGCTGTTGTGCGCGACGACCCATGAGAGCAACGGGGTTGGAGACGCCGACTGCGAGCGGTGCCGGCCGCCACCCACTCTCATTCGGGTCGGCCCAGGGTGTCGCCGCCTGTCGTGTCCCTCCAGACGACGGCCAGCCGGGCCAGTTCCCGGTGTGCGTGACGGTCGAGGTCGAGGCCGGTCAGCTTCTCGATCCGGTTGATGCGGTAGAGCAGGGTGTTGCGGTGGGCCGGAAGCGCTGCCGCTGCCGCGGTCCGGTTGAAGCCATGCGCGGCCAGGCACCGCAGTGTCTGGGACAACGTCCCGGAGGGCTCCTCGGCGTCCAGTCGGCCGAGGACCCGCCGCACGATGTCCTCGGCCAGCCCGGGGGAGTTGGCGAGCATGAGCTCCGTCAGGAAGTCGTCGGGGCGGATCCGTCCCCGGCGTCCGGCCCGGCCCGCCAGGGTGACCAGGTCGTGCAGGTTGCCCACCGCTTCCGCGAGCCCGGCGGCGCCGGTGGCCGACTCGGCGGCCAGGATCAGCGCGCTGTCGGCGAGGAAGGCCGCCCAGTCGAAGCCCGGCCCGGTCAGCCCGGCGACGCGGTGCCCCTGTGTGCAGGCGAGAGCGCCCGCGGACCGCAGACGCGCCGCCAGGCCGGCGTGCGCGGCGGCCGAGCCACCGTCGATCGCGGCGACGAACGGGCAGTGGGGGCCGACGAGTTCGAAACCCAGCCGCTCCGCCCGGTCGAGGTCCTCTATGGTCGTCGCCGAGCGGGCGCAGAGCCGGGCGAACAGCGTCGCCGCCCGGGAGTCGCCGTCGGCGGACGGCAGGTCCCGCTGGTCGGCGAACGCCCGCGTGACGGTCGTCAGGGCCATGTCGAGGAACGCCCACGGCACCTCGAGATGAGGCGGCGGCCAGGCAGCGCCCTCGGGCGGGCCGGCCTCCGTCACGGTGCTCCGCACCGTGCGCGCCGCACCACAGCAGGCACGGATCGCGTCCTCTGCGGCGAGGCCGTTCCGCGCTGCCTCGCGCGCTGCCTCGTACAGGTCCGACAGCACGTGCGCGCCGGGCTCCTGTCCGCTGAGCAGCCAGTTCCTGAGCAGTTCCAGGCTGCGGCGGATGAGGTACTCCATGGCTCCCGTCCGGGAGCCATGGCCAGGTATTCGTCCGGCCGGGGTGTCGCCCAGCTCGCGGGCCAGCTGCCGTGCCAGCGCCTCGCTGTCCAGATCGTGGAGTACGTTGCGCAGACGCCCGGCCGCCGCGGGTCCGACGCCGGCCCGGGGCGTGGCGTACATGGCTGTTACCTTCCAGATGCTCGGTGCGGACCGGTTCTCGCCGGTACACGGGGGAGGCAGCCACGCATGGCAGCCGGTGGCGGCCGAAGCACAGGGGTGTGCCCCACGGGGACGCCCGGTGCGGCTGGTGTGTCGGGGCGGCCGACGGCCACCGGTGGACGGGGGTGGCCCCTGCCGTGCTCACCGTCGGCCTCGGTGCTGTCGGCACATGTCGGGCACGGGCCGTCGGCGCGAGACGTCTACAGCATGTCCGGCGGGGGGAGCAGGAAGTTCCACGCGCTCAGCACCCCGCTGACGAACGCCACCAGCGAGGCCGGCAGCAGCAGGTAGAGCCCCGCGGGCCTGCCGGACGCCAGGACGGCGCCGCCGGCCACGAACAGCAGCATGACGACGATGCTCGTGTCACGGCGGTCGAAGAGGCCGGTCAGTCGCTTGTCGTCGGTGACCGGAGCGCGCCTGCGTCGCCCGATGGCCAGCAGGCTCAGGCCCCCGGCCAGCCCGGCGGCCATGAGTTCGGCGCCCAAGGCCCAGTCGGCCTGGCGGGGCACCAGCAGAATCGTCGCCATGACCAGCGGCGCAACGAACAGCACCAGGGTCTGCGCCGCGATCGCACGCAGCACCGGGTGTCTGGCGATCCGGTTGGCGTTGAGGGACACCGCGACGAACAACAGGCCGGTGAGGGCGCCGCTGGCGCCTCCGGTCATCACGGCGAAGCTTTCCCAGTCAACGGGACCGGCCATGTCCTCGCACTCCCCGCTTAGGCATCTGGAACAGGTCTTTCCTGACAGCTTCCGCAACGCTCGGGCACTGCCCGGGCGGCCACTTCCCGCGGGGGCCGCCCGGGACCGCGGCCGGTGTCCGGCGCGTGGCGGACACCGGTACGGGACCCCCTCCGAATGTGCGTTCCGTCCGCACCATTCAACGCCCTTCCGTCCTGTGCGAGGGTACGAAGGCCCGGCCACTTTTTGGGAGTTCGCCCAACGGGGGCGCCGATAGCTTCGCGGCATGAACAAGAGCCCCGTCGCCCGCCTGGGTGATTCATGGACCTGGCATCTGCTGTACGGGCTGGTCTCGATCGTCATCGGCGTCATATCCGTGGCGTGGCCCGGTCCGACTCTCGTCGTCCTCGCGGTGGTCCTCGGTGCTCAGCTGATCGCCACCGGGGTCTTCCGGCTGGTGGGCTCGGCGAGCCTGGGGGAGACCGGCACCGCCCGCACCCTCACCGCGGTCCTCGGCGTGGTGAGCCTCCTGCTCGGGCTGTACGCGGTCCGGCACATTCTGATCACGGTGCTCGCACTGGGGCTGCTGCTCGGCGTCTACTGGATCGTGGACGGCTTCACCGCGGTGTTCGCGGCGGTCGACCATCCCGGCCTGGCCGGACGCGCATGGAACGTCTTCATCGGGCTGCTCGGTGTCCTGGCCGGCCTGACGCTGCTGGTCTGGCCGGGGCTGTCCCTGCTGACGCTGTCCTTCCTGGCCGGGCTGTGGCTGATCATGCTCGGCGCCATGCAGCTCGGCCTGGCACGTCGGATCCGGGGTGTCGCCCGACCGGCCTGACTCCGTCCCCCGCGGGGTCGGTCTTCTCCTCGGCCTCCGAGTTCGGTCCCGGTCCCGAAGCGGTCACGCGGCCTTCCCGGACGGGTTGCCCGTGGCGCGTCGGGACCTAGTCGAAGGCTTCCGGCCTCCTGGAGGACGACCGTACGTCGGGGGCGACGGTCTCCCAGGTCACGGCGAGCAGCACGAGGGTGCGGTCCCGCTGGTCCTTGAGCGACAGACCGGTCACCTTCTCGATCCGGCCCACCCTGTACAGCAGTGTGTTGCGGTGCACTGGCATGGCGGCCGCTGCCGCGGTGCTGTCGAAGCCGTGGACGGCGAGGCACCGCAGCGTGTCCGCCAGATCCACGGCATCGGCCCGCTCCAGTGGACCGAAGACCCGCCGGACGATCCGGTCGGAGGCTTCTGGGGAGTCGGCCAGCAGTAGTTCGGGCAGGTAGTCGTCGGCGTGTACCCGGCCCCGGCGTCCGGACCGGGCCGCGATCGCGAGCAACGCGCGCAGGCCGTCGGCCGCCGCGCCGAGCCGGTCGCGGGCGAGTGGCGGGTCCTGGGCCAGGATCAGCCGCGGGTCCTCAAGAAACGCTCCCCAGCCGAACCCGGGTGGTGTCAGCCCGGTCACCCGGAGCCCCTCGGTGAACGCGAGCACCCCTGCCGTACGCAGCCGCGACGCGAGATCGGCATGCCCGGCGACCGTGGCCCCGGCCAGCAGGGCGGTGAAGGGGCGGTACGGTTCCGCCAGGTCGAACCCGAGCCGGGCGGCCCGGTCCCGGTCCTCGATCGTGACCGGCAGCCGCGCGCACAACCGGTCGAACAGGGCTCGGGCGCGCCGGTCTCCGGCCGTGGACGGCGCGTCCCGCTGGTCGGCGTAGGCCCGCGCGAACACGTCCACCACCAGGTCGAGGTAGTCCTCCAGACAGCCCCAGACCGTGTCCCATTCAGCGACGAGCACCGCCCGGTCCTCGTCACCCGCCAGGTCGAGCAGCGCCTCCCAGAGCATCCGCGCACCACGGCGGTAGACCAGAATGCTGTCCTCGATCGGCTGGCCGGCGACAGCGCGGGCGCGCAGGAACTCATGCAGTTCGGACCGGAGGTAACTGTCCGGCGGGATCCCGTTGACCAGCCAGCGCAGTACGAGGTCGACGTTCCAGCGCACCACGGCCGTGCGGTCCACCGGCCACTCGAACCTGGTGTAGGCCGGCAATCGGCCGAACTCGGCCTCCATCCGGCGCACTACGACGCCGACGTCGAAGCGCTCCAGAACACGCCGCAGTTCACCGCCGCCTGCCGCACCCGCACCCGCACCCGCACCCGCACCGGACGGGGGAAGCACATTCACGGACCGATCCTTCCACATCCGTGCGCCCGTCCGAGCTCTCGGTACCTGAACACTCCGGGTCTCGTCGAGCCCCTGATGCCCTCGACCCTGCCGAGGACCTGGCCGCCAAGCACTTGTCGCCACGTGAGAACCGCGGAGGGGCGTTTCCCCGGTTCAGACGCCGCCATTCTCCGCTCGTCGGCAGCAGGTGGAAGTGCTCCACGTCGTAGTGCTCGCCGTCCTCGTGCCAGTGCCAGAGCTGGAAGACAACGGTCCGTTGTCTTCCGTCAGCGGGGCGCTGGACCCACGTGGACATCCTGCTCCATCAGCAGGTCGGGCAGGGCGTGTCCGCGCAGACGACGGCGTCGAACCGGCCGTCGGAAAGCGGCAGACGTCACATGTCGGCGGCGGCCGTGCGCAGGGCCCCGTCGCGATGGGCGGCTTCCCGGGCGGCGCGGGCGGCGTACGAAGCGACCGGACGGAAGATCGAGCGGCTGCGCGCTTTTCCGGATATCCAAGCGCCGCCCCGCTCTCCTGCGGAACGGCGCTCCGCGCGAAAGGGTCCCTCGGCGACGACCATGAGCTGGAGACGCCCGCGCGGACAACCTTGACGACCAAGCCCCCTACCAGAGGGAAACCACGGGCAGGGGGCTTGTTGCTGCGACAACCGCGATCACCCGGCGAGGGAGTCCGGCGATCTGGCGATCAGAAGGAGACGGTGAGTCCCACCTGGTGGTACTGACCGACGGTGTCCAGGACCTCGTCCTTGACCGTGCCCAACTGAGCCGCGAGGTCCGAGCTGCTGAGCGCCGTGGGGCCGGCGGTGACACCGACCTGCGGGCTCAGGCCACCGGAGACGGCGTCGAGCTCTGTGTCGGAGATTTCGAGGGTCTGAACCTGGGGAGCGGAGTTCATCATGAAACTGCCCTTCGTATGGATGTTCCACAAGGGGGAGCGTCCAAGTGGGGGACGGACGGTCGGCCGCGACCTCAGCCCGCGCCGATCCTTTCCGGACACTTGGCGTGATCCCTGCGGCGCGAAGGATCAAATCACGGAGCATGCCCGGCATCCAGTCGGTCGCCGTTCTCAGCCGCGCAGTTGCAACGGTCTGCCACTCATCCGTGCACGCGCGCACACGAATTCAGGGCAGCGTCTCTACATGTGGTGCTGCACATGGAAACCGGCAGCTGTTGTCACGTCCGCTCCGAGTCGGACAACTCGGCATCAACCGAACTGACCTGTGTCGCAGTTGCACCTTTGCTGTGCAGATCCGGGCGCCGGGTCCTGGCCGATGTCCTACGAGGGGCCGGTCCGGGTGGTGCATGTGAACGGCTCGTCGATCCAGTAGGTGTCGTGTTGCGCGTCGTGGACGATCGGGTACCTGGTGGTCGGGTCGCAGAGCCTGTCGATCTGCGTACGGTCCGCGGAACTGATGGTGAACCAGTACCGGTTGGTGTCCGGCGCCGCCTTCTGGCACTTGTAGAAGAACCCCTTCATGCCAGGACCGAACACGTCGCTGCGGAATTGGGCGCTCAGCTTCTTATTGATGTTGATGTTGACGCAGTCGGCCTTCATGCCCTCGACATTGACAGTCTTGGCCGCCTCGGTCGTGTACCCCTTGGCCGTGTGGGTGCCCGACGCCGTCCAGGTCTTCGCCGGCAGGGCGATCTGCCGGGCGACCTCGGCGAGAAGCGGGCTGCCTTGAGTGGTCGACGTGATCCGTGTCACCGTGCGGGCCTCCACGGTGCAGCCGGCGACGGAGGCGGCGGTGACCGTCGTCGCCAGCACAAGGGACGCCATCCGGATTCCGCGGACCAGGGACGAGGATGTCACGTTGCTCTCCGTTCCGGGCTCCCCGACGGTCCCGGCCACTTCCGGGCGACTCTTCGCACCCTAGCCGCGAGAACGAACGGCCGAGGGGATCAGCGGTCGACAAATGTTCTTCGGCGTCACGGTCACAACCCGGACGGGCGAACGAACGAGGGCGCCACCTGGCACGGCCGTCCGTTCGCGCGGGTCTCCAGGCGAGACGGCTCCGGCCGTCGGGACAGCACGGGTGATGCCGGGCGCAAGCCACGCAGCCCGGTGCCGGGGAGGGCGAAACCGGCTACGGGCCGGAGCGCGGCGCGCGTTAGGATCCCCGCCGGGCGGAGCCGTAGCGCAGAGGTCGTCGCGCGCGGTCTCCAAAATCGCGAGGACGCCGGTTCGAATCCGGCCGGTTCCGCCGCTCGCGGCACGGCCTTCCGGGGGCGGTCGGGGAGCTGGGGCGTCTGTCCCGTCCAGGGCCGTGCGCGCTCTTGGGGGCCTCGGACCGGGACGCGGAGGAGCTGCTGCCGGAGCCCGGACAGCCGAGACCGATGACCTTCCCCGCGCAGGGTCCCTTTTTCGGCGGCTGCGGGCCGACCCATTCAGGATCCCCCAGCCGGGGATGCCGCGGCCGCCGGTTCGTCACGGGTCCCCCTGGGTCGTGCCGTCTGCTGATGGGGATGGCGTGCGGTTGCCGCCTACCTGGTGGGTTCATCCCATCGGGGTAGATCGGCCTGGCGCGCGCAGGCCGTTGCCAGGCGCAGGGTCTCGGTGACGGCGTGCGGGGTGTCGGTGACGGGGAAGAGCACCTGCCGTACGGTCCGTTCGGCGTCGACGACCAGGATCAGCCGCTTGTGCCGGAATCGGCCGTCGACGCGGAAGACCGGCAACCGCAGGGCGGCCGTGAAGCGTTGGTCGATGTCGGACAGCAGCGGGTACGGGATCTCCTCGGTCCGCGCGAACTCCGTTTGCTCGTCGGCGGTTTGGCTGCTGATCCCGCGCACGTCCACACCCGCCCGGCGGAAGTCCGGCCAGGCGTCCCGGAAGAGCCGCGTCTCCGGCGCGGGGGCGACGGCCCCCGGGATCGGGTCCCGCTCGGCGCCCGTGCCGGGGTAGGTGAACAGGACGGTGGCGCGGGCGTCGGGGGCGAGGAGGGGCGTCTCGGCTCCGGTGGCGGGGAGCCGGAGGTCCCTGGGCAGGCGGGTGCCGACGAGCGCGTGCACGCGGGTGTGTTCGGCGCCGTCTTCCGCCGCCGTCGCGGTGAGCGTGCCGTCGCCGAGCACCCACCGGTCGCCCCAGTCCTGCATGGCGACCAGCACCGGCACCAGCGCCTCGCCGGCGTCGGTGAGCAGGTACTCGTACCGCACCGGGCGCCGCTGGTAGAGGCTGCGCCGCAGCACTCCCTGGGCGACCAGCCGGCCGAGCCGCTCGGTGAGCACCTTTCGGGACAGGCCGAGTTCGGCGGCCAGCGCGTCGAAGCGGACGTGCCCGCGGGCGACCTCCCGCAGCACCAGCACGTTCCACCAGTCCCCGAGCACCAGGGCGGCCTGAGCCACGCCGCAGGTGTCGTCCGCGTTGTGCATCCTCATGGGGCCATAGTAAGTTCCCTTTCGGGACTCACTTTGTTTCTGAGCGAAACTTACCGCCCGACGGTATCCGATCCGCGGGCCCAGCGTGAGGAGTTGCACCATGACCGCCATCAGCCGGGTCGTCGCACGGGAGATCATCGACAGCCGGGGCAACCCCACCGTCGAGGTCGACGTCGAGCTCAGGGACGGTTCGCTCGGCCGCGCCGCCGTCCCGTCCGGCGCGTCCACCGGAGCCCGGGAGGCCGTGGAACTCCGCGACGGCGACCCGGCCCGCTTCCACGGCAAGGGCGTACGGCGCGCGGTCGACGCCGTGAACGAGAGCATCGCGGACGCGGTCACCGGGCTCGACGCGGAGGACCAGGCGACCGTCGACCGTACGATGACCGAGCTGGACGGCACCGACACCAAGGCCCGCCTCGGCGCCAACGCGCTGCTCGGCGTCTCCCTGGCCACCGCCAAGGCCGCCGCGGCCGCGCACCGCCTGCCGCTCTACCGCTACGTCGGCGGGGTCGACGCCCGCCTCCTGCCCGTACCGATGATGAACATCGTCAACGGCGGAGCGCACGCCGACAACCCGCTCGACTTCCAGGAGTTCATGATCGCCCCGATCGGCGCGGCCACCTTCGCCGAGGCCGTCCGCATGGGCTCCGAGGTGTTCCACACCCTGCGCCGGGGCCTGCTCGCCACCGGCCACAGCGTGAACGTCGGCGACGAGGGCGGGTTCGCCCCCGACCTGCGCACCGCCGAGGAGGCCCTCGACTTCGTCGTACGCGCCGTCGAGGAGAGCGGCTACAAGCCCGGCACCGACATCACCCTCGTCATGGACCCCGCGAGCTCGGAGTTCTTCCACGACGGGGTGTACGACTACACGGGCGAGGGCGTCCGCCGCAGCCCCGCCGAACACGCCGACCACCTCGCCTCGCTCGTCGACCGCTACCCCGTCGCGTCCATCGAGGACCCGATGGCCGAGGACGACCACGCCGGCTGGCGCGAGCTGACCGCCCGGCTCGGTGACCGCTGCCAGCTCACCGGCGACGACGTCTTCTGCACCAACGAGACCCTGCTGCGGGCCGGCATCCGCGACGGCATCGCCAACTCCGTGCTGGTGAAGGTCAACCAGATCGGCACCCTCACCGAGACGCTGGCCACCGTCGCCACCGCACACCGCGCCGGCTACACCGTCGTCATGTCCCACCGCTCCGGCGAGACCGAGGACACCACGATCGCCGACCTCGCCGTCGCCACCGGCTGCGGCCAGATCAAGACCGGTTCGCTGTCCCGCGCCGACCGCACCGCCAAGTACAACCAGCTCATCCGCATCGAGCAGGAGCTGGGTCCGCAGGCCCGCTACGCGGGGGCAGCCGCGCTGGGCCTGCGCCGCTGAACCGCGCGCACGCCCCGGTCCGGTTGCAATCTCGGGTGGGACGGGATGTGCGTACGGGGGTGCCACCTCGAGATGCGGTGACCACACCTGCTGGATACGCTCGCTCAGTGGCCGGGTGACCATGGCCCAGGGCCGTGGCGCGGCACGCGCCTCACCCCGCCCGCGGAAACGAAGAGTTCCGCAGTCCCAGACCTCTGCAGTGTTCACGCCTCCACGGGAGGCTTCCACGGGAGGAAGGTTGCGATGAGGTTCACCCGCATGCGTACCGCCCAGGCAACGGCGGCCGTCCTGGTCGCCGTCCCGCTCGCGTTCGGGGGCCTGGCGTCCCCGAGCCAGGCTCAGGGCGCGTCTCCCAGCCCCTCGGGGACGTTCGGTTCCGGCTGCTCGGCGCTCTCCCAGAAGGCCAACACGGCCAAGGACAAGGTCGTGGAGGCCGCGGCCGCCTACCCCCAGCTCAGCCAACTGGTCTCGGCCCTGGTCCGGGCCAGGCTGAACGGGACCCTCGACGGGAAACCCGCGATCACCGTCTTCGCCCCCAACGCCCAGGCCTTCCAGAAGGTGACCACGTCGCAGCTCTCCTCGCTCCTCAGCAACGAGGGGCAGCTGAAGAAGGTGCTGACCTACCACGTCGTGGACAAGCAGATCACCCCGAGTGAGCTCTCCAACGGCTCCTTCACGACGGTCGAGGGCGGCAAGCTGACCACGTCGGGGTCGGGCAGCAACTTCAAGGTCAACGGCAAGGCGAGCATCGTCTGCGGCAACATCAAGGCCGCGAACGCCACGATCTACGTCATCGACTCGGTTCTCCAGCCGCCGTCCTGACCCCCGCACCACCGTCCGGCTCCGGCGAGGACTCGGCCGCCGGGGCCGGGGCGGTGGTGTCGGCGGGGGTGGTCGGGGTGGGGGCCGTGGGGGCGGCCGGGGTCGGGGCCGGGAGTGTGGTGTCGGCGGGGCTGGCCGGCGCCGTCACTGTGCTGTCGGCGGGTGTGTTCGGGGTCGGGGCCGGGAGCGTGGTGTCGGCGGGGGTGGCCGGGACGGTGGTTGCGGGCGTGGCCGGGGCCGGGGCCGTGGGGGCGGGTGGGGTGGGGGGCGGGTGCGGTGTGGGCCAGGTGGTGTCCTCGGTGGTGAGGGGCCGGGTGAGGGCCTGGGTTCTCGCCCGGCGGGTGGTGGGCGTGGTGGCGTGCTCGGCGACCAGGGTCCGCGCCCGCTCGGGCAGCGACGGCGGACCGAGCCTGCCCGCACCGGCTCCGGGCACCAGCGCCTCGGCCACCTCACCAGCCGTCGGCCGCCGTTCCGGGTCGGGGTGCAGACACCGGCGGACCAATTCCGCGAGGTCCTTCGGCAGCCCGGCGAGATCGGGGGTGCCGGATCGAATGTGGGCGACCACGGACGGCGTGTCCCGGCCCCAGGGGCTGCGTCCCAGGGCCAGGCGGGCGAGGACGGTCCCCAGGGAGAAGACGTCGCTCGCAGGAGTGAAGGCGGCCTGTTCGCGCAACTGCTCGGGCGAGGCGTACGCGTACGTGCCGGCGAAGCCGCGCCGTGGCTCGGTGAGCCGTTCGATCTGGGCGATGCCGAAGTCGATGACGCGCGGTCCGTCCTCGGTCAGCAGCACGTTGGCCGGCTTGAGATCGAGGTGCACGATGCCCTGGGCGTGGATGGCGCTCAGGGCGACGGCGATGCCCGCCCCCAGCGAGCGCACCAGGCCGGGCTCCAACCGGCCGCAGTGCTCGACGAGTTCCTGCAACGAAGGGGCGGCCACGTACGGCACCGCCATCCACGGGGTCGCACCGTCCGTGTCCGCCGCGATCACCGGCACGGTGAACCGTCCGTCGACCCGCTGGGCCGCCCGCACCTCGTGGGCGAAGCCCCGCTTGATCGGGGGAGCCGCCGCGAGGTGCGCGTGCAGCGTCTTGACGGCGACCATCAGCCCGTCGGCGTCCTGGCACAGGTAGACCCGCCCGAAACCGCCCTCGCCGACGCACTCCAGGACCTCGTACGTACCGAAGACCGTCGGCTGGTCCGCCCCGCCCGCACCAGCCGCGGGCCGCGCCCGCTCCATCTCCCGCCAGGTGCCGATGGCGGCCGCCTGCGGGTGGAACGCGATCCGGCCGTCCTGCGCGGCCGACGCCCGCTCGCGCGGCCCTTCCTCACCCGTGGCCGTCCGCTCCGCCTGCTCGTCCTCCACCACGACGAACGCCGCCTTCTGCTGCGTCCGCGCCGGCTCCGGGCCGCCGTCCTCGAAGACGTACGCCTGGATCTGCACGTTCTCGTCGCTCATCCGGGACACGAAGACGCCCGGCAGTCCCAACTCCGCGCACACGAAACCCTCTTGCGGGGTCGGCCGCAGGTCGTCGCGGGTGAAGCACAGGGCCGCCACCTCGTACCCCTGCTCGGTCAGGCCCCGCAGCACGTCCTTCCACTGCTCCGCCGTCCAGGCGCGCCACGCCGGTTCGTCCGCGATGTCGTTCACGACCGCGAGGCGGTTCGCGACGGCCGCGCCGGCCGCGCACGCCAGCACCGCGCACGCCGTGTCCGGCGCCGTCTGCACCGTCTCCGCCAGCAGCGTCGCGGTCCGCTGCGCGACGCGCAGTACGGTGCGGCCGACCATCCGGGCGAGCCCGTCGCGCTGCCCGCGCAAGGTGTCGTACACCGGCGAGCCCGGCAACTGGCCCTGGAGTTCCAGGCACGCGAGCACCTTGTCGAAGCACTCGACGGCCGTGGCGTGGTCCTCCGCCCGCACCGCCGCTTTCGCCTGCGCGACGAGCGCGGAGAGGACCTCGGAGCCGGCCGGGCCGTGGAGCTCCTCGGCCCGTACGGCTATCTGCCCGTACATCCGGCCGGCGCGCGCGAAGTCCCCGGCGGCTTCGACCGCGGCGGCCGTCGCGAAGAAGTCCCGCAGTCCTTCCTCACCGCCCTCGTTGCCGAACGGCAGTACGCCCGCGACCTCGACGTAGCGCTGGCGGGCGATGCTGACCAGCTGGTGGGTGGGGCCGAAGTTCTGCTGGGCGGTCGCCAGCATCTGGGAGAAGGCGCGCAGCGCGGCCGCGTTGTCGCCGCTCTTCTGCTGCCAGTAGCCCACCTCGCACAGCAGGGTGAGGGCGGTCTCGGTGCGGTTCTCCCGCTCGGCGGCCCGGCGCATCGCCTCGTAGCGGCGCACGGCCTCCTCGGGCCGGCCCGACCGGCCGTGCCAGTGGGCGAGTTGGTGCCGGGCCAGTTCGGTGTCCGGGTGGCGTGGTCCCTGGATCCGCTCCCGGTCGGCCAGCAGGCGTACGAACAACTGGACCGCGGCCTCGGGCTGACCCGACTCACCGGTCCAGTGGGCGAGTTGGTGTCGTAGCGCCAGGGTTTGCGGGTTCCGCGGTCCCAGCACGTCCTCCGCCCGCGCGACGAGTTCTCCGTATCGCTCGGCGGCCCTGCGCGCGTCGCCCTGGCGGCCGGTCAGCTCAGCCGCCTCGCCGCCCTCGCGCAGCGCCTCGACGAGCGCGCGACGGCCCGACGGCGTTCCGTGCCCTCTGCCCAACCACCTCATCGAGTCTCCCCCAACGCCGGATCCGGACGTGCGCCGAGTAGCCAGTATGCGCTACCCAAACGATTGCGCCAATCGTTTGGGCGACCTTGCCCATGGAGTTCCGCTGAATCCAACGGGCGGGTTCGGTAGTCGAGTTAGGCCGCGTCGCTCACCGCAGGCTCGGGCCGATCGGTGTGCCGGTGGAGGTCCGCACCACGAGTTCGGGTGTGAGCGCCTCCGAGGCGACGGGCTCGCCCGCGATACGGCGCAGGAGCAGCCGTACCGCACGGCGCCCCTGTTCGGCCATCGGGGAGTGCACGCTGGTGAGCGGGACGGGCAGTTCGGCGGCGAGCGGGGTGTCGTTGAACCCGGCCAGCGCGAGGTCCTCACCCAGCCGCAGGCCCAGGTCGCGGGCGGCGCCCATGACGCCGATCGCGGCGAGGTCGTTGACGGCGAAGATCGCGGTGGGCCGGTCGGGGAGGCTCAGCAGTTCGACGGCGGCCTGGTGCCCGCCTGCGGTGTCGAAGCGGCAGTGCCGCACCCGGTGCGGAGGCAGCGGCAGGCCCGCCTCGCGGTAGCGGTCGGTGAAGCCGGTGGTGCGGTCGGTGCCGGTGCTGGCGAAGGGTTCACCGGCGACGACGGCCACCCGGCGGTGGCCGAGGGCCAGGAAGTGCTCGGCCACGAGCCTGCCGCCCAGCGGGTCGTCACAGGTGACCGCCGGGAGGCCGGTGTCCGTGCGGCGGTTGACCAGCACGAAGGGCGTGCCGTCCAGGGCGGGGTCGGCGAGCACGGCCCCGTCCAGGTGTGCGTCGCCGATGACGAGACCGTCCACCCGGCGCCCGAGGACCATGCCGATCCGCTCGCGCTGGATGGCGGGATCGTCATGGGTGTTGGTGACGAAGGTGGACAGTCCCCGCAGGGTCGCCTCCTCCTCCACGCCCTCGTAGATGGTGGCCACCACGATCTCCGACAGCCGGGGGAACAGCACTCCCACCACGTTGCTGCGCCGGGTGCGCAGGCTGGTGGCGTGCGGGTTGGGCCGGTAACCGAGTTCGTCGGCCAGTTCCCGGATCCGTCGCGCCGTCTCGCCCGACGCGGCGCGGCCCTGCTCCCCGGACGGGCCGTTGAGGACCCGGGAGACCGTCGAGACGTGCAGCCCGAGCCGGTCCGCGATCCCGCGCAGTGTCACCGGACCGCTGTCGCCCGCCATAGCCGTCTCCCACGTCGCCGTCTCCGAACAGGTCACATTCTCTCGAACGGCGGGCTCCCGGTGGCTCGGCGGGGCCTGGGCTCCAGGGGACCGGTGGGCTTCCGCGGGCCGCCGGCCTCCTTGGGGTCCCTGCGGCAGGCCGGAGGGCCGGGTCAGGGCCTCCTTCGCCGCCGCCCAGGGGTTCGAAATCCGATGCGCACCCAACCGCTAAGGTGTCGAGCTCGCCGCTTTTCTGGGGGACCCGTGAAACTCGTCTGGCTGCTGCTCGGACTGCTCCTCGCCAGTGTCGCGATCGGCGGTGTCGTCAGCGCCGTCGACGAAGCGGATACCGTCTCGGTCGTCGGCGACCTTCTCATCAGCGCACTCCTCGGCTGGGCGGCGGTCGCCGCCTGGAAACGTGCCCGCTGAGGCGCCGCGCGGGCAGCCGACGGCCAGGTGTCGGACCGGCTTCGGGGTCAGCCGCCCGCCGGGACCACGGTGCCGAAGGAGGCGGCGGCTATCCGTTGGACGTAGCGGATCTCGGTGCCGTCGAGGTTCCTGGGGTTGAGGGAGTAGATGATCTTGCGGGAGAGGTCGCGGGTGGCGAACACGCCGCTGGTGTAGCCGGGGCGGGAGCCCGTCTTGCCCCAGACCACAACACCGTCGGAGGCCTGGACCCGCATCAGGCCCATGGTCATGCAGGCCCGGCCGGCGTCGGCCTCGGTGCGGCACTGGCTGCTGTGGAAACTGGGGACGTCGGGGACCGTGAAGAGCTCGGCCTCCTGGACCGGTGGCAGGAAGCGGCCGCGGAAGAGGGCGGTCATGAAACGGTCCAGGTCGCCGGGGGTGGAGATCATGCCGCCCTCGGCCCAGGGCCACGGGCTCTGTTCGGTGACGTCCACCGGGTGCGTGGTGCCGTCCGTGGACCTCACCGTCAGATAGCCGTGGGAGTGCGGGCTGGGCAGCCGCGGGTCGTCGGCGTCGGGGACGTAGGTGTCGCGCAGGCCGAGCGGCCGGGTTATCCGGGAGCGGACCTCGTCGGCGAAGGTGCGGCCGGTGATCTTCTCGATCAGCACACCGGCGACGTAGTAGTTCTCCCCGTTGTACTGCTGTGCGGTGCCCGGCGTGAACTGCATCGGCCGGCCCGCCATCAGGTCGATCACCCGCTGCGGGGAGAAGCTCTTCAGTCGGTTGGCGGCGAACCACTCGGGGCTGCCGTCGCCGAAGTCCGGGGTGTCGGCGCCGCGCGGCAGGCCGCTGGTGTGGTTGAGCAACTGGCCGACCGTGACGGGAGGCAGGCCCTTGGGCAGGACGCCCGGCAGGTACCGCTGGACGGGCGCGTCCAGGTCGATCCGGTGCTCGGCGGCGAGCTGGAGAACGATCGTGGCGGTGAAGACCTTCGAGATGCTGCCGATGCGGATGTGGGCGTCGGGCGGCACGCCACGGCCGGTCTCCAGGTCGCCCACACCCGAGGTGCCCGACCAGTGGCCCGCACGACCGGTGATCCGTAGCAGCGCGCCGGTGACGTCAGCGTTCGGCAGGCCGCCGATGGCCGCCTGCAGCGCGACCGGGTCCAGGCCGGGCAACGGTGCGGTGGCGGAGGCGTGGGCCGTCTCCGACGGGGTGGCGGAGGCGGGCCGGGCCACCCCCGTGGCCAGGGTGGCCAGCAGGCCGCAGCAGGCCGCCAGGGTGGCCCAACGGGTCCGGCGGGCAGAGTTGTTCACGATGAGGGGCTCCGTACTCGTGAGGGTCGGACCGGCGGTCGAGCGGCCCGGCCATCAGTCTCGTCCGCGCCGGCGGTCCGCCTCATCAGGGAACGCCCCTGAGCAGACCCTGATCGGCCCCCGACACCTGACTGCGGGTCAGGTCGTCCAGCCCGGCTCCAGGGTGTCGAGGAGGGCGTGGAAGGCCGCCTCCGCCCGGCCCCAGTGGCCGTCCGCGAGAGGGGCGAGCAGGAGGCCCAGGGAGGCGTCCGTCAGGAGGGTGGCCTGGGTTCGGGAGCGGTGTTCGGACAGGCCCAGGTTGCGCAGGATCGACGCGATCATGTCGGTCCACTCGGTGACGATGTCGCGCATGACGGGACCGTAGCGGTCCGGGTGGAGCACGCTGGCGCTCATCACCTCCAGGTAGAGGGGGAGCGCGGCGCGCACCTCGGGGTCGCTGAAGTTGCGCCACAGCTCCTCCATGAAACGGCGCAGGCCCTGGACGTCCGAGGGGGTGCCGACGGTGTCCAGCAGGGTGCGGGCGCGCAGGAGGGGGCGGCGATCGTAGAGCGAGACCGCCTCGGTGATCATGCGTTCCTTGGTGCCGAAGTAGTACAGCAGCATGCGGTCGCTGGTCCCCAGCGCCTGGGCGAGCGGACGCAGCGAGAGGTCCGCGAGGCCGTTGCGCAGGACGTATGCGCGGATGCCGGCGAGCAGGGCCTGCCGTTTCGCCGGGTCGGACGGGCGGGGCATGCGGGCTCCTGGTGCGTGAGGTGGTGCTGGCGATGCGTGAGGGGCCGGAGATACATGAGATGCGCGCGATGCGTGAGCGGTGGACGTCGAGGTGACCGTTTAGTAACTCTTGTGAAGGTATTTACCGTAGCATCCATTACGTCTATATTTGAATGTAGCGGCCGCTTCACGCACGACGCACGCTGCCACCGTCGTCCTCCCTCAAGGATTGATTCGCCATGACCGCCCAAGCCTTCGACTTCGCCGCCCCCGGGGAGGACCGGCCCGTCCACGGCGCCGCTCCTTCCTGGTTCGCCAGGCAGTGGGCGCTGTGGTCGCGTGTGCTCGCACCCCTGCGGCCGTTCGACGCCCCCCGGGGGCGGGCCACCGCGTGGGACGCCTCCTGGCCCCTGGCGCGGGAGCTCACCTCGGTGCGCCGGGCCCGGCGGCTGGTGACGGCCCAGTTGAGCGAGTGGGACGTGGGTGACCTCGCGGACGCCGCGGAACTTCTCGTCAGCGAGTTGGTCACCAACGCCCTGCGCCACACGCGGGGGCCGCTGAGGCTCAACCTCCAGCTGTGCCGGGGCCGGCTGCTGTGCGAGGTCGAGGACACCGAGTCGACCGGCCCGGTGCTCGGCGCCGCCGAACCCGACGACGAGGGCGGCCGGGGCACGGAACTCGTCGACCTCCTCGCGGACGCCTGGGGCAGCACGCGGACGGCCACCGGCAAGACCGTCTGGTTCGAGCTGGGGCCCGTGGACCGGTTCCCGGCGGAGCCGGCGGATCCGGCGGGGCCGCCGGCCACCTGATCCCTACCCGCACCGGTCGACGGGGGTCGACGCGGGCCGGTGTGCCGTGCCTGCGGAAGTGCACCGGGCGTTGGGTAGGGGCGTCGCTGGGTCTATCGTCGGAATCACGAGGCCAGGGCGAGGAGGACGGTCGCTGATGCCGCAGGATGAGGCCGTGATCGGCTGCATGGGGAAGGTCCTCATCGGAACGCGTGGTTCCGGTGGCCCCGGTGAAGTCCTGGTACGGGTCCGGGGCGGTTCGGAGACGTTCCTCGCCTGGTCGGAGGAGCCCCTGCCCGTGGGTGCGACCGTGCTCGTGATCGAATCACGGGGATGCCGAGAGGTCGGCGTCATCGAGTGGGTGGATCCATTGGACGCGCTCGGCGGGGACACCGCCGAGGCAGGCTGAGGAGTAACAGGAATGTTCGGATACCGCGTTCCCGCTCCCGACGAGGCGATGTTGATCTCGGGGGGCAGGCGGGGACTGGGGGGCGCGCCGTTCCGAGTGGTCACGGGGCACGGGAAGTTCGTGCTGCCGGTCTTCAGGAAGGTCCGGTTCCTGACTCTGTCCATGTGCGAGTCCGAGGTCACCGAGACCTGTGTGACCAGGCAGGGCATCGCGCTGCACGTCCGCGCGGTCATCGCCTTCAAGGTCGGCAACGACCACGAGAGCATCATCAACGCGGGCCAGCGCTTCCTGTCCGACCAGGAGCAGATGTCGGTGCTGACCGGCCGCATCTTCGCCGGCCACCTGCGGGCCATCATCGGCTCGATGACCGTCGAGGAGATCGTCACCGAACGGCAGAAGCTCGCCGCGGAGGTGCTGGACACCTCGAAGACGGAGATGGCGAAGATCGGTCTGATCGTCGACTCCCTGCAGATCCAGTCCATCGACGACGGTGACACCGGCTACATCGACGCCATGTCCGCGCCGCACAAGGCCGCCATCCAGCGGCAGGCGCAGATCGCCCAGGCGCAGGCCACCCAGGCCGCGGTCGAGGCGGAGCAGGCGGCGGCCCGTAAGCAGGCCGAGTACGCCCGCCAGACCGCGATCGTCAAGGCCGAGTACTCGGCCGAGGTGGACCGCGCCCAGGCGCAGGCCGGGCAGGCCGGGCCGCTGGCGCAGGCGCACGCCCAGCAGGAGGTGCTCGCCGCCCAGACCGAGCTGGCCCAGCGGCAGGCCAAGCTGCGCCAGCAGCAGCTGGTCGCCGAGGTGGTGAAGCCCGCCGAGGCCGAGGCCGAGCGGGTGAGGATCCTCGCGGCGGCCGAGGCGCAGCGGATGAAGATCCAGGCGGAGGCCGCGGCGTCGTACGACCGGGTCGCCCTCGACCGGATGCTGATCGACCAGCTTCCGCAGATCGTCAAGGAGGCCGCAGGCGGTCTCGCCGGCGCCAACGTCAACGTCCTCAACGGCGCGGACGGGCTCGGCGAGATCGCCGCCGGTCTCGTCTCCCAGGGCCTGACGATCCTCGACTCGGTGCGGCAGAACCTGGGCGGCCAGGACTCCGACGGCCACCGGTCCGAGGACGGCAGGGGCAGCGGCGCGCTGCAACTGCCCGGTGGCAAGGGGAAGAAGTCGGACGACGGCCCGGTGGACGTCGACTAGAGGAGCGGGCGCCGCGCGGCGCGGGGGTCGACCGTCGCTGTCAGAGGAGCGGGCGCCGCGGGGTGCGGGGGCTGGCCGTCGCTGTCAGAGGAGCGGGCGCCGCGCGGCACGGGCCCTGGCCCCGCCGCTGTCAGAGGAGCGGGCGCCGCGGGGTGCGGGATCCGGGCCTCGCGGTCAGAGGAGCCGGGCGCCGCGGGCTGCCGGGCCGGGCCGTCGCGGTCTGGGGCGGGTGCCGCGCGGCGCGGGGGTCGGTCGTCGCTGTCAGTGGTGGCGGGCGGGCGGCTTGGTTCGGTATTCCGAGGCGAGCAGGCCGTAGAGGAGGTCGTCGGTCCACTCCCCCTTCATCCAGGTGCTCTGGAGAAGGTGGCCCTCACGGCGGAAGCCGACGCGCTCCAGGAGGTTCGCCGAGCGGACGTTGCGTGCGTCGCAGGTGGCCGAGACGCGGTGCAGTCCCTCCTCCAGGAGCAGGAACTCGACCACCCGGGTCACCGCCTCGGTGGCGTACCCGCGTCCCTGGAACGCCGGGTCGAACGTGAAGCCCAGTTCGGCCTGGCGCCCGTCCTCGCCGCGGCGCACCCCGACGTCGCCCATCAGCCCGGGGGCGTCCCGCAGTTGGACGGCGTACTGGAACCAACCCGGGGCCCGGGGATCTCCCGCCGAGAACCGGGCCACGAGCCGTTCGGCCTCCGCCGACGGCACCGGCGCGGCCCAGGACTGGTACCGGCTCACGTCCGGATCCGACCGGTACGCCGCCAGCGCCGGCGCGTCCTGCGGCCCGAACCTCCGCAACAGCAGCCTCTCCGTCTCCATCAGGTCGGTCACGTCCCTCACGTCCGCTCACGTCCCTTCCGTGGTCGTCGTCGAGAGCAAGGCTCGCAGGGGGGCCGAGGTGTGGGGACCCGGGGGGCCAGGGGGACTGTGGTGACCCGGGGGTCGGCGACGACGACCAGGTCCGCGCCGTCGCCGGCGCGATGCCACGCCCGCCGCGACCAGTTCGATCCGCAGGGCCGTGGTTGGTGGCGTAGGCCGGCTGGAAGGGCACGCCCGCCGAGTCGAACGCGGCGCGCAGATGAGGACGCAGGCCGCTGTCGGGGCCGTAGGTGATCAGGGGCGTCGGCGAGCTGGGCCGGGGTCAGCTCCGGCCGCCCCGCCTCGGGCCCGTCGGACGGCACCACCGCGGGTCCGAGCCGCTTTCTTTGCACACTCCTGACGCCCGGGGCCGCATCCGGGCGGGCCCGGCCGGTGTCGTTCCTGTTGGCCGGATTTTTGTCCGGATCACGTCGAGAATGGAGTGTGCCCATGGACGGCGCCGTTGTAGGGGTCGTACTGGTGGTCGCGGCGGTCCTGCTCGTGCTGCGCAGCGGGATGCGCGTGGTCAACCAGGTCGAGCGCGGGGTCGTGTTCCGGTGGGGCAAGGCGCTGCCGGGGTACCGGCAGCCGGGCGTCACCTTCCTCATTCCCTTCGCCGACCGGATGCGCAAGATGAACGTCCAGGTCGTCACCATGCCGGTGCCCACGCAGGAGGGCATCACCAAGGACAACGTGTCGGTGAAGGTGGACGCCGTCGTCTACTTCCGGGTGACCGACCCGGTGCGCGCGGCCATCGAGGTGCAGGACTACGTCTTCGCCGTCGGCCAGGTCGCCCAGTCCTCGCTGCGTTCCATCATCGGCAAGAGCGACCTGGACGACCTGCTGACCGACCGGGAACGGCTGCACGAGGGGCTGGCCCTGATGATCGACAGCCCGGCCGCGGCGTGGGGCGTCCACATCGACCGCGTCGAGATCAAGGACGTCCAGCTGCCGGAGTCGCTGAAGCGGTCCATGTCCCGGCAGGCCGAGGCGGAGCGGGAGCGGCGGGCCCGGGTCATCACGGCGGACGGTGAGTTCCAGGCCGCGCAGCAGCTCGCCAACGCCTCCCGGATCATGTCCGACACCCCTGAGGCGATGCAGCTGCGGCTGCTGCAGACCGTCGTCGAGGTCGCCGCCGAGAAGAACTCCACGCTGGTGATGCCCTTCCCGGTGGAGCTGCTGCGCTACTTCGACCGGGCGACCAAGCGGCTGGACCAGGAGGTCGAGAAGAACGACCGTGAGCAGGCCGCGCCGGACGACCCGCACGGGCGGCACGCGGCGGACGGGCGGGGTGCGGAGGACGGGCGGGCCGCGCTCAAGGCGGGGATCGAGCAGATCGCCGGCGTCGCCGACAGGTTCGCCCCGGCCGCGGAGATCACGGCCTCGGAGATCACGGCCTCGGAGACCACGGCTCCGGAGACCACAGCTCCGGAGATCACGGCCCCGAGGGAGCCGGCACCGGAGCAGTCCGGTGCTGCCGAGCGGCCGTAGCCAGCAGCAGCGTCACGGCGAGCGAGACGCCCGCCACCAGTGTCATCGCGTCGGCGGGCGAGGTGAGTTGAGCCACCGAGCCCGCCAGCGTGGCGGCCACGCCCTGCATGGTCAGCATGCCCGCCGAGTGCAACCCGAGGGCGTGGCCGCTGAGTTCGTCCGGCGTCAGTTTCATCAGCCGCTCCTGCTGCACCAGGCTCGCGCCGAAGCCGACGGAGGCGACGGCGGCGCAGCCCGCGGCGAGCGCCGGCGCCGGGTGCAGGAAGAAGACCAGGTAGGGCGTGGCCAGGAGCAGCAGGAGCGGCGTCGCGAGACGGGTGCGGACGGCAGGCGGGAGCAGCCGGCCGACGGCCAGGTCACCGGCCAGCATGCCGAGGGCCGCGCAGGCGAAGAGGGTCCCGGCCGACTTCGGGGCGTACGACACGTACAGCGACTCGCAGCCGACCACCAGGCCGTTGGGCAGCCACAGGCCCAGGTAGGTGAGCCGGCGTGGACGGGACGACCACAGCAGGGCGTTGGTGCGCCAGGTCGCGGCGACGGAGGGGCGGCCCGCGGCACGGGGCGGGCGGGTGCTCAGGCCGAGGCGGACCACGACGGCGGCCGTCAGGTAGAGGGCGGCGGCGAGCAGCAGGCAGGTGCGCGGGGAGACGGTGGCGAGCAGGGCGCCGCCGGTGGCGTACCCGGCGACCTGTACCAGCCCGCTCATCATGTTGAACAGCGAACGCCCGGGCAGGTAGCCGTCCTTGGTGAGGATCTCGGTCAGCAGCCCCCAGCGGACCCCGCCGCCCAGCGCGGCGACCAGGCCGAGCAGCAGGACGCCGGTGAGCAGCACGGCGGGCGGGAGACCGGGCAGCGCCATGGCCGCGGTGGCGACGGCGAAGGTGAGGGAGATCGCCGCGAGGGTGGTACGGGGCGGCAGCCGGTCGGCGCCGGAGAGCAGGAAGGTCGCGCCCAGCACCTGGGCGAGCGAGGGGCCGAACATGCTGAGGGCGGAGAGCAGCGGGGAGCCGGTGCTGCGGTAGACGAGCGTGCCGAGGGCGAGGCCTCCGACGGTGCCGCCGGCGTTGTGGGCGGCGGAGCCGAGGAAGAGAGGGGTGAACTCGGCGGTGCGGAAAAGGGACCGGTAGCCGGTGGGTGCGGTGGGCATGGTCGGGAGTCTCGGGGGAGGGTGCGGCGGGCGTTATTGTTTCGCGTGAGCGCGAAAGGTTCTCGGCTCCCGCGGGGGGCGGCCGGGAGCGGCTCCGACACGGGGAGAGGCCGCCATGGGCTGGTGGGAGCTGAACGCGGACACGCTCGCCCGGAGCCGGTTCGTGCTGTCGCCGCTCGCCGAGACCTTCGCGAGCCTCAGGCTGCTGCACGTCCGCGCGCCCGCGCACCCCGGCGAGCGGCGCTGGCTGGACGCGTACCTGCCCGCGTACCGGGCGCGGCTCGCCGCCGACCCCGTCACCGCGCTGCTCGTCCGGGCCGGGCTCGGACGGGAGTGGATCGCCGACTTCCTCACCCCCACACCGCGGGACGGGGAGAGCGCGGAGGCGGGTATCGCGCGGGTGGGGGCGGCCCCCGCGGACGCCGCCCGCGCACACCTGCGGGTCTCCCTCGGCGGACCCCTTCCCGCCGCCCTGGACCGCGACGACCTGCCCGGCCGGGCCGCGGAGCTGCTGACGTGGGTGTGGGAGACGGCCGTACGGCCCGACTGGGACCGTCGGCGGCGGATCCTGGAGGCGGATGTGGTGGCCAGGACCACGCAGGTCAGCCGGGGCGGCTGGGCCGAGGTGCTGGACTCGCTGCGGCCGGGCCGGACCCGCTGGCTGGGCTCCAACCGGCTCCAGGTCAATCTGCACGAGTATCCGCCGCGCGCGATCTCCGGCGCGGATCTCCTGCTCGTCCCGGTCACGCCGAAGTCCGGGTGGGTGTCCTGGGAGGAGCCGGACCGTTACGCCCTGGTCTACTCCTGCGCCGGTGCCCTCGCCGACCCCACCGCGCAGCAGGTCCCGGCGGCCCTGACCGCGCTGCTGGGGGCCGCCCGTGCCGGGGTGCTGGTGCTGCTGGACGCGCCGATGAGCACGACCCAGCTGACCGCGGTGACCGGGCAGGGGCTGGGTTCGGTCGGCCGGCACTTGAGGGTGCTGCTCGACGCGGGGCTGGTGGAGCGGCGGCGGGCCGGGCGGTCGGTGCTGTACTCGCGGACGGCGGCGGGGGACGTGCTGGTCGAGGCCGGGAGGGGGCCGGGAACCCTGGGGGGTCGTCTGACGGAGTTAGCATCCGCTCATGACGACTACTGAGAACAACGGGTCCGTGCTCGACGTCGAGATCGGGGCGCTGCAGGGCGGCTCCGCCGACCTGAGCCGCTATGCCGGCCAGGCCGTGCTCATTGTCAACGTGGCCTCCAAGTGCGGTCTGACCCCGCAGTACAGCGGCCTGGAGAAGCTCCAGGAGCAGTACGCGGGGCAGGGGTTCACCGTGCTCGGGGTGCCCTGCAACCAGTTCCTGGGCCAGGAGCCCGGCAGCGCCGAGGAGATCGCCGAGTTCTGCTCGGCGACGTACGGGGTGACCTTCCCGATGACCGAGAAGGTCGAGGTGAACGGGGAGGGCCGGCATCCGCTCTACGACCGCCTGGTCGGGTTCGCCGACGGCGAGGGCCACACCGGTGACATCCGCTGGAACTTCGAGAAGTTCCTGATCGGCCGCGACGGTCAGGTCGTCGCCCGGTTCTCGCCGCAGACCGAGCCGGGGTCGGCGGAGGTGGTGGCAGCGGTGGAACGAGCCATCGGCTGACCCGCCCCCACCCCGCCTCGCTACAGAGGCGCCCGCGCCGCCTCCCGGCGCGGGTGACCGCACCACCTCCCGGCCGGAGGGCCGCGGCACCTCCCGACGGAGGTTGCCGTCCCGCCCGGCAGAGGTGACCCCACCGCCTCCCCGCACGGAAGGCCCCACCACCTCCCCGCGCGGAAGTCCGCACCACCTCCCGGCGCGGGTGGCCGCGCTACCTCACGACAGGGGTTGCGGCGTCGCCTCCCGGCAGAGGTGACCCCACCGCCTCCCAGCCGGACGGCCGCACCACCTCCCGGCGCGGAGGGCCGTGCCGCCTCCCGGCCGGAGGGCCGCGGCACCTCCCGGCCGCAGGGCCGCGGCACCTCCCGACGGAGGTTGCCGTCCCGCCCGGCAGAGGTGACCCCACCGCCTCCCCGCACAGAAGGCCCCACCACCTCCCCGCACGGAAGTCCGCACCACCTCCCCGCGCGGGTGGCCGCGCTACCTCACGGCAGGGGTTGCGGCGTCGCCTCCCTGCAGAGGTGACCCCACCGCCTCCCGGCCGGACGGCCGCACCACCTCCCGGCGCGGAGGGCCGTGCCGCCTCCCGGCCGGAGGGCCGCGGCACCTCCCGGCCGCAGGGCCGCGGCACCTCCCGACGGAGGTTGCCGTCCCGCCCGGCAGAGGTGGTCCGCCGCCTTCGGGTGCGGAGGGGTGTGCTGGCATCGGGCTCGGGGGGATCGCCCGGCTCTGGGGGTGGGTTGACCTTGACCCTGGGGCAGGGGGGAGTCTCCTGGTCGTCGGGCGGGAGGGAAACCGTCCGGTGTCGGAGGATGTGGGCATGGAGGACGAGGAACTGCTTCCGATCGGCGTGTTCGCAGCCCGGTCCCGGCTCTCGGCGAAGGCCCTGCGGCTGTACGACCGCCTCGGCCTGCTGGCCCCGGCGCACGTCGACGGGGCGACCGGCTACCGCTACTACCGCGCCGGCCAGGTGGAGCGCGCCCGGCTGGTGGCGCTGCTGCGCAGGCTGGACATGCCGCTGGCCGGGATCGCCGAGGTGGTGGCGGCGCCGGACGGGGACACGGCTGCCGGGCTGCTGGCCGCCTACTGGGCGGACGTGGAGCAGCGGTTCGCCGGGCAGCGGACCCTTGCCGCATACCTCCGAGGACAGCTTTCCGGGAGGAGTTCGGAGATGGGTGAGTCGTTCGCGGTGGAGACGGTGGAGGTGCCCGCGCAGGTGGTGATCACCGAGACGCGGCACACGCTGGCGGACGAGCTGCCGGCCTGGATCGGCGCCTCGCTGGGGCGCCTTGAGGCGGCGGCACGCGAGTGCGGGGGTGTGACCGGGGCGCCGTTCGTCGTGTACCACGCGGAGGTGTCCCTGGAGAGCGACGGCCCGGCCCAGGCCTGTGTCCCGGTGGCGGACGAGGCGGCGGCCCGGACGTGGGCGGAGCGGCACGGGCGGCCCTGGGAGACGCAGGTGCACGTCGAACCGGCGCGCACGCTGGCGTACACCCGGATCCGTAAGGCGCAGGTGGCCAACCCGCAGATCATGGCGGCCTTCGAGGCGGTGGAGCGGTGGATCGCCGGGCAGGAAGGGCTGTCGTACGACGGCCCGTGCCGGGAGGTCTACTTCGCGGACTGGGACGCCGCGGGGCCGGAGGACCCGGTGTGCGACGTCGCCTTCCCGGTCCGCCGTTCGGACGACTGACGGCTCACAGGTGACGGCTCACGGGCACAAGCCGAGCCCCCTCGGCAAGGACGGCGGGCTAGTCGAGAGGGCTCTGTGGGTGACGCTTGTGCAGTTGTCGTAGCCGGATGCGTGAGCGGTAGGTCAGGGAATGCCCCCTCAGCCCTTGACCGAGGCCACGAAGGTGTTCCAAGCGGTGGCCGGGAACGCGAGGACCGGGCCCTCCTCGACCTTGGAGTCGCGAACGGCGAGTCCTGCGGTCGTCGGCGACTTGACCTCGACGCACGCCCCGTTCCCTGCGGAATAGGAGGACTTCGTCCACGTCTCCGTGGCGCCCTGAAGCAGTGCCATGTCCACTCCTGTAGCGAGTTGCAGTGGTGCTTGCTGTAGTGCGAATCACGCCAACCTTTCTGACCGGTTGGCGTGATCGACGCTACTAGGCAACTTCCCCACCTGGAGTACCCGTTCACTCGACCGGATGGCATATTCCATTGGAGACTTCCGCTGGAGCGTGTCCTCCGTGTACTATCCGGCGCTCACAGCCCAAGGGGGCTCAACGGGCGTACTCCTTGGCCGCGTCGGCGATGAACTGCCGGGACTGCTCGACGTTCAGCGACTGGGCGCGCAGGTGCTCGTACATCACGGCGTACTTCTGCACGTCGTGGGCCTTCTCCAGGTACAGGTCGCTGGTGACGCCCTCCAGGTAGACGACGCTGGAGTCGGCCGTGTCGGCGAACTCCAGGATCGCGTACTGGCCGGTGACGCCGGGATGGGCGCCGCACTCGAAGGGCAGCACCTGGACGGTGATGTGCGGCTGCTGGGACATCTCGATGAGGTACTCCAGCTGCTCGCGCATCACCAGCCTGTTGCCGACCAGGCGGCGCAGCGCGGCCTCGTCGAGGACCACCCAGAGTCGAAGGGGGTTGCTCTCCGCGGTGATACGTTCCTGTCGCCGCATCCGGACCTGGACCCGCTTCTCGATGTCGGCGGCCGAGGTCTCCGGCAACGCGCCCTGCACCAGCGCCTCGGCGTACGCCCTGGTCTGCAACAGGCCCGTGACCAACTGGGGTTCGTACACCCGCAGCGACTCGGCGTCCGTCTCCAGGCCGATGTAGACGCTGTACGGGATGTCGCCGAACGCGTGCCACCATCCCTGCTGCCGCGAATCCCTGGCCATCTCCATCAGGGACTCGACGACCCGCTGGTCCTCGACCTCGTAGACCCCGCACAGGTCGCGGACGTCACGCTGGCTGATGCTCCGGCGCCCGTTCTCCAGCCGGCTGATCTTCGACTGGGAGACGAGCAGCCGCTCGGCGACTTCCTCCGCCGTCATGCCCTTGAGCTCACGGAGCCTGCGCAGCTCCTGGCCCAGCCGGCGCCGCCTGACGGTGGGATTGACATTGGACGCCACGGGACGTGCACCTCCGGCTGCCTGCCTGTAACTACCACTTTGCGTATCTGCTGTTGAGCAGACTGCCACCAAGGTGCTTCCTACCGCTGGGAAACACCGGATATGCAGCGCGTACGCGTCAGTTCGGGCACGTTCCGGAAGCCCCGGACCGGGGCACCGGAGACGGCCGAGCGGGACGGCGGGGCACGCACTGCCGCGTGTGCCTCGCCGCCCCGCTCGGACCAGCGGCTCCCGAACCGGGTCTCAAGGGTGCTGATTTGGTGCTGAGTTGGTGCCGAGCCGGTGCCGGTCGCTCAGTGCACCACGGCGCGGGCCATCGCGCCTCGGCGCGGCTGCATCGGAACACCGCGTGCGGGTTCCGGCGCACCGGACCTGGGGCCCGGACCGGCCGGAGCCGGCGCCTGGTTGCGGCGTGGCTGGGCGCCCGCGCCGTTCTGCACGTCCATGACGGCGTGGGCCACGAGCCCACCCATCGGGTCGTGCCGGATCAGGTCCCGCAGCCTGGAACGAGAGGACCGCCCCTCGTTGCCCGGGTACAGGTGCTTGCCGAGGCCGACCGCGTGGGCCAGGGCGGCGAGCGCCGCGGTCCGCGGGTCCGGCGGTACGCCGGTGCGGATCGCCGAGTCCAGCCGGCCACGGATCTCCCGGGTGACGGCGTTGTCCGTCGCCTGGTAGCGAGTGGTCGGCAGCACCCCGCACATCTGGCCCGCCACGGCGGCGACCATGCCGCACCGTTCGAGATGCGAGAGGTAGACCTGACGGAGCCCCAGGCGGGGTCCGCCGATCCAGTGCACAGCCCGCACGGGAGCGCCACGCCTTCGCAGCAACTCCAACGCGCAGTCCAAAGTCGGATCTCCAGTCGGCCGTGGCTGCACCACGGCGATACGATCCCCGTCTGGGGCTATCCGTCCGGCCAGCGCCAGCTCCACTAGCTGTGCTCCGGCCAGACCGAGGTCGAGCGACTGCGGCTGCGCAGTGGTACCCGTGGCCGGGTCCAGTGCCAGCAGCAGAAGCTCCTCCGGAAGTGTTCTGCGGCTCCTGCCCATCCATGCCTCCCCGCGTGGATGAATGACAGGGTGACCCCTCTCACATTGGTCTGTCGAGGGTGCGTGACCGGTTCGTGAGGGAACCGGTAGGTATGTCGTTCTCGTCTACGCCAGGGGTTAAGCCCGCACACAGGACACTGGTACATGGTTCGGACAGCGCACGGAGACGTGCGAAGCGTGGAGGAGGCATCGGTGGCGGGCGAGTCCCCCGACAGGTCGAAGCAGCGCGAGTCGTCGGCAGAACCGACGTCGGGGAGCGCGGGTTCGGTTCCCGAAGCACGCGATCCGCGGCTGGCTGTGGCCGCCGCGAAGGAGACGGCCGGCGGTGTGGACACCGCCACCCGGGTCTTCTCGGTACGGGACCCGAAGGCGGCCGGGGACGACGACACGGAGCTCCGCGAGGCGGTGGCGACGTGGGTGCGTACCCCCGACGAGGACCCGGAGGGGTCGGAAGGGCCGGAGGCGGCCAAGGAGGGCGCGGAGGCCGCGGAGGGCGCTGAGCGCCCCCAGGAGGGCCGGGAGGCCCCGGAGGCCCTCGGGGCCCCGGAGGACGCCACCGACACCCCCGACGCGAAGCCTGAGGCGACGGCCACCCCGAAGGGCGCGGCCGAGCCGGAGGCGGATCCCGAGGACGCCAAGCCCGAGAGCGGCGTACCGGCGGACGCCGAGCCCGAAGGGGCGGACGCCGAGGGCGAGTTCACGGCCGACGCCGAGCCCGAGGACGCCAAGCCGGTGGCCGCGACCGAGCCCGAGGACGCCCGCCCGGCCCCCAAGCCCGAAGCCCGGCCGGAGGCAGCCACCGAAGCTGCCAAGGCCACGCCGGCCACCCCGGAGAACCCGACCCCCGAAGCCGAAGGCAAGCAGGGCACCACGCCCGCCGACGCCGAGCCCGAAGAGGCCGACGCCGAGGGCGAGTTCACGGCCGACGCCGAGCCCGAGGACGCCAAGCCGGTGGCCGCGACCGAGCCCGAGGACGCCCGCCCGGCCCGCGAGCCCGAAGCCCGGCCGAAGGCAGCCACCGAAGCCGCCAAGGCCACGCCGGCCACGACGACTCCGTCGGCCACCCCGGAGGACACGACCCCCGAAGCCGAAGGCAAGCCGAGCACCACGCCCGCCGACGCCGAGCCCGAGGACCAGGCCAAGACCGACGCCGAACCCGAAGACGCCGAGCCCGAGGACCGGCCCAAGACCGACGCCGCGGCCGAAGAAGCCGAGTCCGAGGAAGACGCGGGAGTCGGTGCCGGGGCCGACGGCGGCGGTGCTGACAACGATGGCCGGGGGCCGGGGAAGAAGGTGGTGGATCAGCCGACCACCACGCTCAAGGCCCCGCGCGCCCAGCAGGTCGACCAGCCCACCACGATGCTCAAGCTGGGCGGCGCCCCCAAGCCCAAGACCCCCGAGGCCGAGGCCGAGCGCACCAGCAAGTTCGTCGCCCTCAAGTCGGACATAAAGCCGGGTTCGACCCCGTCGGCCAAGCCGGGTGCCAAGCCGGAGGCCAAGCCGGACAGCGGCCCGGAGGGCGGACCCGAGACCGCGTCCACCACCCGTACCTCGGTCATCCCCCAGGTCGGCCCCGAGCGCACCACCCAGCAGCCGCTCCCCCCGAAGCCCCCGCTGGACCTGCTCGCCGAGCTGACCAACACGCCCCGGCCGCCGGAGACCCCGGTCAGGACCGCCCTGCGCCGGGTCAAGATCTGGACGCCCCTGGTCATCGTCCTGCTGATCGTCTTTGCGGTCGTACAGACCCTGCGCCCGCTCCCCCAGCCCACCCTCGACCTCACCGCGAAGGACACGTACACCTTCGACGGCAGCAAGGTGGACATCCCCTGGCCGGCCGACGGACAGGCCGCGCTCGACGTGCAGGGCATCGGCACCTTCGGCTCCTCCGGTGATCAGAAGCCGGTGCCGATCGCGAGCGTCGCCAAGGTGATGACCGCGTACATCATCCTGCGCGACCACCCCCTGAAGAGCGGCGCGGCGGGTCCGAAGATCAAGATCGACCAGGCCGCCCAGGACCAGGCGAACGCCGGTCAGGAGTCCACCGTCGACGTGACGGCGGGCGACTCGATCACCCAGCGCGAGGCCCTGGAGTCCATCCTGATCGCCTCGGCGAACAACGTCGCCCGGCTGCTCGCCCGCTGGGACGCCGGCTCGGAGAAGTCGTTCGTGTCGAAGATGAACGCCACGGCGAAGAAGCTCGGCATGACCAACACGACGTACACGGACCCGTCGGGCCTCACGAACTCCACGGTGTCCACCGCCGTGGACCAGGTGAAGCTGGCGAAGGCGGCGATGGCGAGCGAGCCGGTGTTCCGCGAGGTCGCCGCGATGATGTCGTACAACGACTACAAGGGCGTCAACCACGGCAACTGGAACCAGCTGGTCGGCCAGAACAACGTGGTCGGCATCAAGACCGGCACCACCACCTCCGCCCTCGGCAACCTGGTCTTCGCCGCGAAGAAGGACGTGAACGGCGAGACCCGCACGGTCATCGGCGCGGTCATACGGCAGCCGGCCAACGCCAGCAACGACAACAGCATCCTCAAGGCCGCCCTGAACGCCGGCGACCGGCTGATCCGGGCCGCCCAGGGCGCCCTCAAGTCGGCGACGATCTACAAGAAGGGCGATGTCGTCGGTTACGTGGACGACCGTCTCGGCGGCCGTACCCCGGTGGTGGCGACCAAGGACGTCACCGCCGTCGGCTGGTCCGGGCTGAAGGTGAAGCTGACGTTCGCCGCCGACGACGTCCCGCACACCGCGAAGGCGGGCACCAAGGTCGGCACCCTCACCGTGGGTGACGGCTCCGGTTCCGCCGTCCAGGTTCCGGTGGCCCTGGAGAAGGATCTCGCGGAGCCCGGGTTCGCCGCCAAGCTGACCCGCCTCGGCTGACCCATAACCGGCATTCCGTCACCGCACCCCGCTGATGGCGGCCCACCCCAGGGCCCCACGGCGGGGTGCGTGCTAGCGTCGCGAATCGGGGCAGGTCGCCGGACGCCGTGACGCGGCCGCGAACTGGACGGGAAGCGGCCGCCAACACCGTGGAACGCGGCCGAGAACAGAAGACGGGACACGGGGAGTGCCTTCAGGTGGCCACAGCGGAGCCGACACGCGCCGACAACGCCGATCCGGGTCCGGTGTCCGGCCGGCGAATAGCCCGGACCCCGGCGGACCCGGGCGTCACAGCCGACCCGGGCGGTACGGAGAGTAACAGCCGCACCGCGCGGTTGCTGCGCGCCGCCGAACCCCTGCGCCGGCGGCTGCTGAGCCATCCGGTGCTCTCGATGACCGTCATCGCCGGGATCCTGCACGTCATCTGGTTCTTCACGTTCGCGAACAGCGGCGGGGACCTGGCGGCGCAGGACGCGTGGGCCGAGTTCGTCGGGCGGCACCCGGACTCGGCGTACAACCTCGCCTGGTACGGCGGCATGCACCCGGTGTCGTACAGCGTGGTGTCGCCGTACCTGATGTCGGTGCTGGGCGTCCGTACCACGATGATGATCGCGGGCACGGCCTCGGCCGGTCTGCTGACCCTGCTGCTGATCCGCAGCCGGGCGGTGCGCAACCCGCTGTGGGCGGCGTCCGCCGGGGTCTTCGCGCTGATCTGCAACGCGATCTCCGGGCGGGTCACCTTCGGTCTGGGCACGGTGTTCGCGCTGGGCGCGGTGGGCGCGGTGTTCTGCTGGCCGTACCGCTGGCGCCTCAAACGGTGGGCGAAGGCGCTGGTCGCGGCGCCGCTGGCCGCGCTCGCCACCATGTCGTCGCCGGTCGCCGGGCTCTTCGTCGGCCTGGTCGCGGTCGCGCTGTTCCTGCAGAAGCGGCGGCCGGGTGCCTGGGCGCTGGGTCTGGCGCCCGCGGCCGTGGTGGCGGTGTCCGCGTGGCTGTTCCCGTTCTCCGGCACCCAGCCCATGACCATCGGCTCGGTGATCCTGCCCCTCTCCTACGGTCTGCTGTGCCTGTTCCTCGTTCCCAAGGAGTGGCGGACGGTCCGGCTGACGGCGGCCGTGTACAGCCTCGGGGTGGTGCTGGTGTGGCTGGTCAGTTCGCAGATCGGCTCGAACATCTCGCGGCTGCCGATGCTGTTCGCCGGCGCCACCCTGATCGCCGCCCTCCCGTACACGGTCCCGCGCTCGCGCAAGTACTACGTCACCGTCCTCGCCTTCCTCGGCTTCGTGGGCTGGATCGGCTTCAAGTCGGTCGACGACATCATCCACACCACCCCGGCCGCGTCCTGGGCCCGTGAGCTCGCCCCGCTGGTCCACCAGCTCCAGCAGGTCGGCGCCGAGAAGGGCCGCGTCGAGGTGGTCCCGGCCCGCTCCCACCGGGAGGCGTCCGCGCTCGCGCCGTACGTCAACCTGGCCCGCGGCTGGAACCGGCAGGCCGACATGGAGCGCAACCCGCTCTTCTACGACGACACCCTCAACTCCGCGAACTACCACGAGTGGCTCCAGCGGTGGGCCGTGCACTTCGTGGTCCTGCCGAAGGGGGAACCGGACGGTGACGGCGGCGAGCGGGAGCGTGCGCTGGTGCGGCGCGGGATGCCGTACCTGAAGCAGATCTGGGGCGACGCGAACTGGCAGCTGTTCAAGGTGACCGACCCGGTCCCGCTGGCCGAGCCCAACGCGGTGGTGGACAGCGCCGAGCAGGGCGAACTGACGATCGAGGTCCGCAAGGCCGGCCGGATCCTGATCCGGATCCCGTACTCGCCCTGGCTGAGCATCGTCGACGCCAAGGGCAAGAGCCTGAAGCCACCGCAGGAGACCGAGGCGTCCAAGCACCGGGCCGAGGGCACGCCGAAGACGTACGTCAACGTCAACGGCTGCCTCGCGGAGACCCCCGAGGACGCGAAGGGCGACAAGTGGACGGTGCTGCTGGCACCGAAGGCGGGCACGTACCGCCTGGCGGCGCCGTACCAGCTCCCCCGCGGCACACCCTGCCCCGACGAACTGAAGTGACCGCGGCCCCGACCACCGGCACGACCACCACGGGCCCCCACCCCCGCACCCGCCCGTGCCGGAACCCGTCGGCCGACCCGCCCCGGCGATGCCCGGCCGACCCGGGGAACACGCCCCGCAGCCCCGGCCACCGAGCCGACCGCAGCCGGTCCCCGTACCCGCCCATGCCGGGCGCTGTCGGCGGACCCGCCCCCGGCCGGTGCGGGGCGACCCAGGGGAACACGCCCCGCAGCCGCCCGGGCCCGGGAACGTCGGCCGACCCGCCCCGGCGGTGAACGGTCGGCCCGGGAGCATGCCCCGCAGCCCCGGCTACTGCACTGAGCGCAGTTGGTCCACGTAGCGGTCCGTGCCCGGGATCGTCGGGATGAACGGGGCGGCGAACTGGACGGTGCCGAGTTCCGTGGCGGCCACCTCGGTGTCCAGGGCCGTGAAGTGCTCCTCCCACACGTCGCGGGGGTCGGCCTCCAGGAACCACAGCAGGGTCAGCCGGGTGTCCACCCCCTCGACCTGCTTCACGTACGTCATCCGGTCGCCGGGCAGCGGGGTCGGCCGGAAGACGGTCACCATGGCGCTCGGCGAACCCGCCAGCCGCTTCGGCAGGTGCCGGCCGCGCAGCCACTCCACCAGTTCCGCCCGCTGCTCGGGCGTCTCGCTGTCGACGACCTCCAGCACCAGCCCGGCGTAGGGGTGGTCGAGGGCGTGGAAGTCGCGCGGTCCGGCGGCGCCGTCGCGGTACACGGTCGCCTCGTGGTCCTGGAACGCCGTGAACACGTGGGTGCGGTCCTGGTAGACCCGGGCGTCCCGGTTCAGCCGTTTGTTGATGCCGACCGTCCACTTCATGTGGTCGGCGTAGCGGCCGTCGGTGATCCAGTAGGTGGAGAGGTAGCAGCCGGCGGTGACGGGCTGGGCGACGGCCGACTTCTCGGGGTAGCGCAGGAGCTGGAGGTCGCGGGTGGCGACCCAGCGGCGGCCGGCGTACATCCAGGGCATGGCCATGGCGCCCGCGTAGTAGTGGTCGTCCTCGTACCAGCGGTTGTAGGCGTACTCGTGCCCGGGGTGCGGCTCCACCATGGTGATGAGGGCGTGGCCGGGGCGGACGCCGTACGGCCCGACGGCGGCGAGTTCGGCGTAGACGTCACTGCGGGTGTCGTCGCTCATGCGGTTCCCCTTTCCGGTGGTCGCCCATACTCTGACGCTCCGTCAGATAAAGCGCCAGGGTCCAGGAGGCTTCCATGTCGCTGCTCGCGGGCAAGACCGTCGTCGTCTCGGGAGTCGGCGCCGGGCTCGGGCACCAGGTCGCGGCGGCCGTCGTACGGGACGGCGGGAACGCGGTACTGGGTGCGCGGACCGAGGCGAACCTCGCGAAGAGCGCGGCCGGAATCGATCCGGAGGGCGCCAGGACCGCGTTCCGGGCCACCGACATCACCGACGAGGCGCAGTGCGAGGCGCTGGCCGCGCTGGCGCGGGAGCGGTTCGGCGGGATCGACGCGGTGGTGCACGTGGCCGCCTGGGACTCCTACTTCGGCGGGGTCGAGGACGCGGACTTCGCGACCTGGGCCTCGGTCGTCGACGTGAACCTGCTGGGCACCCTGCGGATGACCCGGGCCTGCCTGCCGGGGCTCAAGGAGCGGGGCGGGGCGGTCGTGTTCGTCGGGACGCAGTCGGCGGTCGCCGCGCCCTCGCAGGTGCGGCAGGCCGCGTACGCCGCCTCCAAGGGCGCACTGACCAGCGCGATGTACTCGCTGGCGCGGGAGCTGGGGCCGTACCGGATCCGGGTCAACACGGTGCTGCCGGGCTGGATGTGGGGGCCTCCGGTGCAGGCGTACGTGCAGTTCACGGCGCATACGGAGGGGGTCCCCGAGGACGAGGTGCTGGGACGGCTGACCGAGCGGATGGCGCTGCCGGAGCTGGCGACGGACGGGGACGTGGCGGACGCGGCGGTGTTCCTGGCGTCGGACCGGGCGCGGGCCATCACGGGGCAGTCGCTGCTGGTCAACGCGGGGGAGCTGATGCGCTGAGGTCCTTTTCCGGCCATCCCGGTCGTTCATGTACGTAAATCAAGGTCAGCGAACCGAACGATTTTACGCCCCCTTGACCATACGCCCGCTTGTCGTGCCCTCGTAAACGAACCCACGATGAGCGGGCACTTCGCGGCCTTCCCCGTCCCCGCTCCGCTTATGCGAAGTGCCAGCCTGCTGAGCGGAGTTCACAAGGCGGACCCTGGAAGGGGGGCGCATGAACGGGCTCGACTGGGCCGTGCTCATCGGCTACTTCGGCGTGATGGTCGCGATCGGCGTCTGGTCGCACAAACGGGTGGACGACGTCAGCGACTTCTTCACGGCCGGCGGGAAGATGCCCTGGTGGCTGTCCGGCATCTCGCACCACATGTCGGGCTACAGCGCGGTGATGTTCACCGGCTACGCGGGCATCGCCTACACCTACGGCGTGACGTCCTTCGTCACCTGGTCCTTCCCGATCGCGCTCGGGATCGCGATCGGGTCCAAGCTCTTCGCCCCGCGCGTCAACCGCCTCCGCTCCCGCCTGCACGTGGCGTCCCCGCTCGAGTACCTGAAGAACCGCTACGACCTGAAGACCCAGCAGGCCCTCGTCTGGTCCGGGATGCTGCTGAAGATCGTGGACGTGGCCGCGAAGTGGGCGGCCATCGCGACGCTGCTGTCCGTCTTCACCGGCGTCACCCTGAACCAGGGCATCCTCATCACCGGCGCGATCACCGCCGTCTACTGCACGATCGGCGGCCTGTGGGCGGACGCGCTGACCGAACTCGGCCAGTTCGTCATCCAGTTGCTGGCCGGGATCTCGATGTTCGTCGCGGTCGTCCTCAAGCTGAACGACAAGCACATCGGCTTCTTCGACGCCTGGAACCAGCCCGCCCTGCACGGCCACGGCAAGGGACTGGTCGGGCCGTACGGGACCGTCTTCCTGCTCGCCTTCCTCTTCATCAAGCTCTTCGAGTACAACGGCGGCATGCTCAACCAGGCCCAGCGCTACATGGCCACCGGCAGCCCCCGGGAGGCCGAACGCGGCGCCCGGCTCTCCGCCGTGCTGTGGCTGGTCTGGCCGGTGGTGCTGTTCTTCCCCATGTGGATGTCGCCGCTGCTGGTGCACGCCAAGAAGCCGGACGGCTCCGACTCCTACGGCCTGATGACCGAACAGCTGCTGCCGCACGGCCTGTTGGGCCTGGTCATCGTCGGGTTCTTCTCGCACACGATGGCCATGTGCTCCTCCGACGCCAACGCCATCGCGGCGGTGTTCACCCGGGACGCGGCACCGGTGCTGTCCCGGCGGGCCCGGGAATGGGGCCAACGCACGGGGCTGATCGCGGCCCGGGTGACCACGGTGGTCTTCCTCGGCCTGTCGATGACGGTGGCGACCCAGGTCAACTCCCCCGCCTTCAAGGACATCATCACGATCGTCATCAAGTGGGTGGCGGGCCTGATGGGCCCGATCGCGATCCCGATGATGCTGGGTCTGCTCCGCCCGTTCCGCCGCTCCGGCCCGACGGCCGCGCTCACCAGCTGGGCGGCGGGCCTGCTGGCCTTCTGGCTGGTCAACTACCCGATCAACTGGAACGTCGACGGCGGGGTCCCCCTCCAGTACCAGGTGTCGGTCCCGCTGGCCGTCTCCCTGGTCCTGTACATCCTCATCGGCTACCTGAAGCCGGAGGACACCCCGGACCGCCTGGCGATCATCGAGACCGTCAACACGGACGACGACGGCGCGACGGCGACACCGGTCCCGGCCCAGGCCGGCGGGGAGGCGACCGTCGCTCCACCATCGTGATTAATCACCCCATATAACTGGTGCGTCGTGACGGGTCGGCGTACCGGTGGTCCCTACCGTGGCTGCCCTCGCACGGACCACGGAAGGAGTGGGTGTGAAGGCTCGCTTCGGGGTGAGAAGGAGAACGGCGCTCGCGGTCACGGCGGTGGCCGCGATCGTCGTTTCCGCAGTCCCGGTTCCGGCCACCGCCGACGCGGCGGGGCAGCCGGGCAGCCCGGACCACTGGGGTGTCATCACCCGGGACACGATCGGCTCGCCCGTCGCCGACCTGCGGGCCGGCCCGTTCGGCTCGTTCGGCCTGCCGGCGGCGGCCGCGCGACCGCCCTACGGCCGGGGCAGCCTCGGCATCTCGGTGGCGGACCGCGCCACCTCCCTCACCCCGCCCAGCGAGGCCGTCCACTTCGGCAACGAGACCGACTTCTACGGCATCCCGGTGCTGAGTCTGCGCCAGGTCGGCTTCCACGTCTTCCAGACCGGCGAGAACATCTCCTACGGCGGCCCCGGGAACATGCCGAACATCAGGTTCGAGATCGACCCGAACCTCGCCGCGGCCCGCGCCACCACCTACTCCTCGCTGGTGTGGAACCCGCCGCCCGCCCCGGTGGTGGACCAGTGGAGCCCCTACCTCGACGCCACCAGGACCGGCACCTGGTACCTCACGGGCAGCGCGGGCGCCGCGGCCAAGTGCACCGCCGACCACCCGTGCGGCTTCCGCACCCTGCTGGCGGCGCTGAACGACGGCGGCGCACCACCGGTCGTCTACACCGCCGGGGTGAGCAAGGGCCGCGACTACATGTGGAACGGGGCCGTCGACGGCCTGCGCATCAACGACGTCGTCTACGACTTCGAACCCGACGGCGTCCAGCCCCGCCGCGCCGGCTGAGCGGGTCTGCCGGGGGCGGCCACGGCTAACGGGGGTAGCGGGCGAGCCATCCCGGGGCGGCTCCGACCGGGCTGTGCAGGGCGGGGCCCTGGGTCATCTCCATCGCGAAGTCGTCGGCGAGTTCGAGGATCGTGGGGCGGCCCTCCAACTCGGCCACCCAGGACGGCGGCAGGGCCGTCTCACCGTGCAGGGCGCCGAGGAGGCCGCCGGTGAGGGCACCGGCGACGGCGGAGGGCCCGGCCTGGTTGACGGCCAGGCACAGCCCGTGCCGTACGTCCTCGCCGACGAGCGCGCAGTACACGGCGGCGGCGAGCATCCCGTCGGCCGCCCCGTCCCCGGCCAGCTCCTCGACCCGCGCCGGGGACGGCATCCCCTGCCGTACGGCGCCGAGCGCGTGCTGCAGCGCGTCCGAGACGGGCTGGTGCCCCGGCCGGACGGCGAGCAGCGCGAGGGCCCGCTGGACGGCCCCGTCGAGCGAGTCGCCCCGCGCCAGCGCGTGCACGATCACCGCGTACGCGCCCGCCGACAGACAGGCGGTGGGGTGCCCGTGCGTCTGCGCCGAGCACTCCACGGCCAGCTGTATGACGAGTTGCGGCTCCCACCCCACCAGCAGCCCGAACGGCGCCGACCTGGCGACCGCCTCCGGGCCCATGTCCTCCGGGTTCTTGGGCTCCTCCAGCGTCCCCATCCGCTCGTCCCCCAGCCCGAGCAGCAACGACCGCGTGGGATCCCGCCGGGCGTACAGCCACTCCTCCCGGGCCAGCCACCCGTCCTCCTCCCGCCGCTCGTCGGGCCCCCAGTCGCGCTGCGTGGCCGCCCACCGCAGATAGGCCCGGTGCAGGTCGGTCGGCGGATGCCAGGCGCCGGTGTCCCTTCTCACCTGGGCCCTTATCAGCCCGTCCACGGTGAAGAGGGTGAGCTGCGTGTGATGCGTGACCGTCCCGCGCCGTCCGTACCCGGCCCCGAGATCGACGATCCCCTCGGGCCCGTACGCCGCCCGGATCTCCTCCAGCGTCAGCCCGTCCACGGGCCCGCCGAGCGCGTCCCCCACCGCGCCGCCGAGGAGGGTGCCGCGCACCCTGCTGCGGAAGTCCTGCTGTTCCACACGCCCCCAGACGGCACCCGACGTCGCACTCACCATGACCTCCTCACGGGCACCGTCCGTACATACGAGCGCTGAGCACTGTAATCGACCGGGAACGGTCGGTTCAGGGGCCGGTTGGGTATGCGAGGTGTGGGTTGTGTGCGCCCGGCTGACCGGGTTTCGACCGGTCAGTGGTCGGCGGCGCGGCGCCCTGGCGGCGCCTGTCACGGTCGGGGTCGTCCGGCGCCGCCGAGTCGGCCCCACGCCGTGCAGCGGCGGACGCCCGAGCGTGGTTCCCAGCAGGCTCGTACCCGGGCGGACGAGCCGGCCGGGAGCATCGGGGTGACGACGTACCGGTCGGTTGTCGCGCGGTCGACGACGGTGGCCGTCTCCTCGGGCCCGGCACTGTCCTGCACCTTCACCCGGTCGCCGACGGAGGAGTAGGAGATCCGTGCCCAGGCGGCGGCGCAGTTGCGGCTCATCACGAGTTCCACGAGGGTCAGGCCGGCCTTCAGTTCGGCATACGACGCCGCGTCCACGTCACACGCCATCCCACCCGCCTCCCGGCCCTCGCAGGAGGCCCCCCGGCAGCCGACGGTCAGCGGGACCGGTGGGAAAGGGGCGGTGCCGCCGGACGACGCGGGCCCCGCCCGCGGGCCGAAGACCTGCACACAGGCCCAGGCCGACGCGGCACACACGACCGCCGCCGCGACCGCCCAGAGACGGTGGCGGCGGGCCACCGCGGAACGGACCACCGGGCCGGGGACGTCAGACGGCTCGGTGCCGGCCTGACGTCCGGTGCTCCGCGTCGTTCCCGTGCGGGCCGCGGCTTCGGCATCGCGCCCGCTGGACTGTTCCTCGGCCTGCTCCCACAGCGCCACGAGTCTCTCGACCGGCTCTCCGGCGAGTCGCCCGAGCATCTCGACGGCCTCCCGCGGGGGCAGCTTCTGCCCCCGCAGAAAGCGGTCCCAGGACGACCTGCTGTACGGGGTCCGGGCGGCCAGGGCGGTCAGACTGAGCCCGGAACGGTCCTTCAACTGCCGCAGCACCCGGGCCAGGTAGGCGGTCCCCGGGTCGAGGGGCGGCGGGAGCGGACGCCGGCCGGAGTCGCTCACGCCCGCAGCAGGGCCCAGGTGTGGGGACCCACCTTGCCGTCGACGGCGGCGCCGCCGGACCGCTGGAGTTCCTTGACGGCCGACTCCGTGTGCTCACCGAAGAGCCCGTCGATCCGGCCCGGGGAGTGCCCGTGGGCGGCCAGCAGGCACTGCACCTCGACCACCTGCTCACCGCCGGCGTTCAGGAGCACGAGCGGTTCGGAGGTGCTGTGGCCCGCGAAGAGACGGCCGCTGCGGCGGGTGTAGTGGCAGGGGAAGCCGGACGGCCGTACGGCGACGCGGGTCCCCGGGGCGCGGTCGGCCGACGCGGGTGCCGAGGTGGTGCGCAGTGCCGTCCATACCGCCAGGGCCAGCACGGCGAGGGTCGCGGCGACGGCGACGGACACCATGGCCGGATGCCGGTGACGCGGGCGGGGCCGGCCTTCCGCGGGGTCGGCCGCCCGGTGCTGCGGGCCGGCGTCGGGCGCGGCCCCCGCCGAGCCCTCCCGCCGTCCCTGCACGCGCGCGTGCTCGGCCAGTTCCCACAGGGCGAGCAGTGCGGTGAGGTCGGCGCCGGAGACCCTGCTGACGGCCTCGACTGCCTGGCGCGGCGGCAGCGTCCTGCCGTTGAGGTAGCGCTCCCAGGACGACCTGCTGTAGGCGGTCTTGGCCGCCAGAGCCGTGGTGCTCAGGTTCATCTGGTCCTTGAGCTCCCGCAGGCGGACGACCAGTCGGCGTGCCGCCGGTTCCATTCCCTCGGGTAACGGCTTCCACTGCCCCATGCTGTCCCCCTCGTGTCCGGTGCTCTCCCCCAACCTTCCCGTACCGGGCCGATCCCGTGCGGGCTTTGCGAGCCGGGTTTTCGGCCATCAAGGGATGCGCCGCGTCCCAGAAATGCGTCAGCGGTCCTCGTAGAACCGCTGGTCAGGGACCTGACTACCCGTCTTTGCCCATGCTGCCCCGATGTCCTGTCGCCGCCTCGCGTCTCCTCGCCATCATCGGATCACCGCCCCGCAGCCGGTCCGGTCGACGGCCGCCCGAGGGCGATCAGCACGACGTCCACCACGAAGGGGAGACCCATGAGCAAGGGAAAGAGCCGCCTGCTGCTGTGCGCGGCGGCCGCGGCGCTGAGCGGCGGTCTGATGGCGTCCACCGCGCACGCCCAGCCGGCGGCGCCCGTCACGGCCGCCGTGAGCGGCAACTACACCTATCTGGAGTTCAAGAAGGGCTCCGATCCGCAGAACTCCCGTCTGTACTTCGTCTACGTGCAGGGGGCGAGCTCGGACCACCCCCACATCCACACCCTGGGCAGCTGGCGAGCGGGTTCGGGCAACGGCAGCAAGAACACCTGCGCGAGCAACGCCGGCTGGCTGCCCAACGGCGACTACACCATCAAGAAGTACGACGCGCACCACAACGGCGGCCCGCACGGGGTCAACGGCATCTCCTGGTACCTCGGCGACCACCGGTGCCACAGCGGCCACTGGCGGACCGACCTGTTCATCCACAGCGAGATGCTCCCCGACGGCAGGGCCGGCAGTTCCGAGCCGTACCGGTGGGACGGCAACAGCGACTACAAGTCCAACGGGTGCATCAAGCTCAAGCCGTCCGACATCCGCGCCCTGCGGGACCTCCAGGCGAGCTACCCCAACCCGCACAAGCTCGTCGTGCACTGACCGGTCCGAAGCGGTGTGCGACCACTGCCCGCCGTCAAACAGGCCCAGTGCGAACTCAACGACGTTGGCGAAGGACGGGATCACCGGCCCGCGGACATGGGTCCGGCTCAACGACGCCTTCTACGCGCACGCGCACTGCTGACGGCGGCCGTCTCACCCACCGACTCGCGGACAAGAACGAAAGAAGGCGAAAGACGATGAACCTCAAGCGATCGCTGAGCCTGGCAACCACCGCCATGCTCACCACCGTCGGGCTGGTCACCGTGGCCGCGCCCGCGGCCCACGCCGACGAGTGGGCGTGCGTCTACCCGGCCGTGTGCTTCTTCAAGGGCTACGAGCGCACCGGTTCCTTCGTGGACATCACCTCCGGCTGGCAGACCCTGACGTCCAGCAGGAACGCCACCGGGGCCTGGAACACGCGCCACGACGACGGGGCGCTGCTCCACTTCACCAACGGGGCACGGCTGTGCCTGGGACCGGGGGACCTGAACAGCGACCTGCGCTCCATCGGCACCGTCGACAAGATCCGCATCATGGACAGCCCCAGCTGCTGACAGCTCAGGGGGAATCAGGGGAGGTCAGGGGCCGGCCGCCGCCAGACGGCCGGCCCCTGACCTCCGCACGTACCCGGTCCCGTGCCTCCAGGGCCCAGGTGAAGTCGGGGGCCAGGGTGATGGCCCGGTCGAGGTCGGTCAACGCCTCCTCGGTGCGGCCCAGTTCGTGGAGGGCCACGCCTCGGCCGGCCAGGGCGGACGGGTAGTCGGGCAGCAGGGCGACGGCCCGGGTGAGTTCGGTGACCGCGTCCGTGAAGCGGCCCGCGCGCCGGTAGGCGTCGCCCCGCTCGGAGGCGATCCAGGGTGAGTCGGGGGCGCGCCGGACCGCCTCGTCGAGGTCGGCGAAGGCCTCCGCCCACTCGTTGCGCGCGCCGCGCAGCCGCCCGCGGCGCACCCGCGCCCACAGGTGCCCCGCGTCGACGGCCAGCGCGCGGTCGAAGTCGGCGAGGGCCTCGTCGTACTGCTCCAGCGCGTGCCGGCACACGCCCCGGGAGGCAAGGGTGCTCGCGTCGGCCGGTTCCAGGGCCACGGCCCGGTCCAGCTCGGTCACGGCCTCCGGGAAGCGGCCGGCCAGTCGGAGGGTCTCGCCGCGGGCGGCCAGGAACAGCGCGGTGCCGGGAGCGAGGGCGTCCGCGCGGTCCAGGGCGGCGAGGGCCCCGGTGAGGTCGTCCAGGGCCCGGCAGCACAGGGCCCGGCCGTAGTGGGCCGTCGGCCGCTCCGGGTCCAGCTCGATCGCCAGGTCGTACTCGGCGAGGGAGCGGGCGAGTTCACCGGCGTTCCACAGTTCCCGGCCCCGGACCACATGGGCCAGCGCCCGGCCGCCGCTGTCCAGTGCGGGCCAGGCGAGCAGCAGGTCCATGGCGCCGGTCACCCCGTCGGCGAGGGCCTCGCTCAGGCGGCGGCCCCAGTCCCGTACGGCCGGGGCGTCGGCGGCGGCGCCCGCCTCCGCCACGGTCGCCGCCCAGCGGCGGCCGACCGCCGGGTCCGCGGCGCAGGCCGCCAGGAAGGTGCCGAGCGCCTCCGCGAGTGCCGTCCCCGGCCGGGCGCACAGGCGGTGGTAGGTCTCCTCGAGGAGCAGTGCGCGCCATGGCTCGTGGTCCCATTCCGCGCCGGGGCGCAGCCCGTGCGCCGTCTCCGCGCGCCAGCCGCCGTAGGCCTCGGCGAGTGCCTCGTGGTCGCGGGTCCAGTCGCGCGGGGAGCGTCGCCGCCGCAGCCGGAGCATCGCGTCGCGGACCAGGTCGTGGTAGGTCAACCGGTCGGGCCGCTCGGTCACGAACGGCAGGCCGCGCAGCCAGCCGAAGAGCGCGTCGGCCTCCTCGGCGGGGCAGTCGACGGCCGCCCGGAACACGTCCAGGTCGAGGCGGCGGGGCAGCGCGCAGGCGAGTGCCACGGACCGGCGTGCGGGATCCGGTTCCCACTTCAGGAAGCGTTCCACGGCGGTGGCGCTGGGGTCTCCCACGTCGTCGGGGTCGGTGGGGCGCTGTTCGGCGAGGGCGGTGACGAGGACCGGGAGGCCGCCGCTGAGCCGCAGCACCTCCGCGACCACCGGTTCGTCCCGCACCCCCTTGTCCGCGAGCAGCCCCCGCGCCTCCGCCTCCGTGAACGGGCGCAGCGGGACGTCGGCCATGAAGTCGGCGAAACCGCCCCAGCGGGCCGTGTCGAACGGGCGCTGGCCGGAGGTGACCACGACGACGTCGGCGGGCAGGGCGCCGTAGCGGTCGGTGGTCATCACGTCGTGCAGCCAGGGGTCGAGGAACGGGCCGGTGCGCTCGTAGGTGTCGAGGAAGAGGACGATCCAGGAGGCGGTGTCGGCGGCCGCGGTCAGTTCCGCCAGCAGTACCGGGGTCAGCACCCGCTCGGGGGACAGGACCAGTTGGACGTCCTCCTGGCTGCGGAAGCGGGCCCGGATCCGGTCGGCTCCCTGGGCGAGGCGGTCGGTGTCCAGGGTCGCCGCGAAGGCGCCGGCCACCGGGACCATCCCGAGGCCCACCTGGGCCGCCCGGGCCACGGCCAGGCTGCCCGCCGACGGTGCCTCCCGGTCCTGCGGTCCGTCCATCGCCAGGGCGGCCGCCGCCTCGTGCCGCCGCTCGCGGTGCGCGGCCAGCAGCCGGTCCAGTTCCTTGAACCGGCGTCCCTGGGCGCTGAACTGACGCACCATCACCGTCATTGCCTCGGGCACGCTGTCCGCGCTCTCGTCGACGTAGGCGGTCAGCGCCCCGGCCTCCCGGGCCAGCTGCTCCAACTCCCTTACCAGGAAGGTTTTTCCGACGCCCGCGTCGCCGTGCACGTGGAACAGGAACCGGTGCCGCTCGTCCTCGGGCGGCAGTTCGAGGTTCCGCCGGAACGCGGCCCGCTCCTCGGCCCGCCCGACGAACCCGGCTCTGCGCCGGCGCCCGATCAGCTCCTGCATCGACGGCCGTGTCGACCCCATCCGCCCTCCACCCCCGCAGCCGGCCCACACCCAGTCTGGCAGAGGCCGCGAGCGACTTGAGGTGCCGAAGCACCGCTTGTCCGCCCCGGTCAGGGGTGTAATCGGGCGGGGCGGGGAAAGGACGGTGTCATGTCCACCTCCCATGCGCCCCGTGCGCTCTCGCTTGCCGCCGCCGTGCTCACCGGTACGGTCGCGCTCTACATCGCCCTCGTCGCCTTCGGGAACATCACCGACTTCGGCACCAACCAGGCCTTCGTCCAGCATGTGCTGGCCATGGACACCACGTTCAAGGACGACGACCTGATGTGGCGGGCCATCACGGACAAGGGGCTGGAGAACACCGCCTACGTCGCCATCATCGTGTGGGAGACGCTGGCCGCGCTCGTGCTGATCGCCGGGACCGTGCTGTGGTTCCGGCGCGACGACGGCCGTGCGCGGCGCGTCTCCACCTACGGTCTGCTGATGCTCGTCCTGCTCTTCGGCGCCGGGTTCATCGGGATCGGCGGTGAGTGGTTCTCCATGTGGCAGTCCAAGACCTGGAACGGCCTGGACGCCGCGACCCGGGTGCTGGTGCTCACCGGCCTCGCGCTCGTCGTCGTCCAGCTGTCGGGCCGGCCGGCCACGGAACCGGCCACGAAGGACTGAGCGCCCGGCCCTGCCGCCGCCTCGTCAGCCGAGGTTCGCGCGGAGCATCGACGCGCCGAGCGGGGTCAGGGTGTGCAGGACGCTCGCGGCCTGCCGCTGGCTGGTGATCAGGCCCGCGTCGCGCAGCACGGTGGTGTGCTGGCTGATCGAGGACGCGGACACCCCGGCGACGCGGGCGAGTTCACCGGTGGTCGCGCCGGCCGCGACCGCGCGCAGCACGGTGGCCCGGGTGCCGCCGAGCAGCGAGGCCAGGGAGGCCCCGGCGCTCCGGACGGGGCTCGGCTGCTGGTGCAGCGGGTACACGAGGACCGGCTCCATCGCGGGGTCGGCCATCGTGGTCGGGGTCCCCCAGCAGAAGTAGGACGGTATGAGCTTCAGGCCGCGACCGCCGAGCCGGAGGTCCCGGTCGACGGTGGGATGGCCGACGTGCAGGACCGGTCGGCGCCAGCGGATGTCCGGCCCCAGACCGGCGAGCACGGCCTCGACGCCACCGTCCAGCAGCGCCCGGCACCGGACGGCCCGGTCCGCGTCGATGCGTGCCTGGATCTCCTCGCCGTACGGGGCGATCGCGGTGTCGTGGTAGTCCCGCAGCGCCCGGACCAGCTCACGGCGGCCGTCCGGGCGGCCCAGTTCCCGCAGCCCGGGCGGGGCCCCCGAGAACTCGGCGAGGGTGCGCAGCTCGCCCAGCACCCGTCGGGCCGGGGTGGCGAGGACGGCCTCCAGGCCCGCCGCCAGCCCCTCGGACGCCTCGGCCGGGTTGAGGAAGTCCGGGTAGTAGGGCCCGCGGTGGAAGAGCGGCAGCAGCATCTCCCGCAGGACCCGCTGCTGTCCGCCCTCCCGTAAGCGCTGGCACGTGCCGCGGTACCAGGGCGCGTACGCCCAGCGGCCCTGCCTGGTCTGGAAGCGGTGCAGGCTCTGCCCGATCTCCCACAGCGGGTCCGGCTCGTGGACGACACGGGTCCGGGCGAGATCGACGTCCGTGAAGTGAATGCGGAGCATGGCGGTCCCCACCCCCATGGGCCCTGGTCCGGAGCCGGTTCCCCCAGCATGGCCAGCGCCGTCCGCGACTGAACACCACGAAACCCGAAAAACTTCTGGAGCACCGGGTTCCTCCCCCTTGACCTGCTCCTTTCAGGCCACGCCACACATCATGGCCACCGCTGGGCACCTCTGCGACCGTGAATCCCGTCCATGCCGTCCCCACCCTGCTCAGCAACCGTTCAGGGAGCGAGAACATGAAGAGAATGTCAGCCGTCGCCGCCGGAGTCGTCCTGCTGCTCGGCACGGCGGTCGGTACCGCCGCCGCCGACTCGTCCGGAAGTTCCGTGCTCGCCGGCTCCGCGTCGTCGGCCCTGTCCGCGCAGGTCGCCAAGCCCGCGGCCGTCCCCGCCGGGTGCTCGGCCGGCTACCTGTGCTTCTGGGTCAACGCCGGCTACAACGACGGGCCGGGCAAGCTGTCCGGGTCGAACGCCAACTGGACCGCCTTCCCGCACTCGACCTGCCAGACCAAGACGTGGAACGACTGCGCCTCGTCGCTCTACAACGACGGCGTGAACGACAACGCCGTGGTGTACACCGACGCCAACTACTCGGGCAGTTCCGGAACGATCGCCAGGGGCACCGGCGGAGACGTCAGCGCGGCCTGGAACGACGTCATCTCGTCCAACTCGTGGGTGGCGCCCTGACCGCGCCCCGTCCCCGGTGACGCCGTGACGGGCGGCCGGCTCCACCCCGGCCGCCCGTCGCGGGCACCCCCGGTCGCCCACCGCGGGCACCGCTCGTCCCCCTCGCCGGTCCCAGTCGCAGGAGCACCTCCACGATGCCGACGGCCACCCCGCACGCCACCCGCCCCACCGCCTCCCCCTTCCGTACGCCCGGCCTCGGCGGCCTCCTCGCCTGCGTCGCCGCGGGTGCTCTCGCGCTCACGGGATGCGCGGGCTCCCCGGCCCCGCGGGCCGCCGCCCGGACCCCCGTGGTCACGCCGGCCGGTCTCGACCTGCTGACCGACTCCGGGACCTACCCGGCCGCCGAGCGGTCCCTGACCCGCGCGGAGTCCCAGCTCGTCGCCTCCTGCATGACGGCCAGGGGGCTGCGTTACGTGGTCGTCGACCCCGCGTCCGCCGCCGCGACCGCCCCGAGCGCCCAGGTGGACCTCCGGCGGCGGCGCAGCCAGGGGTACGGGCTGTACGACCAGTACGCGGCCACCGCCGGGAAGAAGCCACCGGCCGCCGCCCGCGAGGTGGCCTCGGCGAACGACGCGTACGTCCGCGGGCTGCCCACCGCCGCGGCGGCCGCCTACATGACGGCACTGCGCGGCGGCACGTCCGACCTGCGCACCTTCCGCATGGCGGAGGGCACCCTGGAGTTCTCGGTGAAGGGCTGCGAGGCGGACAGCCGCCGACGGCTGTACGGGAGCCTGACCACGTACGCGGAGCTGGCGGTGATCCCCCAGAACCTGAACGCCGCGCTCACCACCCGGGTGCAGCGCGACGGCGCCTACCTGGCCCTGATGCGCGCGTGGAGCACGTGCATGGCGGCCCGGGGCTTCCACTACGCGCTGCCGAGCGACGCCCAGGCCCGGCTCAAGGCGTCGTACGCCCGGTCCGGTGCCACCGGGGCGCTGCGCAGGCAGGAGATCGCGACCGCGGTGGCGGACGGCACCTGCGCGCTGCGGCTGCGCATCCCCGCCGAGGTCGTCACGATCAGGAAGCGGCTGGCCGGTTCCGCGCTCACCGCACGGCAGCGGGCCGCCATGGCGGCGCTGACGGAGGACTGGCAGCGGGCGACGGCGACCGCGCGACGGATCGTCCGGCGGTCCGGCGCCGCCGGCTGACGCCTACGTGACCACCGTCTACTTGACCACCGTCACCTTGGTGTCCGGTTCCGTGCCGAAGGTCCACAGGGCCGTGCCGTCCGCCTTGCGCATGCGGATGCCGCTGGTCTGCTTGCCGGCGGCAGGGGGCGGGGAGGCGCCGTCGACCGCGTTGGAGAAGGCGATCGACAGGCCCGACTTCGCGGCGAAGTAGAGGATGTGCTCGATCTGGACGCCGTCCGAGCCGGTCGTGGACGCCAGGGTCTTGGAGATCGTGTAGGTGCCGGGGTCGGGGCTCACCGTCCCCGGCCACACCGTGAACGTACGGGTCGCCTTGTCGCTCGCGTCGACCAGCCAGACCCGCTTGTCGCCCAGCGCGTAGACGACCCGGCGGCCGGTGCCGGAGGCCGCGGGGACGTCCGGGGTCTTCGCCGGGGCCGGGGACGCGGAGGGATGGACGCCCGCCGACGCGCTCGCCGACGGCCGGACCTGCGCGGCCGTGGGGTGCGGCCCCTTGTCGGCCTGTACGGCGAGGAAGGCGACGGCCACCGTCGCCCCCGCCGTCAGTCCGGTGACCGTGACCCAGGAGGGCAGTAGGGCAGCCACGGGTACGTATCTCCTCCGCTGTGAGGCCCCCTGTACAGACGACAGAGGTCGGATCATCGTACCGGGCCGTGCGCGGGCACCCGGCCGCTCAGTCCAGCACCGGCAGCAGCTCCGGCAGGTGCCCGTCGGACGCCTCCGCCGCCCGCCGCCGCTCCTCGGACACCTCGCCGTACAGCGTCGTCCGCGGCCGCGCCGGACGGCCCGCCGCCCGCGCCACCGCGACCAGGTCGCGTACCGACTTGTACGAGCCGTACGACGACCCCGCCATCCGCGAGATCGTCTCCTCCATGAGGGTGCCCCCGAGGTCGTTGGCGCCCGAGCGGAGCATCTCCGCCGCCCCCTCCGTGCCCAGTTTCACCCAGCTCGTCTGGATGTTCGGGATGTGGGGGTGCAGGAGGAGCCGGGCCATCGCCGTCACCGCGCGGTTGTCGCGCATCGTCGGTCCCGGACGGGAGATGCCCGCCAGGTAGACCGGCGCGTTGGTGTGGATGAAGGGGAGCGTCACGAACTCCGTGAAACCGCCGGTCCGCTGCTGGATGCGGGCCAGGGTGCGCAGGTGGCCCAGCCAGTGCCGGGGCTGGTCGACATGCCCGTACATCATCGTGGACGAGGACCGGATGCCCACCTCGTGGGCCGTGGTGACGACCTCGATCCAGGTGGCGGTGGGCAGTTTGCCCTTGGTCAGCACCCAGCGGACCTCGTCGTCCAGGATCTCGGCGGCGGTGCCGGGGATGGTGTCCAGGCCCGCCTCCTTCGCCGCCGTCAGCCACTCGCGGATCGACAGGCCGGTGCGGGTCGCGCCGTTCACCACCTCCATCGGCGAGAAGGCGTGCACGTGCATGCCGGGGACCCGCTCCTTCACCGCCTTCGCGATGTCGAAGTAGGCCGTGCCCGGCAGGTCGGGGTGGATCCCGCCCTGCATGCAGACCTCCACCGCGCCGACGTCCCACGCCTGTTGCGCCCGGTCGGCGACCTGGTCGAGGGAGAGCGTGTACGCGTCGGCGTCGGTACGGCGCTGCGCGAAGGCGCAGAACCGGCAGCCGGTGTAGCAGACGTTGGTGAAGTTGATGTTGCGGGTGACGATGTACGTCACGTCGTCGCCGACGGCCGCCTTCCGGACGTCGTCGGCGATCCGGGTCAGCGCGTCCAGCGCCGGGCCGTCCGCGTGCAGGAGGGCGAGGGCCTCGGCGTCCGTGAGTTTCGTGGGGTCGTCGGCGGCGGTGGCCAGGGCCGCCCGGACGTCGGTGTCGATGCGCTCCGGTGCCATGCCGGGAGCCGCCGCCTCGCGCAGGGCTCCCCAGTCGCCGTACACCTCGTCGAAGTCGTCGCGGCGGTCGGCCGTACGGCCCTCGGTGTCGATCGCGGTGTGCAGGTCGGTGCGGCCGGTGGCGACGAAGACCTCCTCCGGCTCCTGCCACGGATGCCCCTCGACGACCGCGTCCGGCACCGCGAGGCCGGTGGCCGGGTCGGCCAGGGCGGCGACGTGCGGGCGCAGCCGCGGGTCCAGCCAGGGCTCGCCGCGTCGGACGAACTCCGGGTAGACGCAGAGGCGTTCGCGCAGTTCGAAACCGGCGGCGGCCGACTTCGCGGCCAGTTCCTCGATCTGCGGCCAGGGACGTTCGGGGTTGACGTGGTCGATGGTGAGCGGGGAGACCCCGCCCCAGTCGTCGATCCCGGCCGCGATCAGCCGCTCGTACTCGCTGTCCACCAGGTTCGGCGGGGCCTGGATGTTGCCGGCCGGGCCCATCACCAGCCGGGCCACCGCCACCGCCGCCACCAGCTCGTCCAGTTCGGCGTCCGGCATGCCGCGCATCGCCGTGTCCGGCTTGGCCCGGAAGTTCTGGATGATCAGTTCCTGGACGCCGTGGTACGACCGGGCCACGCGGCGCAGCGCGAAGAGCGACTCGGCGCGCTCCTCGTACGTCTCGCCGATGCCGATCAGGATCCCGGAGGTGAACGGCACGGAGGAGCGGCCCGCGTCCTCCAGGACCCGCAGCCGGACGGCGGGCTCCTTGTCCGGGGAGCCGTGGTGCGGGCCGCCGGGCTCGGACCAGAGCCGGGTCGCGGTCGTCTCCAGCATCATCCCCATCGACGGGGCGACCGGCTTCAGGCGCTGGAAGTCGGTCCAGGACAGCACCCCCGGGTTGAGGTGGGGCAGCAGGCCGGTCTCCTCCAGGATGCGGATGGAGATGGCGCGGACGTAGGCGATCGTGTCGTCGTACCCGTGCGCGTCGAGCCACTCGCGCGCCTCCGGCCAGCGGTCCTCGGGCTTGTCGCCGAGGGTGATCAGGGCTTCCTTGCAGCCGAGGGCCGCGCCCTTGCGGGCCACGTCCAGGACCTCGTCGGGGGACATGAACATCCCGTGCCCGGCCCGGCGCAGCCTGCCGGGGACGGTGACGAACGTGCAGTAGTGGCACTTGTCCCGGCACAGGCGGGTGAGGGGGATGAAGACGCTCTTCGAGTACGTGATGACGCCGGGGCGGCCCGCCGCTTCGAGGCCCGCGTCCCGGACCCGGGCGGCGGAGGCGGCGAGGTCGGTCAGGGCCTCGCCGCGCGCCTGGAGGAGTACGGCGGCCTCGGCGACGTCGAGGGCGACGCCGTCCCGGGCGCGTTTGAGGGCGCGACGCATGGAGTTCTCGGTGGGGCCGGTTCCGGAGGTCGCGGAAGTCGTCATTCCTTGAGCATACGTAGGGGCTCCGCGGGGCCGGTGGGGCCGGGGGCGTGCGGTGCGGGGCCGGGTGCGGGTGCGTCGTGGCCGTTCGCGCAGTTCCCCGCGCCCCTGAAGGGGCGCCTACTGCGGCGCCCTTCTTTCAGGGGCGCGGACCCGGCGGAAGAACAGGCGCCACGATGAGCGCCCCCTCAGGGGCGCGGGGAACTGCGCGAGGAACCACGACGGACCCGCACTCCCCCGTCACCCCGGCCCGGCAGCCGCGACGGCTCCCCCGCTCACAGATACTGCGCGCACGCGTCCAGCACGCCCAGCACCTCCCCCTCCCCCGCCGGCGGCAGTTGCACCACCACCTCCTCGATGCCCAGCTCCGCGTAGTGCGCCAGCTTCCCCGGCGTCGGCCACACGGCGTACGGCACCACCTGGAGCGCCGCCGGGTCCCGCCCCGCGTCCTCCCACACGCCCCGCAGCACCGGCAGCGACTCCGTCAGCCCGCGCCCGCCGATCGGCAGCCACCCGTCCGCGTACTCCGCGATGTGCGCGAACAGCTTCGGCCCCGCCGCCCCGCCGACCAGCGTGCGCGGACCGACCACCGGCCCGCGCGGCTTCTGCACCGGCTTGGGGTGCGCGGAGGAGGCCCGTACGCTCCCGAACTCGCCCTCGTACCCGGTCGGTTCCGCCGCCCACAGCGCCCGCATCAGGGCCATCCGGTCCCGGGTCAGCTCCCGCCGCGTCCGCCAGGTCACGCCGTGGTCCGCGGCCTCCTCCACGTTCCAGCCGAAGCCGACGCCGAGGGTGAAACGGCCGCCGGAGAGGTGGTCGAGCGTGGCGATCTGCTTGGCGAGGTCGATCGGATCGTGCTGGGCGACCAGGGTGATGCCGGTGCCGAGACCGAGGCGCTCGGTGACGGCGGCGGCCTGGCCGAGGGCGACGAAGGGGTCGAGGGTGCGGCCGTACTCGCGCGGCAGTTCCCCGCCCGCCGGGTACGGGGTGGTCCGCTCGACCGGGATGTGGGTGTGCTCGGGCAGGTACAGGCCGGCGAAACCGCGCGCCTCCAGCTCCCGGGCGAGGCGGACGGGGGCGACGGTCTCGTCGGTGAGGAAGATCGTGACGGCTATACGCATGCCCCATCTGTACCGGTGGTGGCTCGATCTGTCCATACCGACTGGTCGGCATCACCTTCCCCACCTGTCACACCGCCCGGCACACGGCGTACGGATGCCTCGGGATTCCCTGCCCTTCCGGGGGAGTTCACGTCCGGCGGGGAGAGTGAGCGGCATGTGTGAGGACACGCACGGCATCCGCAGACGCGCGCTGATCGTGACGGGCGCCACCACAGCCCTTACGTTGGGAACCGTGAGCTTCGCAGCGGCGGACGGTCAACACCAGGAGACCCGCACGGTACGCGGCACGCTGCCACCCGGCTGCCCGGACTTCGTGTACGTGCCGGTCGAAGTACCGCCCGGCGTACGGGAGATCAAGGTCTCCTACACCTACGACCGACCCAGCGTCCCGGCCGGCACCCCGGGCAACGCGCTCGACATCGGCGTCTTCGACCAGCGCGGCACCGAGCTGGGCGGCAAGGGCTTCCGGGGCTGGTCCGGCGGCGCCCGCACGGAGTTCTTCGTCCGCGCCGACGACGCGACCCCCGGCTACCTCCCCGGCCCGGTGGGCGCCGGTACCTGGCACATCGCGCTGGGCCCCTACACGGTCGCCCCGCAGGGACTGTCGTACGAGCTGACGATCACCCTGACCTATGGCGCACCCGGCACCCCCGTCCGCCCGGTCTACCCGCCGCAGCGGGCCAAGGGGCGCGGCCGGGACTGGTACCGGGGCGACTGCCACCTGCACTCCTGGTACTCCGACGGCCGCCGTACCCCCGCCGAGATCGCGGCCCTCGCCCGGGCCGCCGGCCTGGACTTCATCAACTCCTCCGAGCACAACACGCACGCGGCGCACGCGCACTGGGCCGACCAGGCCGGCGACGACCTGCTGATCATGCTCGGCGAGGAGATCACCACGAGGAACGGCCACGTGGTCGCCCTCGGCACCGACCCGGGCACGTTCGTCGACTGGCGCTACCGGGCCCGGGACAACCGCTTCGGCCACTTCGCCCAGCAGATCCACCGGGCCGGCGGCCTGGTCGTACCGGCGCACCCGCACGCCACGTGCGTGGGCTGCGCCTGGAAGTTCGGGTTCGGGGACGCGGACGCCGTCGAGGTCTGGAACGGGCCGTACACCCCCGACGACGAGGTGGCCCTCGCCGCCTGGGACGCCACGCTCGTCGCCTCGGTCCGGAACGACCGGCGGTGGCTGCCCGGCATGGGCAACAGCGACGCGCACCGCGACCCGGACGCCGTCGGCTCACCCCAGACCGTCGTGCTCGCCGACGACCTGAGCCGCGAGGCGATCCAGGAGGGCCTGCGCGCGGGCCGCTCCTACATCGCCGAGTCGAAGAACGTGACGCTGAGCTTCACGGCGACGGGCGGGCGGGGCGAGCGCGCGGGCATCGGCGAACGGCTCGCCGTCGCCCCCGACACCCCGGTGACCGTCCGCCTGGAGGCCTCCGGCGTCCCGCGCTGCACGGTCCGCCTCGTCACCGACGAGGGCGTCCTGCTCACCACCGACCCCTTCCCGGTGACCGGCTCGGGCACGGTCGAATGGAGGACCACGCCCTCCTACGCCGCGTACGTCCGCGCCGAGATCCGCCACGAGACGGCAGCGGGCCCGGTCCCGGGCGCCCTGGCGGCCCTGACGAACCCGATCTTCCTGGGACGGTGACGGCGCCTCACCTCGGCACCCCCGCATCCGGCCCCGGACGTGGGGCACGAGGTGGCGCAGGAATCACCAGGTCTGCTCGGAGGCGCGGACGAGGACCTCGTTGACGGAGACCCGGCGGTCGCGGGTGACCACGTAGGAGACCGTGTCCGCGATGTCCTCGGGACGCAGCATCTCCATCCCGGCCAGCTGCTGATCCAGTGACGCCCTGATGTCGTCCCGCGAGTGCGTGACGAACTCGGTGTCCACCGTCCCCGGTTCGATCACGCTCACCCGCAGCCGCTGTCGCATGACCTCTTGGCGCAGGGCCTCGGTGAAACCGTTCACGCCGAACTTCGTCATGCTGTACACCGCCGTGCCCGGCCGGGCCACCCGCCCGGCGGTGGAGCTGATGTTGACCAGGTCCGCCACCCGCCGGGGCGAGTCCTGCGCCGCACGCAGCAGATGCGGCAGTGCGGCTCGGGTGACGTACAGGAGGCCGTGCACGTTCACCGCCACCATGCGGTCCCACTCCCCGGCAGGCGCGTCGAGGACCGGTCCGGGCAGCCCCGTACCGGCGTTGTTGACCAGGACGTCCAGGCGGCCGAGTTCGCCGACCACGTGTTCCACGGCGGCCGCCGCCTGCTCCCGCTCCGTGATGTCGGCCGCCACCACGAACGCCGATCCGCCCTCGGCGCGGATCTTCCCGGCCAGCTCCTCCAGCCGGTCGCGGCGCCGGGCGACGACCGCGACGGCGGCGCCCTCGGCGGCGAGGCCCACGGCGACCGCCGCGCCGATACCGCTGCTGGCGCCGGTGACGAGGGCCACAGTGTTCTGCAGACGTGGGGGCATGGCTGTCTCCTTGGTTCGGGTCAGGAGGGTTCGGTGCGAAAGGGCGGGTGATGGAGGAGGGGTGGGTCCGGGCAGCCGGTGGCGCACGCACGCGGGCCGCCGTACCCTCACATCCGGAACCGGTTCCGGTTCACCTTTCGGAGAGTAAGCGGAACCAGTTCCGCTTTGCAAGGGCGGCAGAAAGGGAGTCGGCGGTGACCGGCCACGAAGAGGAGACGGCGCGGCCTCACAGACCGCTGCGCGCGGACGCGCAACGCAACGAGGACCGACTGCTGGAGGCGGCCGCGGCCGCCTTCGCCAGCCAGGGGGCGGGGGCTTCGGTCAAGGACATCGCCCGCGCGGCAGGGGTGGGAGTCGGCACCCTCTACCGCCGGTTCCCGTCCAAGGAGCTCCTCGTCGAGGCGACCTACCGGCAGGAGGTGCGGCGCCTGTGCGAGGCGGCACCGGAGCTCACTGCCGTACAGCCACCGGCGGAGGCGCTGCGGGCCTGGATGGAGCGCTTCATCGACTTCATGGCCGCCAAGCAGGGCATGGCCGAGGCGCTGGCCGTGGTGCTGACCGACGAGAGCGACAAGCTGCACACCCGGGCTCTGCTCGCCGACGCGCTCACGCACCTGCTGACCGCAGCTGAAGGGGAGTCGGTGACCCGGCCGGGCGTCGCCGCGCAGGACGTGCTGATGGCCCTGGGCGGGATCAGTCTCATCGCCGCCAACGAGGAGCAGCGCGCCCTGGCCACCAGACTGATCGACCTCCTCCTGCACGGCATCATCGCGGACTGACGCACCCCGTGTTCTCCGGGCGACTCCGCCACACGCCCGGCACGCCCGGCATGCCCGGGACCGCCGCCCCCGCCGCAACGCCCGGCCCGACGGTCCGTCCCAGGGATGACGGGGCGCTCGACGTCCGGGCAGGCGGCTATCGGCGGCCGTCCCGTCCGCGCGCGCTGCGCCGCAGTTCGCGCCGCAGCGCGCGCCGCTGCTTTCCCGGCAGGGTGGCGGCCAGCTCGCCCACCGGGGCGACGTCGTGACCTTCGCCGTCCCGGCCGCCCCGGCACCACCACACCGGCGGCCCCGCCGCGTCCGTCGCACCCGGGTACCAGTCGTCGGCGGTCCCCGCGGGACGCGAGTGCATGCCGAGCTTGTGTTCCCCGCAGACCGGCCAGACCTGCCAGAGCAGCTCCACCAGGGTCTCCTGCGCCGCGTCCGCCACCACGGTCAGCACCGTCGCCTCGTCGTCCGGCTCCAGCGGGTCGCCCTCCTCGGGGTCCCACGCGTTCACCTGGTTGCCCTGCCAACGGCCGTCGGACATCGCCACGTGGACCTGCCCCCTCTCGGACTCCGATGGGTCGACCATCAGGATCAGCGCGTCCTGCCCCGGCAGGGTCGCCGTCAGGTCGCGGTTCACCACGGCGAGCGCGGCCTCCAGCTTCGGCCACTCACCGGGCTCGGCCGCCCTGGGTTCCGGGCGACGCGGCCGGTCGTCACCAGGACCGACACGGTGATACGAGAAGTAGCTCACCGGGGCATCGTGCCATCCGCGCCGAAACCCGCGTGCCCCGGTCGCCGCGCCGTCCTACGCTGCCCGTCATGGACAGCGCCCGGGCCGAGGGGCTCGTCAACGTCGTGGACGTCGAGGCGACCTGCTGGACCGGGGCCCCGCCGCCCGGCGAGGTCAGCGAGATCATCGAGGTCGGGCTGACCGTCGTCGACCTGGCGGCCGGCGAGCGGCCGGCCCGCCACCGGATCCTGGTGCGGCCCGCCCGGTCGGCGGTCAGCGCGTTCTGCACGGAGCTGACCGGCCTCACCCAGTCCGAGGTCGACCAGGGGGTCGGCTTCGCGGAGGCGTGCCGGTTGCTGGCGGCCGAGCACCACGCGGGCGTCCGGCCCTGGGCCAGCTGGGGCGACTACGACCGCCACCAGTTCACCCGGCAGTGCCAGGCCACCCGGACGCCCTATCCCTTCAACCACCGCCACACCAACGCCAAGGCCGTCTTCACCGAGGCGTACGGCCTGCGCAGACGCCCCGGTATGGCCCAGGCCCTGGAGATCGCCGGGCTGCCGCTCGAAGGACGGCACCACCGGGGCGAGGACGACGCCTGGAACATCGCGTCCCTCGTGCTTCTCCTCTCCGCGCGCGGCCATTGGCCGGCCCAGGTGGAACACCTCGCGTGACGCCATGAGAAGAACCGGGGGAGTTCGCGGAACGGGTCACGGTGTCAGTCCACTACCTGTGGATCTCGGAAGTAGTACACGACGGTCACGCCCATGCCCGGGGTGTGCGTGTACACGACCGTAATCGCCTCTGCGGAGTCGCGGGCAAGCGGAGTGGTGTACGTGTACTCCACGGACGGAGGCCGCCACCCGGGGATCTCGCGGCCTGTCGCCGGGTTCTGGGCGATGGCGGCGAGCGCCTCCCGGACCACTTCCCGCTCCCCCTCCGTGAGGTCCCCGAACGCCTTCCTCGCGGGCTCGGCCTCCTCCAGCGGGACCTCTTTCACCCGTCGCCGCCTTCGGCTCGCGCCTCTTCCAGAGCCGTCATGATCTCGGCCGAGTTCCTGATCAGGACGCGGTGCCGATAGGCGCGGACCACCGCCGCCGCGCCTGCGAAGTCATTGGTCGGGGAGGCTCCTATGGCGGCCGCCAGCTCCGCTTCGAAGCGCTCGCGATCGCCTGGGAAGCCGTAGCGGCTGAGCGCGCTGCGCAGGTCGTCCACGGTCCGGATCTCCGGGAGGGGCATCGCTCCCCAGCCGTGCTCGGGCTGTGCGCTCATGATCAGCTCCTGAGGGACGGACATCGCTCCAGCTCCCAGTATGGCCCTGGTCACCACGCCCCCGCCCCGGCTCCGCACTCCGCCCACATCACCTTGCCGCCCTTCGACGTGCCCAGTTCACGCAGGACCGACGCGCCCCACCGGTCCGCACAGGCCCGCACCAGGGGCAGGCCGCGGCCGTGCTCGGCGTCGGGTGGGGGTGGTGGGGCGGGGGCGGTCGAGAAACCGGGCGGGAGGTGGGGATCCGTGTCCCATACGGTCACGCGGAGGCGGCCGTTGTCGGCCGAGCGGAGCCGGAGCGCGTACGGTCCCTTCGTGTGACAGTGCGCGTTCGCGAGGAGCTCCGCCGCCACCAGCTCCGCGGTCGGGGCCAGCTCCGGGAGCCCGTGCGCGGCGAGGACCAGTCTCAGGGTGCCCCGCGCGATACCCGGTGCGCGTGGATCGTGCGGAAGGTGCAGGGTGTACGCCCAGGACGGGGATACGGTGGCCACGGGAAGTCTCCGGTCGCAGAGGGGAGTTCCACAGATGCCTGGTGTCTGTGCCGTGGCGTCCCACGGAGCGCTTCCAGGCGTGGCGCCTGAGACGAAGATAGGGGCTCCGCAAAGCAGCTTTGCGAGCTTTCGAAGGATCTCGCCCTCATCTCCCTCGTGTGAGTGACAAGCTCGCTGTACGTCCGCTAGGAGGAAGCACTCATGACGCCACGGCCCGCGCCGACGGCCCGACGCGTCCGGCTCGCCACCGAGCTGCGCAAACTCCGTGAGCGGGCGGGCCTGACCTCCACGGAGGCGGCCCAGATGCTCGGTACCAGCTCGGGTCAACTCAGCAATGTGGAGTCGGCCAGGTTCGGAGTGAGCCCTGACCGTGTCCGGGCCATGGCCAACCTCTACTCGTGCACGAACCAGCCCTACGTCGACGCCCTCGCCGACATGGCCGCGGAGAAGACACGCGGCTGGTGGTGGGAGACGTACCGCGAGGTGCTTCCTTCCGGACTGCTCACCCTCGCCGAACTGGAACACCACGCGACAGCTGTCCGTACCGCCTTCACGGCTCACATCCCGGGCATGCTCCAGACCGCCGAACACGCCCGGGAGATCTTCAGCAAGGCGATCCCGGCTCCCACCCCGCCGGAAGTGGAGCACCGCGTCTCACACCGGATCAAACGCCAGGACGTGGTGTTCCGGAAGGACCCGAACCCGTACAGCACCGTCATCCACGAAGCCGCCCTGCACATGCGGGTGGGCGGCCGAAAAGTGGCCCGCGACCAGCTCAGGCACCTGATCAGCATGAGCCTGCGGGATCACATCACCCTGCGGGTGCTTCCCTTCGACGTCGGCGCCTTCCCGGGATCAGGACAGTCCATCAACTACCTGTGCGGTCCCGTGGCGGAGCTGGACACGGTCCAACTCGACCAGTTCCACGGTCCCGTACTGCTCGACGCCGAGGCCCACTTGGAGAAGTACCGACGCCTCCTGGACGTCGTCGAAGCCACCGCCCTCAGCCCCGAGAAGTCCCGTGACCTGATCCACGCCATCATCCAGAACATGTGAGGAGTCGGCATGCCCACACCCCCCTGGCGGAAGTCGTCCTACTGCCAAGAAGGAGAGGCCTGCGTCCACATATCCACCACCCCCGCCCTCGTCCGCATAGCCGACGCCGACCCGCCCCGGAGCGTCCTCACCGTCGGTGCCAAGGCCTTCGGTGGTCTGCTCGACATGGTGAAGTCGTCCGGCGGACGGTGACCGTGCCGGCCGCCGGAGACGACGGCGGCCGGCGAGGCGCTCCCCTGCCTGGTCAGCGGACCGGCAACGACCGGGTGTGCTCGATGCGGACGGCGTCCAGGGCGTGCGGGTCCAGGCCGAGCAGGCGCAGCATCGTCGGTGCGATCTGCGTGGTCCGCACCGGGGCGTCGACGCGCACGGCGTGCGGGGTGCCGGCGCCGTAGACGACGAGCGGCACGTCGCGGTCGTCGGCGGCTGCTCCGCCGTGTTCGGCGATCTTGCCCTTGCCGCCCGTGTACACCACGCCGTACTGGGCGATGCCGAACAGGTCGGGCACGCGCGGGTCGCCGGGCCGGGCGTGGAAGTACCGGGCGGCGGCCGCACCGGCGTACACGGTCTTCAGGCCGCTCGCCGTGAACGGCTTGGCCGCTCCGTCGATGCCGTTGCCGGTGCCGGACCGGGCGAGCAGGTAGGCCTTGGCGAACGCGGTGGCCGCCTGGGAACGGTCGCTGAGCCACAGCAGCATGGCGTCGTCGTCCACGGCGTGGGCGACCAGGTCACCGGCGCCGGGGTGGGCGGCCTTCCAGGCGGCGTCGAGCCCGTCGAGCAGCGGCCCGTCGTCGATGCGGGTCAGCGCCTTCGGGTCGGTGGGCGACTGGCCGTGCTTGGCGGACAGGATGACGGTCGTGCTGCCGTCGAGACCCCGCCGGTGGATCTCGGCGAGGAACGCCCCGACCTCCCGGTCGACGAAGGCGAGGTTCTTCGCGAGGAGCGGGCCGGGGGTGCCGGGCGCGGTGTAACCGCCCGGCAGGCCGTCGGAGGCCGGCAGCTTCTGGGCGGTGGACACCGACTGGAAGTTCATCCCGAAGACCGCCGGGACGCCGGTGCGGTGGGCGCCGCTGTGGTCGTGGCCGTCGATCTCGTTGAGGACGGCCTTCACCTTGTACGCGTCGTACTGCTCGGTGGCCGCGTTGTCCTTCGTCCAGTCCTGGCCGGCCGGGTAGCCGACGGCCTGGCTGTTGATCTCGGGTGCGAACAGGTCCTGGACGCCCTTGCCGGACGGCCCGTCGAGGATCTCGTAGGCGACGTGCTTGTCCGACCACGCGGTGCGCAGCCCGGCCTCGCGGGCCACGTCGAAGACCGTGTTCACCTTGAGGTAGGAGTGCGGGTAGACCGGCTTGCAGGTCTTCGGGTCGACGGGCAGCTTCGCCGGGTCGATGAGGCGGGCGGCGTCACCGGTCATGTTCAGGATGCCGCCGGGCAGGTCGGACAGGCCCTGGCCCGCGTCGAGGGAGTTCTGGTTCCTGTCGAGGTCCTCCGTGAGGTCGACCTCGGCGCCCGGCCTGACGCCCGCGCAGTGGGTGGTGCCGGCCGGGAGCAGGGCGTCGCTGTAGGTGTCGTCGTAGTAGACGCCCGTGACGCCCGGGTCGCCGCCGGTCAGCTGGCCCACCATGCCGGGGAAGGAGTCGGAGGGGACGGTGGTTCTCGCATGGGTGTACTCCACGCCGCCGCCGGCCAGCCGGGCGAGCGCGGAACGCGGGTGCCGGGCCACGTACCAGGCCAGGTCGGACTGGTGCAGGCCGTCCACCGACAGCAGCAGCACGTGCCGGGAACGGGACGCCGGGGAGGCCGAGGCGGGGCCCGCTGTCGCGGCGGTCAGGCCGCCGACGGCGGCGAGCGCGGCGGCGGCGGCCGCGACAGGACGGAGGGGGTGTCGGAACACGGTGGTTCTCCTCGAAACTGTGCGGAGCTTGTGATCCTGCGGGGGGCGCACCGACATTCGAGAAGGAGAACGTGTACGGAACCGGGCCTGCGTGCCCGATTCTGTCAAAGAACGTCATGTCGGCGCGCAAAGCCCACCGGCTCACCAACCTGTAGGCAGGGGAACGATGTCCGACCGCAGATTCCGGATCACCACCGCCTTCCAGCGGCACGTCGCCAACCCGCTGACCCGGCTCATGCCCTTCCAGACCCTGCTGGAGACCACCGGGCGGGTGTCCGGGCAGGCCCGGCGGACGCCACTCGGCGGGCGGCGGGTCGGGGACAGCTTCTGGCTGGTGTCGGAGTTCGGGACGAAGTCGCAGTACGTGCGGAACATCCAGGCCGATCCGCGGGTACGGGTGCGGATCGGCGGGCGGTGGCACCACGGCACCGCCCACCTGCTGCCCGACGACGACCCGGTCGCCCGGCTGCGCACCCTGCCCAAGGGCAACAGCATGGCCGTGAAGGCCCTGGGCACGCAGCTCCTGACGATCCGGGTCGATCTCACCGACTAGGACGACCAGGACGGCCGCTGGTTCAGCTGGCGGCCTTGTAGAACGCGTACGTCGCCGCGTACGGCACCGAGATCTGGTCCGTGCCGGTGCAGGCGGCCGCCGGGGCCACGCCGCCCTCCGTGTCGAGGCGCTGGACGTAGGTGACGCCCTCGAACGTGCCGGCGCCGCGGGTGGCCGTGGCCTTCAGGAGCAGCTCGGGGACGGCGCCGTCCTTGGGGGAGTTGGCGATCGCCGAGGCGTTGACCGCGCTGCCGTCGACGGTGGAGACCCAGACCGGGCCACGGGAGTGCAGGGCGACCGGGCGGTGGGCGCGGTCACGCTTGTCGGAGAGGGTGGCGGCGGGCTCCAGGAGCTTCCAGGCGCCGTCGGTGCAGGTGTAGGTCTGCACGCCGTGCGCGGCGTAGACGCCGGTCAGCCTGTTGCCGTCGGGCACCGCGAGGGCGGCGGGGGCGTGGACGGCCGGGAAGTGGGCGGGCCGGGCGGAGTAGGCCTGGACGGCGGTCGTACCCAGCGCGGTGGCGGCCGCGGTGGCGGCGACGGCCGTGGTGGTCAGGGCGATTCTCTTGGCGAGCTTCATGGAGTGGTCTCCGGAGGATTCCGTGCGTGTGCAAGGGACGTGCGTGTGCAGGGGAGGGGACGGCCGGACGTCGATCAACCGGAAACCAGCCGTCCCCCCTGTGCCCCGGACGCTACGGACCCGTTCCCGCCCGTGCGGCCACTTTCACGATCTCTGCCCGCCGAGGACACCTCCCCGAGCCCGAAGGGGCAGGTGACCGGCCGGTAACACCTCATCCGGGCCAGACGATCGCCTGCACCTCGCTGTAGGCGTGCAGCGCGTACGAGCCCACGTCCCGGCCCACCCCGCTCTTCTTGAACCCGCCGAACGGCGCCTCCATGTTCCGGCCCACCGTGTTGATGCCGACCCCGCCCGCCCGCAGCCGCCGCGCCACCCGGAAGGCCCGCGCCACGTCCCCCGACCAGACGTAGTCGATGAGGCCGTAGTCGGAGTCGTTGGCGAGGGCGATGCCCTCCTCCTCGTCGTCGAAGGGGACCACGGAGACGACCGGGCCGAAGATCTCCTCACGGGCCGCCCGCATGTCGTTGGTGCAGTCGGCGAGGAGGGTGGGGGCGACATAGAACCCGCGGTCCAGACAGGGGCGTTCGCCACCGGCCAACACCGTCGCCCCCTCCTTGCGGGCGAGTTCGACGTACGACTCGACGCGCGCCCGGTGCTCGGAGGTGATCACCGGCCCCACCACGGTGCCGGGTCGCGCCGGGTCCCCGACCGGCAACCGGCGCGCGTACGCCGCCAGTTCGGTCACCAGCCGGTCGTACAGGCCGCGTTGCACGAGCACCCGCGTCGGCGCCGTGCAGATCTGCCCGCTGTAGAAGGAGTAGGTGGTGCCGATCCCGGCGACGGCCGAGCCGACGTCCGCGTCGTCGAAGACCACCGCCGCGCCCTTGCCGCCCAGCTCCATCAGCTGCCGTTTCATGTCCCGCCCGCACACCTCGGCGATGCGCTGCCCGACGGCCGTGGACCCGGTGAAGCTGACCATGTCGACGTCCGGGGAGGCGACGGCCGCCTCGCCGACCCCGGTGGACCGCCCGGAGACCACGTTCAGCACGCCCGGCGGGGCGCCCGCCGCCTCCAGCGCCTCCGCCATCCGGTAGACGGACAGGGGGTCCTGCGGGGCCGGTTTCACCACCACCGTGTTGCCCATCGCCAGCGCCGGCGCGACCTTGCCCGCCGGATTGGCCCACGGGTTGTTGTACGACGTGATGCAGCTGACCACGCCGACCGGCTGCCGTACGGCCAGCGCGCCCATCACCCCGGCCTTCCCCATCGGCCCGGCCTCGTTGATCTGCGGTGCGATCGCCCACTCGGCGGGCTCCACGGTGGCGTACCGCCGGAACCGGGCCGCGGCCACCCCCACCTGCATCGCCCGCGCCGTCCCGGTGGTCGCCCCGGTCTCCGCCCGCGCCAGCTCCGTGTACGGCCCCAGCCGCCCCCGGACGATGTCGGCGGCCCGGCCCAGCACCGCCGCCCGCTCCCCCGCCGGCGTCCGCGACCACGCCCCGAACGCCTCCCGGGCCGCCGCGCAGGCCGCCAGCACCTGCTCCTCGGAGGCCTCGGGAGCCCAGCCGACGGTCTCCTCGGTCGCCGGGTCGACGACCGGGTAGTGCCCGGCGTCCGGCTCGACCCAGGCGCCCCCGACGAACAGCCGCTGCCCCTCGGCCGCCGTGCTCACCGGGTGCTCACCGTCCTGGTGTCCCGTCCGGACCGCAGCACCTTCCCCGGTACGGCACCGCTCACCACGTCGTCGCGGATGGCCTCGACGCCGTTGACCCACACCGCCCGCACCCCGATCGCCCTGGAGTCCAGGCGCGGGCTGTCCCCCGGCAGGTCGTGCACCAGGGTGGCCTGTCCCGCGGCGATCCGCTCCGGGTCGAAGAGCACCAGGTCCGCGTGCCAGCCCTCCGCGATCCGCCCGCGTTCGCGCAGCCCGAAGAGCCGGGCGGGGTCGTCGGTCAGCATCTTCACGGCCTGTTCGAGACCGAGCAGCTTCCGGCCGCGCAGGCAGTCCCCGAGGAACCGGGTGGTGTACGGCGCCCCGCACATCCGGTCCAGGTGGGCCCCGGCGTCGGACCCGCCGAGCAGGACGTCCTCGTGCTGCCAGGTCTCGGCGCGCAGCGCCCAGGAGGCGGGGTCGTTGTCGGTGGGCATGGGCCACAGGACGGTCCGCAGGTCGTCGGCGGCGCAGATCTCCACCAGGGTGTGGAAGGGTTCCTGGCCGCGCTCCCGGGCGATGTCCCCCACCACCCGGCCGGTGAGCCCGGCGTTCGCCTCGCTGTAGGTGTCCCCGATGACGTACCGCCCGAAGTTCGCGAGCCGCCGGAACACCCCGGCCTCCTTGGACCCGGCCCGCGCCAGCATCTCCGCCCGCACCGCGGGATCCCGCAGCTTCTCGATCCGTGCCGGGACCGGCAGCCCCAGGATCGGGCCCCAGCCGGGGATGAGGTTCAGCGCGCAGAAGGTCCCCAGCGACATGTTCATCGGCGTGAGGATGGGCATGGTCAGCGCCACCACCCGGCCGCCCGCCTTCCGTGCCCGCTCGCCGGCCCGGAGCTGCCGGGGCACCCGTTCCGGCACGGCCGCGTCCACCGTCAGCACGTTCCAGTTCAGGGGCCGCCCGGCCACCGCGCTCATCTCGGCGAACAACTCGATCTCGGCGTCGCTGAACTGGTCCAGGCACCCGGCGACGATCGCCTCGATCTGCGTCCCCTCGTGCTCGCCCACCGCCTTGGCGAGGGCCAGCAGTTCGGCGGGGCGGGCATGCCGGGAGGCGACGGGCTGCCCGTCCCCGTCCGAGTGGGTGCTGGACTGGGTGGTGGAGAAACCCCACGCTCCCGCGTCCATCGCCTCGTGCGCCAGCCGCACGATCTCGGCCAGTTGCTCCGCGCTGGGCTGCCCGCCGACCGCGTCGGGACCCATCACGTACCGCCGCAGCGCACAGTGCCCCACCATGAAACCGGCGTTGACGGCGATCCGCCCGTCGAGCGCGTCCAGGTACTCCCCGAAGGAGTTCCAGCTCCAGGGCGCCCCTTCCTCCAGCGCGACCAGGGACATGCCCTCGACCTTGGACATCATGCGCCGGGTGTAGTCGGCGTCGCCGGGGCGGGCGGGGTTGAGGGGTGCGAGGGTGAAGCCGCAGTTCCCGGCGGCGACGGTGGTCACCCCGTGGTTGAGGGAGGGGGTGGCGTACGGGTCCCAGAACAGCTGCGCGTCGTAGTGCGTGTGGGGATCGACGAAGCCGGGGGCGAGGACGAGCCCGGCGGCGTCCTCACTGCTACGGGATTCCTCGGCGACCGTGCCCACGGTGGCGATCCGGCCGTCGCGGATACCGACGTCGGCGACGAAAGCGGGCGCGCCGGTGCCGTCGACAACCGTCGCCCCTTTGATGACGTGATCGAGCATGGGGTGACTCCTTGAGTCCGTGAGGCATGCCTACTTAGGGGCGCGGGGCTGTATCGATGTGCGGCTCCGCCGCGTGGGCGCGACCAGCCACAACGCACCCGCACCCCGCGACGGCGACTACGCGGCACCCCGGAATCGGGTCGTCCGGTGCACCGGATCCGTGTCGATCTTCGGGATCACGTGCTCCCCGATCAGCCGGATCGTCTGCAACGTCTCCTCCTTCGGCACCCCCACCGGCAGCCCGAAGCTCAACTGGTCGGCCCCGGCCTGCTCCCACCGCTTGCACTGCCGCAGCACCTCGTCGGGGTCGCCGCAGATCAGCAACTCCTCCTCGACCAGCAGCTCCACGAACTCCGGGGTGTACTCGGGCAGCGTCTCCGGCCACTCCGGGAACCCCTCGGGCCGCGGGAACGTGTCGTGGTACCGGAACACCAGCGAGGGCAGGTAGTGCAGCCCGCCGGACGCCGCGATCCGGATCGCCTCGTCGTGCGTGGGCGCGCAGATCGCGGTCGTCGTCACCATCACGTTGTCGTTGACGAAGTCCCCCACCGGCTCGGCGTTCACGATCGCCGTCTTGTACTGCTCCAGCACCCACTCCATGTCGGAGACCTTCTGGATGCTGAACCCGAGCACCCCCAGCCCCTTCCTCGCGGCCATGGCGTACGACGGCGGGGACCCGGCCGCGTACCACATCGCCGGGTGGGACTTCCCGTACGGCTTGGGCAGCACCTTGCGCGGCGGCAGCTGCCAGTGCTTGCCCTGGAAGCCGGGGTACTCGTCCTGGAGCCACATCTTGGGGAACTCGGCGATCGTCTCCTCCCAGATCTCCTTGGTGTAGTTCATGTCGGTGACGCCCGGTATGAACCCGAGGATCTCGTGGGAGCCGGCGCCGCGTCCGCTGCCGAACTCGAAGCGGTTGCCGGTGAGGTGGTCGAGCATGGCGACCTTCTCGGCGACCTTCACGGGGTGGTTGACCTGGGCGAGGGGGTTGAAGATCCCGGAGCCGAGGTGGATCCGCTCGGTGGCGTGGGCCAGGTACCCCAGGTACACGTCGTTCGCGGACAGGTGCGAGTACTCCTCCAGGAAGTGGTGTTCGGAGGCCCAGGCGTACTTGAAGCCGGACTTGTCCGCCTGGATGACGTACTCGGTCTCCTCCATCAGTGCCTTGTGCTCGGCCAGCGGGTCGGTCTCGGCTCGCTTGCCCACGTATCCCTGTACAAAGAGCCCGAATTCCAAGGCGGTTCACCGTCCCCAGTTCAGGTGGTCCCTATGAGTCCTACGACTTTCTGACGTCGCGTCAGAAAGGTCAATAGCTGACGGTACGTCAGATGACGCTGACCCCGGCCAGCCATCCCCCGTCGATCACGAACGGCTGCCCGGTGATGTACGACGAGTCGTCCGAGGTCAGGAACAGCGCCAGCCGGGCCACCTCCTCGGGCCGCCCGATCCGCCCCAGCGGCACGAGCTTGCGGTACAGCTCGTCCAGGGCGCGGCTCATCTCCGCCGGGTCCGCGTCCGGGTCCAGCCGCGCCGGGTTGGACATCGGGGTGTCGATGGCGCCGGGGCAGATCGCGTTGACGCGGATCCCCCGGTCGGCGAGTTCCAGGGCGGCGACCCGGGTGAGGCCGAGCACCGCGTGTTTGGTCGCCGCGTACGTGCCCACCGCCGCCATCCCGGTCAGCGCGGTGTACGACGCGGTGTTGACGATGGTCCCGCCGTCGGCCAGCTCCGGCGCCACCGTCTTCATGCCGAGGAAGCAGCCGACCTGGTTGACCTGCACGACCTGCATGAACTCGTCCAAGGGCGTGTCCACGAGGGCGTTGAAGCGCAGGATGCCCGCGTTGTTCACCAGCCCGTCGAGGCGGCCGTACGCCTTCTTCGCGGCGGCGACGGCGGCCCCCCACTCCTGCTCCACGCCGACGTCGAGGTGGACGTAGGCGGCCCCGATCTCCTTGGCGAGCGCCTCACCCTGGTCGTCCAGCACGTCGGCCACGACCACCCGCGCGCCCTCCGCCACGAAGAGCCGCGCCTCCTGCTCACCCTGTCCGCGCGCCGCCCCGGTGACGATGACGACCCGCCCGTCCAGCTTGCCCATGCCACGCACTCCTCAGGTCAGGTGGGGCGCGACCTCGGCCCCGAACGCGGTGATCTGGTCGACGAGTTCGGTGCGGCCCCGGCTGCGGAACCGCACCTGGATCTGGTCCACGCCCATCGCGCCGTACGCCCGCAGCGACTCGGCGAGGGCCTCGGGGGCGCCGCTGAGGGTGCGGCGGCCGACGTCCCAGCCGGGCGTGCCGACGTACAGCGGCTCGGTGATCGCGCCGACCGTCAGCGGCCCTGTCGCTCCGGCGTCCTCGCGCAGCCGCCGCAGCCGGTCGATCTGGGCCGGGAGGCGGTCCCTCGGGTCGCCCTGCGGCAGCCAGCCGTCGCCCTTGAGCGCGGCCCGCCGCACGGCCGCCGGCGAGGACCCGCCGACCCACACCGGTATCCGCCGCTGGGCGGGGCGGGGTCGCTGGCCGAGTTCCTCGAAGTCGTAGAACTTCCCGTGGTGGACCGGGAACTCGTCCGCCCCCAGCGCCGCCCGCAGCGCGTCGATCGTCTCGTCGAGCACCGCGCCCCGCCGCCGGAAGTCCACCCCGAGCACCTCGAACTCCTCCCGTACGTGCCCGGCCCCGACCCCGAGGATCAGCCGGCCGCCGGAGAGGTGGTCGAGGGTCGCGTACTGCTTGGCGGAGAGCAGGGGATGGCGCAGCGCGACGACGGCGACATGGCTGAGCAGGCGGACCCGCTCGGTCACGGCGGCGAGGTGGGCGAGGGTGGCGACGGGGTCGTACCAGACCGTGCTCATCGCCGGGGCCAGCCGGCGCGGGATCGCCACGTGGTCGCAGACGGCGAGGTAGGCGAAGCCGGCCCGGTCCACGGCCCGCGCGATCTCGACGAGGTCGGCGGCGCCCGCCCCGGCCTCCCAGCGCTCCGCGTACATCGTGGACTGGGACTGGACCGGGAGCTGGATGCCGTAGTCGGTCACCGCGGACCGCCCCACAGACCCTCCGGGGTCAGTCCCAGCAGGTCGATGGCGTTGCCGCGGACGATCCGCTCCACCACCTCCGGTGCGAGGTGACCCATCTGCGCCTCGCCGACCTCCCTCGACTTCGGCCAGGTGGAGTCGGAGTGCGGGTAGTCGGTCTCGTACAGGACGTTGCCGAGGCCGATCGCGTCGAGGTTCCTCAGGCCGAAGGCGTCGTCGAAGAAGCAGCCGTAGACGTGGTCGGCGAAGAGTTCGGAAGGCGGCCGGGTGACCTTGTCGGCGACCCCACCCCAGGCCCGGTTCTCCTCCCAGACCACGTCGGCGCGTTCCAGGATGTAGGGGATCCACCCGATCTGGCCCTCGGCGTACATCACCTTCAGGTGGGGGAAGCGTTCGAACTTGCCGCTCATCAGCCAGTCGACCATCGAGAAGCAGCAGTTGGCGAAGGTGATGGTGGAGCCGACGGCGGGCGGTGCGTCCTCGGAGGTGGAGGGCATCCGGCTGCTGGAGCCGATGTGCATGGCGACGACCGTGCCGGTCTCGTCGCAGGCGGCGAGGAAGGGGTCCCAGGCGTCGGTGTGGACGGAGGGCAGCCCGAGGTGCGGGGGTATCTCGGAGAAGGCGACGGCGCGCACCCCGCGGGCCGCGTTGCGGCGGACCTCGGCGGCCGCCAGTTCGGCGTCCCAGAGCGGGATGAGGATCAGGGGTATCAGGCGGCCCTGGGCGAGCGGGCCGCACCACTCCTCCACCATCCAGTCGTTGTAGGCCCGCACGCACAGCAGCGCCAGCTCGCGGTCGGCGGCCTCGGTGAAGGTCTGCCCGCAGAAGCGCGGGAAGGTGGGGAAGCAGAGGGCGGACTGGACGTGGTTGACGTCCATGTCGGCGAGCCGCTGCTGCACGTCGTAGGAGCCCGCGCGCATCTGGTCGTACGTGATCACTTCGAGCTTGATCTCGTCGCGGGAGTAGCCGACGGCGGTGTCGAGGCGGGTGAGGGGGCGGTGCAGGTCCTCGTAGATCCACCAGTCGCCGACCGGGCCGTCCTCGCCCGGCGCGCCCATCACGGGCTTGAACCGGCCGCCGAGGAAGCTCATCTCCCGCAGCGGGGCACGGACGATGCGCGGCCCGGTGTCCAGGTACTTCTTCGGGAGGCGGGACTGCCAGACGTCCGGCGGCTCCACGGTGTGGTCGTCGACGGAGATGATCAGCGGGAGGGTGCCGTCCTGGATGTCGTCACTGTCCATGGCGCTCACGGTAGCGCCGATCTGACGAACCGTCAGCTGTCGTGATGACGGTTCGTCAGCTGTACGCGACGGCGAACTGGCCGCTCCGGGAAGAACCGTTCCGTCGGGAAACCGGCCCGCTCACGGGGGCCGTCGTCATGTGAACACTCTGTGGACCACCGCGTGTCGCCCTGTGATCGGCGTCTCGCCCGGCTGACGCAACCCGGCTGAACAAGGCAAACTGACGGGGTGAGTCGGGTCTCTGGGGGGACGGGCATGGACGGTGGACCGCGGGTACCGGAGCAGCGGCGCCCCTCCTCCGCGGCGGAGGCGGCGGCGTTGCGCTTCAGCGTGCTCGGTCCGGTGCGCGCCTGGCGGGCGGAGGAGCCGCTCAACACCGGCTCCCCGCAGCAACGCGCACTGCTCGCCGCCCTGTTGCTGCGCGAGGGCCGGACGGCGACCGCGGCCGAGCTGATCGACGCGCTGTGGGGTCCCGAGCCGCCCTCGCAGGCGCTGGCGGCGGTCCGCACGTACGCCTCCCGGCTGCGCAAGGTCCTGGACCCCGGGGTCCTGGTCAGCGAGTCCGGCGGGTACGCGGTGCGCGGGCTCGGCGAGGGCGCCCTGGACCTGGCCACCGTGCAGGACCTGGCGGCGGAGGCGGAGAAGGCGAAGAGCGCCGGGGACCTGCGCCGGGCCCGGGACGTCCTGAACCGGGCGCTGGCCCGGTGGGACGGCGAACCGCTGGCGGGCGTCCCCGGCCCGTACGCCGACGCCCAGCGGGCCCGCCTGGAGGAGTGGCGCCTGCAACTGCTGGAGTCGCGGCTGGAGATGGACCTGGAGCAGGGCTGCCACGCGGAGGCGGTGTCGGAGCTGACGGCGCTGACCGCCGCGCACCCGCTCCGCGAGCGGCTCCGCGAACTCCTCATGCTCGCCCTGTACCGCAGCGGCCGGCAGGCCGAGGCGCTCGCCGTGTACGCCGACACCCGCCGTCTGCTCGCCGAGGAACTCGGCGTGGACCCGCGGCCCGGCCTGCGCGAGCTGCAGCAGCGGATCCTCCAGGCCGACCCGGCCCTCGCGGAGCCCTCCGCCCCCGCGGCCGAGCCGCCCGCCGCCGCGGTGCGCCCCGCCCAGCTCCCGGCGACCGTGCCCGACTTCACCGGGCGCTCCGCCTTCGTCGCCGAGCTGAGCGAGGTGCTGGCCTCGGCGGAGGGCCGGGTGATGGCCGTGTCCGCGCTGGCGGGCATCGGGGGCGTCGGCAAGACCACCCTCGCCGTGCACGTGGCCCACCAGGCGCGGGCGGCCTTCCCGGACGGCCAGCTGTATGTCGACCTCCAGGGCGCCGGGGCACAGGCGGCGGACCCGGAGACGGTCCTCGGCTCCTTCCTGCGCGCCCTCGGCACGCCGGGCTCCGCCATCCCCGACTCCCTCGACGACCGGGCGGCGCTGTACCGCTCGGTCCTGGACGGCCGCCGGGTGCTCGTCCTGCTGGACAACGCGAGGGACGCGGCCCAGGTACGCCCGCTGCTGCCCGGTACGGAGGGCTGCGCGGCCCTGGTCACCTCCCGGGTCCGGATGGTCGACCTGGCCGGGGCGCACCTGGTCGACCTGGACGTGATGTCCCCCGAGGAGGCGCTCCAGCTCTTCACGAGGATCGTCGGCGAGGAGCGGGTGGCCGCGGAGCGCGAGGCGGCCCTGGACGTCGTGGCGGCCTGCGGGTTCCTCCCGCTCGCGATCCGGATCGCGGCGTCGCGCCTCGCGTCGCGCCGCACCTGGACGGTGTCGGTGCTGGCGGCGAAGCTCGCCGACGAACGCCGCCGGCTCGACGAGCTCCAGGCCGGTGACCTCGCGGTGAAGGCGACCTTCGAGCTGGGCTACGGCCAACTGGAACCGGCCCAGGCCCGCGCCTTCCGGCTGCTCGGCCTGGCCGACGGCCCGGACATCTCCCTGGCCGCGGCGGCGGCGGTCCTCGACCTCCCGGCGGAGGACACCGAGGACCTCCTGGAGGCCCTGGTCGACACCTCCCTGCTGGAGTCGGCGGCACCGGGCCGCTACCGCTTCCACGACCTGGTCCGGCTCTACGCCCGCGCATGCGCGGAACGCGACGAGCAGCCACCGGGCGAGCGCGAGGCGGCGACGTCCCGCCTGCTGGACTTCTACCTGGCGACGGTGGCCGGGGTGTACGCGAGCGACCGGCCCGGCGACCGGCTGGTGGACCACCTGGAGGCCACCGCGTACCCGGGGCTGGCCTTCCAGGACCGCCACCGGGCGCAGGACTGGCTCTACGCGGAGGCGATGTGCCTGCTGGCCTGCGTCCGCCAGTCGACGGCGCCGGGGCTGCTGCGGCGGGCCGTGGACCTGCTGTGGGCGGCCGTCGACCTGACGGAGTCGGGGCTGAACTCCCGGGAGTACGAGACGACGGCCACCTGCGTGCGGGACGCGGCGCGTGCCGCGGCGGACGTGCGGGCGGAGGGCCGCGCCCTGGTCACGCTGGCCAACGGCCACCATCTGATCGGCCGTTTCGAGCTGGCGAACGAGCAGGCGAGCGAGGCGGTCCGGCTGTCGGCCCTGGCGGACGACCCACTGCCCGGCTGCTGGGCGTCGAACATGCTCGGCATCATCGCGATCTACCACAACCGGCTGGAGGACGGCGAGGCCCACCTCACCCGCGCCATCGACAGTTTCCGCGCCTGCGGGGACGAGCCCGGTGAGGCCAGCGCGCTCTGCAACCTCTCCCGGATCCGGCTGTCCATGGGGCAGACCGCGAGCGCGGTCCGGCTCGCCCAGCAGGGGACGGAGATGTACGACGCCATGGGGCACGCCCTGAAGGGCGCCAACGGCCGCTACGCACTGGGTCTCGCGCTCACCAAGGCCGGGCAGTACGAGCAGGCCGCCGAGCGTCTCCAGGAGGCGCTCGAGGTGTTCCGGGACTGCCGGATGCGGCTGTGGGAGGGGATGTCCCTGTTCCGGCTCGCCGAACTCGACCTGGCGGCCGAGCAGCCGGCCCAGGCCGCGACCAACGCCGAGTCCGCCCTCACCCTGCTGCGCGGCATCGGCGGGGAATGGCGGCGCGGCAACGTGCTGACGGTGCTCGGCCAGGCCCTGAGCCGGATCGGGCAGTCCGGCCGGGCGACGGTCTGCTGGCGCGACGCCCTGGCCATCTTCGAGGGGCTCGGGGCGGCCGAGGCCGAGGAGGTCAGGGCCCTGCTCAAGGCGGGCGCCGTCGCCTGAGCGGGGTCTTCGCCGGCGGGCCGGGGTCCGGCCCGCCGGGGCGTTCATCATTCGTTTATCGCGTGACGGCACTCTCGTCGTGTCGATCCGTCGCGTCGGGGGGCAGACGGTTCGGCCGGAGGTCGCGCCCTTAAGGTGTAGCGGCCCGGACGCGTCCGCCCGGCGGCCCTACGGGGGAGTCGCCGGGCGGGCGTTCCTGCCCACAGCGTCAGAAACATCCAGGGGAGCGAACGATGAGCGACGAGACGAAGACCGCCGAGGCCGGCGCGGCGACCGCCGAGGACGCCGAGATCACCACGCTGAACAGTCACGCCACCAGCGAGCCGCTGAACGTCACGACGCTGAACAGCCACGCCACCAGCGAGCCGCTGAACGGCACCGTCCTCGCGGCGGACGCGGACACCACCGTCACGCCGGACAACTCGCACGCCACGGACCAGAAGGCCTGACGAAGGACCACACCCGGACGGGGACGGCCGCGGCGGCGCGGAGGGGGAGCCGCCGCGGCCGAGGTGTGCCGTGGGGGAGGCGCGCCTCGCGTCATCCGGTGCCGGTGACGGGCCGGCCCCTCAGTTCGCCCTTGAGCACCTTGCCGCTCGCGTTGCGCGGCAGGTCGTGGACGAAGTCGACCGATCTCGGCACCTTGTAGTTCGCCATCTCGCGGCGGGCCCAGGCGATCAGGTCGTCGGCGGTCAGGGGGGCGTCCGGGCGGCGGACCACGAAGGCCTTGCCGACCTCGCCGAGGCGGGCGTCGGGTACGCCGATCACCGCCACGTCGGCGACGTCCGGGTGCAGGGCGAGCAGTTGCTCTATCTCCGCCGGGTAGGCGTTGAAGCCGCCGACGATGAACATGTCCTTCAGGCGGTCGGTGATGCGGAGGTTGCCCGCCGCGTCCAGGACCCCGACGTCCCCCGTGCGCAGCCAGCCGTCCGGGGTCAGGGTGGCGGCCGTGGCCGCCGGGTCCTCGTAGTAGCCGCGCATCACGTTGAAGCCGCGGACCAGCACCTCCCCGGCCTCGTCCACCCGTACCTCGGTCCCGGGTATGGCCCGGCCGGAGGTCGACGCGATCACCGCCGGGTCGTCGCCCCGGCGGCACATGGTGACGATCCCGCTCGCCTCCGAGAGGCCGTAGGCGGTGAGGACCGTCTCGACGCCGAGTTCCCCGCGCAGGCGCTCGACGAGCCGCAGGGGTACAACGGCCGCTCCCGTCACCACCAGCCGCAGCGCGGACAGGTCGTGGGTGTCGCGCGCCGGGTGGTCCAGGAGGGACTGGTGCAGGGTCGGCGGCCCGGGGAGCACCGACACCCGCTCCGTCGCCACGTTCGCCAGGACCGCCGCCACGTCGAACACCGGCTGCGGGATCATCGTGGCGCCGCGCATCAGGCAGGCGATCACGCCCGCCTTGTAGCCGAAGGTGTGGAAGAAGGGGTTGACGATGAGGTAGCGGTCGTCGGCGCGCAGCCCTGCCAGGTCCGCCCACACCTCGTAGGCGCGCAGGGTCTGCGCATGCGTGATCATCGCGCCCTTGGGGCGGCCGGTGGTCCCCGAGGTGAAGACGATGTCGGAGAGGCAGTCGCCGTCCAGCCCGGCCGACCTGGCCGCCACCTCGCCGGCCCCGACGCCCTCCCCGGCCGCCAGGAAGTCCTTCCAGGTGCGGAAGTCGGCGGGCGCGTCCTCCGCCAGCACCACCACGTCCCGCAGCTCCGGCAGGCCGGGCAGCGGACCGGGCCCGGCCCCCTCCCCCGCCGCCCTGCGCAGCGACGCCACGTACGAGGTGCCGAGGAAGGTGCCCGTCACGAACAGCAGCCGGGCCCCGCTCCGGCGCAGCACGTCCGCCGCCTCGGCGCCCTTGAAGCGGGTGTTCAGCGGGACCAGCACCCCGCCCGCCGACACCGCGCCCAGCGCCGCGACGATCCACTCCAGGGAGTTCGGCGCCCAGACGCCCACCCGGTCGCCCGTCCCGACGCCCGCGGCCATGCAGGCGGCCGCCGCCCGTTCCACCCGGGCGCCCAGCTCGGCGTAGCCGATCCGGGTCCGGCCGTCCACCACCGCCTCGGCGTCCCCGTACCGCCGCGCCGCCGACCGCACCAGTCCCGGAACGGTCCCCCACTCCATGTCACCGCGCACCACGGCCTCCCGTACGCATAGCTGACTGTCCGTCAGATTAGCGGTAGCCTGACGGCCTGTCAGCAAGCCGCGACAGCCGTGGAGGTGCGGGCACATGGCCGGTCTCAGGGACATCAAGGACGCCACCGCCATCGTCGGGATCGGGCAGACCCGCTTCGCCAAACGGCTCGACGAGGACGAGCGGACCCTCGCCTGCCGGGCCGTCCTCGCCGCCCTCGACGACGCCGGCATCGACCCCGGCGAGGTCGACGCCCTCGCCTCCTTCACCATGGAGGAGACGGACGAGGTGGAGCTGGCGAAGGCGGTCGGCTTCGGCGACCTGACCTACTTCGGCAAGGTGGGGTACGGGGGCGGCGGCTCCTGCGCCACGGTCGCGCACCTCGCCGCCGCGATCGCGAGCGGGCAGGCGACGGTCGGGGTCGCCTGGCGGTCCCGCAAGCGCGGCTCGGGCCCCCGCCCCTGGACCAACACCACCGTCCAGCTCCCCACCCCGGCCCAGTGGACCCGGCCCTTCGGCCTGCTCCGGCCCGCCGACGAGATAGCCATGCTCACCCGCCGCTACCTGCACGAGTACGGCGCCACCCGCGACCACCTCTTCAACGTCGCCCTCGCCTGCCGCAACCGCGCCAACCAGAACCCCGCCGCGATCATGTACGACCGCCCGCTCACCCGCGAGATGTACATGACCTCCCGCTGGATCAGCGAGCCCCTGTGCCTCTTCGACAACTGCCTGGAGACGGACGGCGCGCTGGCCTGCGTGGTCGTCTCCCGGGAGCGGGCGCGGGACTGCGCCAAGGTCCCCGTCTACGTCCACGCCGCCGCCCAGGGCCTGCCCGCCCAGCACCACGGCATGGTCAACTACTGGAACGACGACCCCCTCACCGGCCCCGCCTGGACCGCCGCCCGGCACCTGTGGAAGCACGCCGACCTCACCCCCGAGGACGTGGACGTCGCCCAGATCTACGACGCGTTCACCGCCCTCGTCCCGCTCTCCCTGGAGGGGTACGGGTTCTGCGGGCGGGGAGAGGGCGGGGCGTTCACGGAGGGGGGCGCCCTGGAGATCGGCGGCCGGCTGCCGCTCAACACCGGCGGCGGCGGCCTCAGCGAGGCCTACGTGCACGGTTTCAACCTCATCACCGAGGGCGTGAAGCAGCTGCGCGGCACCAGTACCGCGCAGGTCCCCGGCGCCGTCAGCTGCCTGGTCACCGCCGGTGAAGGGGTCCCGACCTCCGCCCTCCTCCTCACCAACCGGAGCTGAGATGCTGCGACCGGTCACCGACACCGACGGCGCCCCCTTCTGGGAGTACGCGGCGCGCGGCGAACTGCGCGTCCAGGCCTGCGCCGACTGCCACGAACCCCGGTTCCCGCCCCGCCCGTGCTGCCCGCACTGCCGGTCCTTCGCGAGCGAGTGGCGGCCGACGAGCGGCCGCGGCCGGATCTGGTCGTACGTCGTCCCGCACCCGCCGCTGCTGCCGGACTACGCCGCGCAGGCGCCGTACAACGTCGTGGTGGTCGAGCTGGACGACGCGCCCCGGGTGCGGCTGGTGGGCAACGTGGTCAGCGGGGCCGGAGCGCCTCTCAACTCGGTCTCCCCGGACCGGATCCGGATCGGCGCCCGGGTGCAGGCGGTCTTCGCGGACGGTCTGCCGCAGTGGGTCCTGGAGCGGCCGTGACCCTGCGCGTCGCGACCGACAAGGAGACCGGGGTCGCCGTCGTCACCCTGGACCGCCCCGGGAGGCTCAACGCCATCGACCTGCCGACCGCCGCCGAACTGACCGTCACCTGGCGGACCTTGCGCTTCGACGACGCGGTACGGGCCGTCGTCCTCACCGGGGCGGGGGGCCGGGCCTTCAGCACCGGTCTCGACCGGGACGCGGTGGTGCCGCAGCCCTCGTCGCCGTACAGCCAGGACGATCCGCTGCTCGCGATCGGGCCGAAGACGAACGACCTGTGGAAGCCGGTGGTCGCGGCGGTCGCCGGGATGGCCTGCGGGGGCGCCTTCTACCTGCTGGGCGAGTGCGACTTCGTGATCGCCGACGAGACGGCGACCTTCTTCGACCCGCACACCTCCTACGGCATGGTCAGCGCGTACGAGTCGGTGCTGATGGCCCAGCGGATGCCGTACGGGGAGGTGGCGCGGATGGTGCTGATGGGCAACGCCGAGCGGGTCTCCGCGCGGCGGGCGTACGAGGTGGGGCTGGTGTCCGAAGTGACGGGCGCCGGAGGGGCGTTGGACGCCGCCGTGCGGTGCGCGACCGTGATCGCCGGGTATCCGACGGAAGGGGTGCAGGGGAGCGTGCGGGCGCTGTGGGCGGCGAAGGGGGCGGCACGGGAGCGGGGGTTCGCGGCGGCGCCGCACCTCATCACGCTGGGGAACCTGCCGGACGAGCGGCAGGCGGAGCTGTTCGGGGGGCGGTCGCGCAGCGCCCCGCACATCCGGTGAGCGCCAGGGCCGCCCAAAGGGGAGCGGCTCTGTGCCGTCGGGCGGCCGCGGGTGAGTCGTGGCTGGTCGCGCAGTTCCCCGCGCCCCTGAAAGCAGGGCAGCTGCAGTGCGCCCCCTTCAGGGGCGGGGAACTGCGCGATCAGCCCCCGCGCACCCGCAGCCGCCCCCGACCGGAGGCACCCCCTCACGCCGTGCGTGCCGTCCCCGTCCCCTTCTCCGCGTCCAACGCGTACACGCACCTGTCCTTGCTGCACGCGTACACGACCCCGTCGCGCACCACCGGCGACCCGGTGATCTCGCCCCCGGTGGCCAGCTTCCAGCGCAACCGCCCGTCGTCGGCCTTCAGGGTGTACAGGAGGTGGTCGGTGGAGCCGAAGTGGATCCGCCCCTCGGCCACCGCCGGGGCACCCACCACGTCGCCGCCCGCCTGGAAGCGCCACTTGGGCGTCCCGGTGACCGCGTCCAGCGTGTACAGCCCCTTGCCGCTGCCGACGTGCACGTGGCCGGCGGCCACCAGCACCGGCTCGATCGACGCACGGGCCTCGGTGGCGATGCGCCAGCGGTCGCGCCCGTCGGTGGCGTCGAGGGCGTAGACGGTGCCGAGGTAGTCGGCGAGGTAGATGCCCCCGCCGGTGACCGCCGGTCCCGGCACGAACGTCGGCGGGGAGAGGAACACCGCCGGTGCCTCGAAGTGCCAGCGCACCCGCCCCGTGGCGGTGTCGACGGCGATGACACGGGTGCCCGCGCAGGCGTACACGAAGCCGTCGTCGGCGTGGGTGAGCCGGACCGGGACGCCGCCGCAGGAGGCCGCGTCGCCGATGGGGTACGACCAGCGTTCGTCGCCGGTACGGGCGTCCAGCGCGCGCAGCCTCGCGTCCTGCCAGACGAAGACCGTGCCGTCGTACAGGGAGGGCCCGGACTCGGGGGTCTCGAAGTCGGTCTGGGCGCCGGACAGCTCCCAGAGCTTCTGCCCGTTGGAGGCCTCCCAGGCCTGGACCCCGCCGCCCCGGGTGCCGGTGACCAGGGTGCCGCGGTCGGCCTTGAGGGAGTACACCCAGGCGTCGGTGGACAGCCGCCACAGGTCGCCGCCCTCACGGGCCTCCAGGGCGAACAGGGTGGGGCCGTCGGAGGCGTGGATACGGCCGTCGGCGACCGCCATGGACCAGGCGACGTCCCGGGTCTTGAAGCGGCGGCGGCCGGTGGCGACGTCGAGGGCGTGCACCTCGAAGGAGGTGACGTAGACGAGGTCGCCGTCGACGGAGGGGGTGCCCCAGACGTCGTTGGACATCCGGAACCGCCAGGGCCGCCAGCCGGACGCCGTCTCCGGGGGCTGGACGGGCACGGGCGGGACGACGGGGTCGACGCCGTTGACGCCGGGGCCGGGGCGGGACCAGCTGGCCACCAGACCGGCCTCGGGCGGGGGCGCCTTGACGGCGGCGGCACGGGCGTCGGCGACGCGCGGGCCCGGTCCGATGGGGACCTGGGCGCCGGCCAGCCGGACCGGGCCGGCGTCGGGTGCGCCGACCGGCACGGGCGCGGGGACCGCCGGGTCGTACGACGGTGGCGGCGGGAGGGCCGGACGGCCGCCGCTGCGGGCGCCGGACGGGTGCGCGGAGGGTTTCACGGCGGGGCGGCCGCCGCGGCGGGACTCGATCAGCGCGACCGCCTTCTCGGGCAGCCAGGCCGACGCCGTACCGCTGTCGTCGGAGCCGGAGCCGAACAGGTGGGGCGCCAGCTGGGCCTGGAGGTCGGCCGGGTTGGGGCGGGCGGCGGCCTCCATCTGCATGCAGGACTCGATGAGCGGGCGCAGCTCGTCCGGGAGGCCTTCGAGGTCCGGGCCCTCGCGCAGCAGCATGAAGACGGTCTCGACCGGGTTGGCGCCGTGGAAGGGCGGGTGGCCGGTGGCGGCGAAGACCAGCATGGAGCCGAGCGAGAAGACGTCGCTGGCGCCGGTGACGCTGCGGGAGTCCTTGGCCTGCTCCGGGGACATGTAGGCGGGGGTGCCGACGGCGACGTTCGTCATGGTCAGGCGGGTGTTGGAGACACCGGAGGCGATACCGAAGTCGATCACTCGCGGGCCGTCCTCCACCACGAGGACGTTGGAGGGCTTGAGGTCGCGGTGGACCAGTCCGGCGCCGTGGATCGACTGGAGCGCCTCGGCGACGCCCGCGGCGAGCCAGCGCACGGCCTGGGCCGGCAGCGGCCCGCAGTCGTTCACTATCTCTTCGAGCGAGGGCGCCGGCACGTAGGCGGTGGCGAGCCACGGCACGGCGGCGCGCGGATCGGCGTCGACGACGGCCGCCGTGTAGAAACCGGAGACCGCGCGGGCCGCCTCCACCTCGCGGGTGAAGCGGACCCGGAACAGCTGGTCCTCGGCGAGCTCGGTCCGGACCGTCTTGATCGCCACGCGCCGGCCGGACGCCGAGCGCGCCAGATAGACCAGCCCCATGCCGCCGGCCCCCAGCCGTCCCAGCACCTCGAACGGCCCGATCCGCCGCGGATCGTGCTGCGTCAGCTGATCCACCACTTGCCTGCCACCTCCCCGTACGGGCCCCGTCACCCACATATGTACGCGACCCCGTGCAGCGTCTCACCACCGCACCGCCATGGCGGCACGCACCCCGATTCTTCCTGGCCCGGCCACAGGTTGCGAACCCGGTGACCAGTCGGGGTGTCTCATGACAAAGTGAGACATTTGCCCACCGAAAGCCGCCTTCCGGTGGCCTCAGCGTTGCAGCAGCGCGAAGGACGCCCCCTGATTGTCGGTCACGACGGCCACTTTCCCGTACGACGTCTCGAAGGGCGGCGCCTGGACCCGGCCGCCGAGCCGCCGGACCGCCTCGGCCGCGGCCTCCACGTCCCCGGTGCGGAAGTGCACGACGAACTGGGCCGGCATCCCGGCCGCGAACACCTCGGTCACCGGGGCGCGGCCGAAGTCCGGGTCGGCGCCCGCGCCGAAGAGGGCGTCGTGGAAGACCTGGGCGTAGAAGGTGTCGGCGGCGCCGGTGTCGGTGGTGTAGAGCTGCGCCCAGGCGAAGCTGCCCGGGGCGTGCCGCAGGCCGAAACCGGCGTGGGCGGCCGCCTGCCAGACACCGAAGACGGCCCCCTGTGAATCGGTGACCAGCGCGGCGGTGCCGAGCTCGCGGACGGGGGCCGGGGCCGTCACGACCTGTCCGCCGGCCACCAGGATGCGCCGGCACAGGCCCGCCGCGTCGGGGGTGGCGAAGTAGACCGTCCAGACGGTGGGCATCCGGCCGTCCCGCTTCCGCGCGAGCCGTGCCACGTCCGCACCGGCCAGCCGGGCCCACGCGGAACCGTTCCCGGCGTCCGCGAACGTCCACCCGAAGAGGTCACCGTAGAACCGCTTGCCCGCCTCGACGTCGGGAAGCTGCACGTCCACCCAGCACGGCACGCCCTCCGGGAATTCGGCTGCCCTGTTTTCGGCCATGTCGTCAAAGTAACCGTCCGGCCCGCGCCGCGCAGACCAGCCGCACCCACCCGGAGTGACCGGGGCATTCCCGTCCGTTTTCCTTCCGGACAGGCCCCCATACACCCGCGCACCCCATTTGCAGTCGGCCGAATCGCGCTCCGATCACCCCTCGGTAAGCTGACGGCATGACAGGACAAGTGCGTACCGTCGACGGCCGCGTGGCCGGTCGGCGTGGGCAGGCGACCCGGCAGAAGCTGCTCGACTGCCTCAGCGAGATGCTCAGCTCCTCCCCTTACCGGGACGTCAAGGTCATCGATGTCGCCCGGAGGGCGGGGACTTCGCCCGCGACCTTTTACCAGTACTTCCCGGACGTCGAAGGCGCCGTCCTGGAGATCGCCGAGCAGATGGCCACCGAGGGCGGCCAGTTGACGGAACTGCTGGCGGGGCGCTCCTGGGTCGGCAAGGCCGGCTGGGCGACCGCGCAGGAACTCGTCGACGGGTTCCTGGAGTTCTGGCGCAAGAACGAGGCGATCCTGCGCGTGGTCGACCTCGGGGCCGCCGAAGGGGACAAACGGTTCTACAAGATCCGTATGAAGATCCTGAACTCGGTGAACAACTCCCTGGCTGACTCCGTCGCGGAGTTGCAGTCCAAGGGGCGGGTCGACAAGGACGTGAACCCGGCCGCGGTGGCCGGTTCGCTGGTCGCGATGCTCGCGGCCGTCGCCTCGCACCAGAAGGGTTTCCAGAGCTGGGGTGTGAAGCAGGCCGAACTCAAGCCGAACCTGGCGCTGTTGGTGCACCTGGGCGTGACCGGGAAGAAGCCCACGAAGTAACACCCGCGCGGAGTCCTGTCTGGCAGGCGGTGGTTCACACACAGCGGTGAACCACCGCCTGTCGCCCTACGCGGGCAGCGGCCGGTCGCGTACCACGTGCTTCATCACCAGGGTCGAGGTGAGGCGCTGCACCCCCGGCAGGGTCGCGAGCCGTTCGTCGTAGAGCCGCTGGAAGGCGGCGAGGTCGGCGGTGGCCACCCGCAGCAGGTAGTCCGGTTCACCGAACAGCCGCTGCGCGTCCAGTACATGGGGGATCTCGGCGAGCGCCCGCTCGAAGTCGGCGACCGTGTCCCGGTCCTCCTGCCGCATCGACACGAAGACCAGCGCCTCGAAGGTCAGTCCCACCGCGGCCGGGTCCACCACCGCCCGGTAGCCGCTGATCGCCCCCGACCGCTCCAGCTCGCGCAGCCGGCGGTGGCAGGGCGAGACACTCAGCCGCACCCGTCCGGCCAGCTCCGTCACGGTCAGCCGGCCGTCCTGCTGGAGCTCGGCAAGGATTTTCCGGTCCACGTCGTCCATGGGGCAGATTCTCCCTGAGAACCGCTGGTCAGACGCAAACTTCGACAACACTTTCGGGCCGAACGCGCCTAATGTCCCCTGCATGGACACCGCACCCCTGCTCTCCTTCCTCGCCGTCGACCTGCTGCTGGTCTGCGTGCCCGGCGCCGACTGGGCGTACGTGATCGCCGCGGGCGTGCGCGGCCGCTCGGTCGCGCGGGCGGTGGCGGGGCTGGTGGCGGGGTACGCGCTGCACACGGTGCTGGCGGTCGCGGGGCTCGCGGTGCTGGTGGCGGGTTCACCGCGGCTCCTGACCGCGCTCACGGCGGCGGGCGCCGGCTACCTGCTGTGGCTGGGCTGGGGCGTACTGCGCCACCCGGCGGTGCCGCAGGAGGCGGGGGGCGGGGCGGACGGCGAGCGGGACCTCGGGGGCTTCTGGCGGGGGGTGGCGATCAGTGGGCTCAATCCCAAGGGGCTGCTGCTCTACCTCTCCGTGCTCCCGCAGTTCCTGGTGACCGAGGGGGCCCACGCCCCGGTCGCCGTCCAGACGGCCGTGCTCGGCGCCCTGCACATGGCCTGCTGCGCCGCCGTCTACCTGACCGTCGGCGCCCTGGCCCGCCGCCTGCTCACCGCCCGCCCCGGCGCGGCCCGCGCGGTCACCCGCACCTCGGGCGCGGCCATGCTGGGCATCGGCACCCTCCTCCTCGCCCAGCACGCCCTGTGACCCCACGCGTCCGCCTGCACGACCTGGCATCCGCCGATTCCACCGGTCCCAGTGCCCTCGGCTCCGCCGGCCCGCGTCCGCTAGGGCCTTCTGCGGGTGAGGCGGAAGACCCTGATCTCGCGGTCCACCCGGGCCTGGTAGGCGGCGTACGGGGGCCAGAACGCCAGCAGGGCCTGCCAGGCCGTCGCCCGCTCCTGGCCGGTCAGCAGCCGGGCGGTGACGGGGATGTCCCGTCCCTTCCAGCTGATCTCGGCCTCGGGGTGCCGGAGCAGGTTGTGCGTCCAGGCCGGGTGACCGGCGCGCCCGAAGTTGGACCCGACCAGGTACCAGCCGTCGCCGTCGGGCATGCACGCGAGCGGCGTCCGGCGGGGCTGCCCGCTGCGCGCCCCGGTGGAGGTGAGGATCACCCCGGGCAGCATCTGCGCGCTGAGCAGCACCCGGCCCCGGCTGAGCCGGTGCACGGCGCGGTCCAGCGCCGGGACCACATGCGGCGCCACCTTCGCGAACCCCCGCGTGGCGGACACCTTCTGCACCAGCCGTTCCCCGATCACATCGCCACCCCCGCTCCCTCGAACAGTCCGGCCCGCCCGGCCGCGTGGTCGCGCAGCCGGTGCACGGGCCCGAAGAGCAGCTCGTCCCCGGCGGCCCGCTTGAAGTACATGTGCGCCTCGTGCTCCCAGGTGAAACCGATCCCGCCGTGCAGCTGGATCCCCTCCCCCGCGGCGATCCGCAGCGCCTCCAGCGCCTGCGCGAGCGCGAGCCCGCCCAGCCGCTCCCCACGGACCGCCGAGGAGGCCGCGCGGGAGGCCGCGTAGGAGGCCGCCGACCCGGCCGCGCGCACCGCCACGTACACGTCGGCCAGCCGGTGCTTGACGGCCTGGAAGGACCCGACGGGCCGCCCGAACTGCTCCCGCTGCTTCACGTACTCCACGGTCCGCTCCAGTATCCGGCCGGCCGCTCCCACGGCCTCGCACGCGAGCACGACGGCGGCCGCGTCCCCGACGGCGGCGAGGGCGGGGTGGACGTCGGTGTCCTCGTCGCCCAGCATGTCCGCCGCCACGTCCCGTAGTTGGACGCGCGCCTGGGCGCGGGTCGGGTCGAGGGCGGTGCGCCGTGTCCGGACGACCCCGGGGGCGTCCCCGGCCACCAGGAAGAGCAGGACCCGCGACCGGGCGTACCCCCCGGCGTGCGCGGGGACGAGCAGGAGGCCCGCGCTGTGCCCGTCCAGCACCTGGTCGGCCTCCCCGTACAACCGCCAGCCCCCGTCGGTGCGCCGCGCCTGGACCCCGCCGGCCCGCCCGCCGCCGGCCCAGTCCCCGTCGAGCGGCCCGGTGAGCGCGAGGGCGGCGGCCAGCCGGGTGCCGGGGACGGCGAGAGCGGCGGTGAGGCCGCCGCCGGTGATCCTCGGGAGCAACTCGGCACGCTGGTCCCCGGTGCCGAGGGCGAGGAGCAGCGGGGCCGCGAGGACGGCGGTGGCGAGGAACGGGGAGGGCGCCAGGGCGCGCCCCAGCTCCTCTGCGGCCGGCGCGACCTCCCTGAGGCCGCAGCCGACACCGCCGTACGCCTCGGGCAGCGCGAGTCCGGGCAGGCCGAGCTGCTCGGCGAGGGCGGTCCACAGGCCGGGGTCATGGCCGGGTGCCCGGTCGACGGCGGCCCGTACGTCCTCCGTTCCGCAGCGCTTGTGGAGCAGTTCCCGCAGGGCGCGCCGGATCTCGTCCTGCTCGTCGGTGAAACGGGCGTCCATGACGGACCTCCTGACGATCTGACGGCCCGTCATGCTAGGGGTGCCGGATGCAGATGCACAGGGGCGCAGCCGGGCTGATCTGATGTACCGTCAGATTCATGACCGGACCCCGCAAGGTAGCCGTGGTCGGTGTGGCCCTCTCCGACTGCGGCCGGGTGGACGAGGCCACCCCCTACGCCCTGCACGCCCAGGCGGCCCGCCGGGCGCTGGCCGACGCGGGCCTCGGCCGGGAGGTGGTGGACGGCTTCGCGTCCGCCGGACTCGGCACGCTCGCGCCGGTGGAGGTGGCCGAGTACCTGGGCCTGCGCCCGACCTGGGCCGACTCCACCTCCGTAGGGGGCTCCACCTGGGAGGTCATGGCGGCGCACGCGGCGGACGCGATCGCCGCGGGGCACGCGAACGCGGTCCTGCTCGTGTACGGCTCGACGGCCCGCGCCGACATCCGGGCGGGGCGCCGGACCGGCGACCTGTCCTTCGGCGCCCGGGGCCCGCTCCAGTTCGAGGTCCCCTACGGCCACACCCTCATCGCCAAGTACGCGATGGCCGCCCGCCGCCACATGATCGAACACGGTACGACCATCGAGCAGTTGGCCGAGGTGGCGGTCCAGGCCCGGGCGAACGCGGCGCTGAACCCGGAGGCGATGTTCCGGGACCCGATCACGGTCGACGACGTCCTGTCCGGACCGATGATCGCCGACCCCTTCACCAAGCTGCACTGCTGCATCCGCTCGGACGGCGGCGCGGCGGTGCTGCTGGCGGCCGAGGAGTACGTACCGGACTGCCGTACGGCGCCGGTGTGGGTGCTCGGCACGGGCGAGTGCGTGTCCCACGCGACGATGTCGGAGTGGCCCGACTTCACCGTGTCCCCGGCGGCGGTCAGCGGCGAACTGGCCTTCAGGCGGGCGGGCGTGACGCCTGCCGACGTCGACTTCGCGGAGATCTACGACGCGTTCACCTACATGACGCTGGTGACGCTGGAGGACCTGGGGTTCTGCGCGAAGGGCGAGGGCGGGGCGTTCGTGGCGAAGGGCCGGCTGCGGGTGGCGGGCGGGGAGCTCCCCGTGAACACCGACGGGGGCGGGCTCTCGGCCCAGCACCCCGGCATGCGCGGCCTGTTCCTGCTGGTGGAGGCGGTACGGCAGCTGCGCGGGGAGGGCGGTGACCGGCAGGTGCGGCGGGCCGGCGGGGGGCTGCCGGAGCTGGGGGTGGCGTCGGGGACGGGGGGCTGGTTCTGCTCCTCGGGGACGGTGGTGCTCGGGCGCGGGTGAGCCGAACCGGCCCCCCGTCCGTATGGAGATCCGGCGTGCCGCGGCAACCTTTCCGGCCCCGGCGGCCACTGCCGTACCGGAAGCTCTCACGTTCGAAGAACGTGCACCGTCGACCGCGTAAGGATCACTCCGTGGCCTCCTCCTCACACCGCCGCCGTCCGCAGCCGGACCGGAGCCTCGCACGGCGCCCGGTCCGCGCCCCGTTGCTCGCGGTGACCGCCGTCGCCGGCGTCGCCCTGCTGGTGACGCTGATCGTGGCCTTCCGCCCGGGCGGCTCGGGCGGCACCGGGCAGGACCGTGCCGTGTCCGCGTCCTCCTCGGCCACCGCGGCCGGCACGCCGGAACCGGCGTCGGCGTCGGTGTCGGCGTCACCCGCGTCGCCGGCATCGTCGTCGGCCTCGCCGAAACCGACGGCGAGCAGACCCGCCACGCCGTCCGCGTCGGCGTCCGCGGCCCCGGCGGCGTCCTCCCCGGCCCGGCGGGCCTCGACCGGCACCGCCCGCACCCCGTCCACCACCACCGCCGCCGCGCCCGGCCGGATCCGCCCCGGGACCACCTACGACGGGGTCGCCACCTCCTACGACAGCAACGGCGACGGCGCCTGCTCGTACGGCCCCTCCTCCGACGTGATGACGGCGGCGATGAACACCGCCGACTACGAGACGGCGAAGGCGTGCGGGGCGTTCGTGTCCGTCCGGGCGGCGAGCGGCACGTCGATCACGGTACGGATCACCAACGAGTGCCCGGCGCCCTGCGCGGTGGGCCAGCTCGACCTCAGCAGGCAGGCGTTCGCGAAACTCGCGCCGCTCTCGGCGGGCCGGATCGCGGTCACCTGGAGCCTGCTCAGCCCGGCCACCTCCGACACCGTCTCGATCCGCTACAAGACCGGCTCCTCGCCGTACTGGTGCGGCATCCAGGCGATCGGCCACCGCAACCCGCTGGCCCGGCTCGAAGTGCGCACCGGCGGCGGCTGGCTGGCGCTGGCCCGCACCGGGTACAACTACTTCCTCTCCGAACACGGCACCGGCTGCGGGAGCGCCATCCGCCTCACCGACATCTACGGCGAACAACTCGTCGTCCCCGCACTGCCGGTACGCCCGAACACGGTCCAGCCGACGGGCCTCCAGTTCGCCCGGCACTGAGAGCGAGGCCCGGGGCCGGACGCTAGCCGCGGGCCCGGACGACGCGGTGCGCGCGGTGGGGGGTGGGCCCGTCGGGGAGGAGGGTGACGCCGGTGTGGGTGCGGCGGGCCGTGAACGCGGTCAGGGCCAGGACGAGGCAGACGGCGGCCGCGGCCACGCCCAGCGGGAACAGGGCGGGCGTCGACCGCCCCGCGGGCAGGTTCCCCTCGTGGACGGCGCAGGCCAGCGAGACGGCGCAGAGCAGGAGCGCGAGGAGGCAGGCCGCCCCCCAGCCCGCGCGGACGCGCCGGGTGCGGGCGTGGTCGCGCACCTCGGCCAGGACCGGGGCCGCGCAGACGGGACACTCCAGCTCGACGCGTTCCCTGCCGTCGGCCGGCCGCACCAGCTGGAAGTCACGGGCGGCCCAGGTGGCCGTCCGCCGCCCGCGCCGCCCGGCATCGCCGCGTACGTGGCGTACCGCCACTTTCACGGTCCTCGGTCCCCTCATGCCGGACAGTGTGCGTCCGGGGCACAGCCGTGCGCAGGGGTTTGCCCGGCCGCGTCCGGCACGTGCGGCGCCGGGGCACGCGCACCGGCGGTACGCCCCAGATGGCGCGGCTGCGGGAGGCTTCCGAGTGATACTCGGCACATGGCAGCAACGGATCTCCACACGCTCCTGAAGTCGCTCCGCGTCTGGTCCCCCGAGACCACGGAGCTACGGCCGTTCGACCCGGCGACGGCGCCGGACGCCCCGCTCCCGCTGTTCACCACGTGGTTCGCGGAGGCGGTGGCGGCCGGCCAGCCGGAGCCGCACACCGTGTCGCTGGCGACGGCGGACGAGCGGGGCCGGGCGGACGTACGGATCGTGATGCTGCACGGCGCGGACGCGCACGGCTGGTCCTTCGGGTCGCACGTCACCAGCCGCAAGGGCCACCAGCTGAGCGTCCACCCGTACGCGGCCCTCGCCTTCTACTGGCCGGTGCTGGGCCGCCAGGTCAGGCTCCGGGGCCCGGTCTCCGCGGCACCGGCCAGGGAGAGCCAGGCGGATCTGCACGCCCGCTCGACGGGCGCGCTGGCGTCGGCGCTCACCGGCCGCCAGAGCGGTGTCCTGTCCTCGCTGGAGGAGCTCCGCACGGAGTCGGAGGCCGCCTGGGAACGCGCCCGCGCCGACCCGTCCGCCCCCTCCCCGACCTGGACCCTCTACCGGCTGCGCCCCCAGGAGGTCGAGTTCTTCCAGGGCGACCCGGACCGACGCCACGTACGCCTGCGGTACGTCACCGAGGCCGACGGCGGCTGGCGCAGGGAACTGCTCTGGCCGTGAGCGCGGACTCTCAGCGGGCCTGCTCCGTGAACGCGTACTCCGCCCAGTCGGCGACCTGCCGGTAGCCGATGCGCTGGTACAGGGCGTTGCTCGTCGGGTTGGCCAGGTCCGTGAAGAGGAGGAGCTCGCCCACTCCCGCGGCCAGCGCCGCCCGGCTGACCCGCGCCGTCACCGCCCCGGCGTAACCGCGGCCGCGCAGTTCCGGCGGGGTGTAGACGGGCGCGATCCGGGCCTGTCCGGCGACCGTCGGGGTGACGCCGGCCATGGACACCGGGGTGCCGTCGGGAGTCTCCCACAGGGTCACGCCGCCGTAGGAGAGCCGGAAGTCGGCCCAGTCCTCGCCACCCCGGCCTTCGGGCAGGCCCGCGTCGGCGACGAAGGCGTCGTACCAGCGGATCAGCAGTTCCCGGTCCGTCTCGCCCGCGACCCGTGCCCGCCCCTCGGGCAGCGGCGACGGTTCGGTCAACTCGGCCAGCCGGTAGAGCCGTTCGCGTCCGCTGAGGCGCCCGGACACCCCGGTCCCGCGCTGCCACGCCGCGGCGAACGCCTCCGCCGTGGCCCGCTCCGAGACGAAGCCGGTCACGGGATGACCGAGGTCGAGGAGAGCGGTGACCAGCGCCTCGGCCTCGTCGGCCGTGAGCCGGGTGGCGCTCAGGGCGTACGGCGGGGTGTGCAGCAGCGTGGCGCCCACGGTGCCGTCCGCCCGGACCAGGCGGCCGAGGAACGGCGGCCGGCCGCCGTAGGCCCGCGGTCCGCGCCGCCGCAGCTGCTCGGTCACCGTCAGGTGGACGGTGTGCAGGTCGGGCCGCGAGTGGAGGAAGTCCTGGGCGTGGGCCAGGAATTCGTCGATGTCGGAGGTGAAGTGCCAGGCAGATGTGCGTGTTTCGGCTTCCATGGTCGATGATCCCGCCCGGCCGCCCTGCCGGGCATCCGAATTAGGGCCCTTCGGCTTCCGGGTCCGTCGCGAGGCGGGCGTGCAGGTGGACGTCGCGGAAGGCGTCCTGCCTGCCCGCCTCGAACATCGCGTCGCGCAGCGTCCCCTCGTGCCGGAAGCCGCAGGTCCGCGCTGTCCGGCAGGACGCCTCGTGGCCGAGGGCGTGCCCCAGTTCCAGCCGGTGCAGCTCCAGTTCGGTGAAGGCCCAGCGGGCGGCCAGGGCCAGGGCGTGGGTGGCGACCCGGCGGCCGCGCGCCTCGGGGAGCACCCAGTAGCCGACCCGGGCCGACCGGAAGACCCGGTCGATCAGGTTGATGCCGATGTGGCCGAGGGTCGTACCGCTCGCCTCGTCCGCGATACGGAACGGCGCGCAGATCCCGTCGTCCGCCTGCGCCTGCTGTCGGACGATGGCGGCCCGGGCACCGGCGAGGTCGCTCTCCGTCGTGAGCGGGGTGTTCCAGCGGCGGAAGTCCGGGTCGGTGCGGCCGCGCAGCCAGCTCTCCACATGGGCTTCGACGTCCGGGTCCCAGCGGTCGAGCCGCAGGCCGTGACCGTGCGGTGCGGGGCCGGGCGGGCGGGCGGCGGGCTGTTCCTCGATCAGGGCCATGCGCCCATTGAAACCCGTGGGGCAGGTGGTGGCCCAGCGGGTTTCAGCCCGCCGCCGGGCGGAACACCGGCACCCCGCGCCGGAAGGCGGCCTCCAGGGGCAGACCGGGGCGCGGCTCGGAGGCGTCGACCAGTTCGGTCATCATGCGCGGCCCTTCCGCCAGGTCGACCACGGCCGCCACGTACGGGACGCGGTCGCCGAAGGGCGGGAGGTCGTTGCGGTGGACGACGGACCAGGTGTAGAGGGTCGCGCGGCCCGTCGCCTGCTCCCAGGTGCCGTCCTCGCTCCAGCAGTGCGGGCAGAACTCCCGGGGGTAGTGGTGGGCCCGGCCGCAGGAGCGGCAGCGGCGCAGCAGGAGCCGGCCCTCGGCCGCCGCCTGCCAGTAGGGGCGGGTGAAGGCGTCCGGCTCGGGGATGTCCATGCATCTGACGGTACGTCAGGTGAGCCGGAAAGCCGAGAGGCGGGGGCGAAAGCGCACCCCCGTCTCTTCCGTTTCCGTTCAGACCAAGTGGGCTACGCCACACATCCCACCCACTTCTCCACGGGTGTGATCAATCCGCAACCAATTCCGGTCTTGACCGAGACCCATCAACGTGAAGCGTGGTTACGCTCCCGCTCATGGCCGTGTTTGCCCCCACCGTTTCGCCCGTCTACGTCATCGGCGCCGGCCCCGGAGGTCTCGCCGTCGCGTACGCGCTGCGGGCCCGGGGCGTCCGTGCCGTCGTCCTGGAGAAGTCCGACAACGTCGGCGCGTCCTGGCGCCGCCACTACGACCGGCTCCACCTGCACACCACCCGCCGGCTGTCCGCCCTGCCCGGGCTGCCCATGCCGCGCCGCTTCGGCCGCTGGGTCTCCCGCCACGACGTGGTGCGCTATCTGGAGAAGTACGCCGAGCACCACGAACTGGAGATCGTCACCGGTGTCGAGGTGTCCCGCGTGGAGCGCTCGCCCGGCGGGGACGGCTGGCTGCTGCACGCGTCCGGCGGCCGGGAGCTGACGGGCTCCGCGGTGGTGGTCGCCACCGGCTTCAACCACACCCCGCGCATCCCCGACTGGCCCGGCCTGGACGGCTACCAGGGGCGGTTCCTGCACGCCGGGGAGTACCGCGACGCCGGGCCGTTCGCCGGTCAGGACGTGCTGGTCGTCGGCATCGGCAACACCGGCGCCGAGATCGCCGTCGACCTGGTGGAGGGCGGCGCCGCCCGGGTACGGCTGGCCGTCCGCACGGTCCCGCACATCGTGCGCCGCTCCACGGCCGGCTGGGCCGCCCAGTACAACTCGATCCTGGTACGACGGCTGCCCACCCGCCTCGTCGACCGGCTCGCCCGCACCATGGCCAAGGTGAGCGTGCCCGACCTGGCCGCCCACGGCCTGCCCCGCCCCGACACCGGCCTCTACAGCCGGGTCAAGCAGGGCTCCATCCCGGTCCTGGACGTCGGCCTCATCGACGCGGTGCGGCGGGGCCGGGTCGAGATCGTGGCCGCCGTCGAGGGCTTCGAGGACGGCAAGGTCGCCCTCGCCGACGGCACCCGCGTCTCCCCCGACGCGGTGATCGCCGCGACCGGGTACGTCCGGGGCCTGGAGGGCCTGGTCGGCCACCTCGGCGTCCTCGACGACCGTGGCCGCCCGGTCGCCCACGGCTCCCGCACCCCCGGGAACGCGCCCGGCCTCTACTTCACCGGCTACACCAACCCCATCAGCGGCATGTTCCGCGAGATGGCCCTCGACGCGGAGAAGATCGCGAAGGCGCTCGCCAAGCGCCTGCGGACGGCGTAGAGATCCTCAACCTCCTTACACACTCACCTCGTTGCTCGTGTGACGCAGGCGACGAGAGCTGTTTGTTACCGGCGGTAGCACCAGGCCCGTGCCCGATACCAGAATGTGAGCCCTGCTCAACTTTCCGGCTTCACCCCTCTCGCTCAGTACGGAGGACGCACGTGGCACGTGAAAGACAGCTCTCCCGCCGCTCCCTTCTCGGCGGTGCCGCCGCCGGGGCGGTGGGCCTCGCCGCGGTCTCCGCGGGCCCGGCCGCCGCGGCGACCTCCCGGACCGTCGACGTCGCGATCGTCGGCGGCGGCATCGCCGGACTCACCGCGGCCCGCGACCTGGTGGCCGGCGGCCGGACGGTCGCCGTCCTGGAGGCCCGGGACCGGGTCGGCGGCCGGGTGGTGAACCTGAAGCTGCCGGGCGGGGGTTACACCGAGGGCGGCGGCGAGTTCATCGGCCCCACCCAGGACCGCATCAAGGCCCTCGCGGACTCCCTGGGGGTGGCGACCTTCACCACCTACAACACGGGCGACAACCTCCTGTACAAGGACGGCAAGCGCACCCCGTACGCCACCGGCGGACTGCTCGGTTCGGTCCCGCCGGTGGACGCGGCCGGGCTCGCCAACGCGGCGATCGTGCAGTCCGAACTGGACAGCATGGCCGCGCAGGTTCCGGTGGACGCGCCCTGGACCGCGCCCAAGGCCGCCGAGTGGGACAAGCAGACCTTCGAGAGCTGGCTGAACGCGAAGGCGGTCATCCCCTCGGCCAAGTTCCTCCTGGACGTGGCCTGCACGTCGATCTTCTCGGCCCAGCCCCGCGAACTCTCCCTCCTCTACGTCCTGTACTACATCGCCGCCGCCGGCAACGAGTCCACGGCCGGCACCCTGGAACGCCTCACCGACACCGCGGGCGGCGCCCAGGAGTCGCGCTTCGTCGGCGGTTCCCAGCAGGTCCCGATCAAGCTGGCGGCGACCCTCGGCGACCGGGTGGTGCTGAGCGCCCCGGTCCGCTCGATCACCGGGGCGGGCGGCGCGTACGTGGTCACGGCGGACGGCATCACGGTCACCGCGACCCGGGTCGTCGTCGCCCTGCCGCCCCCGCTGGCCGCCCGCATCACCTACGACCCGCCGCTGCCGGCCGCCCGCGACCAGCTCACCCAGCGGATGCCGATGGGCTCGATCGGCAAGGCCGTCGCCGTGTACGACACCCCCTTCTGGCGGGCGGACGGCCTCAACGGGCAGGCCGTCAGCGACTCCGGCGTGGTCCGCTCGACCTTCGACAACTCCCCGCCGGACGCCTCCTACGGGGCACTGATGGGCTTCATCGAGGCCGACGAGATGCGGGCCTACGACGCGGCGGGCGAGGCCGAGGTCAGGGCCGCCGTCCTGGCGGACTACGCCAACTACTTCGGCGACAAGGCCAAAAACCCCACCTCCTTCGTGCTCCAACGCTGGGACAATGAGGGCTTCTCGCGAGGTGGCCCGGTGGCCTACGCACCGCCCGGGGTGCTGACCGAGTACGGGGCCGCGCTGCGCAAGCCGGTGGACGGGATCCACTGGGCCGGAACGGAGACCTCCACGTTCTGGACGGGATACATGGACGGAGCGGTGCGGTCGGGTGAGCGGGCGGCGAAGGAGGTACTGGCCGCCCTCGGGTGACCGGGAGAGCGTTTTCGGGCTCGACTTTGCGTGCAGAGCGGTTCCTGACGCAGTGTCAGTTCAGTAACCTGACACTGCGTCAGTTTATCGTGCTGTCACACAGAGGCGGGCGGACCGATGCTTGGATCAACCCACGGCACCCTCACCACCGACTCCCGCCGGGCCCGGGCCATCGCCTGCGGTGAGCAGCGCCCCGGGCCCGCCGTCCACGGCCGGACCACCGACGAGGACGACCTGGACGTCAGCGGCCGGCCGCTGTACGCGGACGTACCCGATCTCGACCGGTTCTTCCGGCCCGAGTCGGTCGCCGTGATCGGCGCCTCGGACACCGAGGGCCGGCCCAACACCGGTATCACCCGGCAGCTCCTCGACTGGGCCGGGCGGGTCGGGGCCCGGGTGCACCCGGTGCACCCCACCCGGCCGGCCGTCTTCGGCATCGACTGTGTCCCCACCGTCGCCGACCTGCCCGAGCAGGTCGATCTCGCCGTCCTGCTAGTCGCCGACCCGCTCCCGGTGATCGAGGAACTGGCCGCGGCCAAGGTCAGGTTCGCGGTCGCCTTCGCCTCAGGGTTCGCGGAGACCGGCGCGGCCGGCGCTGCCGCCCAGACCCGCCTCGCGGCGGCCGTACGCCGCTCCGGACTGCGGCTGCTCGGCCCGAACACGAACCTGAACGCCTTCGAGCGGTTCCGCGACGACCTGGAGGGCCCCGCGATCGCCCTCATCACCCAGTCCGGCCACCAGGGCCGCCCGGTCTTCGCCGCACAGGAGCTGGGCATCCGCCTCTCCCACTGGGCGCCCACCGGCAACGAGGCCGACCTGGAGACCGCCGACTTCATATCCTACTTCGCCGAGCGCCCCGATGTCGGCGCCATCGCCTGCTACATCGAGGGCCTCAAGGACGGCCGCGCCTTCCTGCTGGCCGCCGACCGCGCGGCCCGCCGCCGGGTGCCGGTGGTGGCGGTGAAGGTCGGCCGCACCGAGACGGGCGCCCGCACCGCCGCCTCCCACACCGGCAAGCTGACCGGCGCGGACGACGTGGTCGACGCGGCGCTGCGGCAGTACGGCGTGATCCGCGTCGACGGTCTCGACGAACTCCAGGACACCGCGGCCCTGCTGGCGCGGGCGCGGGCGCCGCGCGCGGACGGGGTGGTGGTCTACTCGATCTCGGGCGGCACGGGCGCGCACGTCGCCGACCTGGCGTCCGGGCTGGGGCTGCGGCTGCCGGAGCTGTCCGAGGCCCGGCAGGCCGAGCTGCACCAGTGGATACCGGAGTACCTGAGCGTGGCCAACCCGGTGGACAACGGCGGTCATCCGGTGGGTGACTGGCGCGGCCGCAAGATCATCGACTCGATCCTCGCCGACCCCGAGGTCGGGGTGCTGATCTGCCCGATCACCGGCCCCTTCCCGCCGCTCAGCGACAAGCTGGTCCAGGACCTGGTGGACGCGGCGGAGGCGACCGACAAACTGGTCTGCGTGGTGTGGGGCTCGCCGGTCGGCACCGAGGCCGCCTACCGCGACGTCCTCCTGCGCTCCTCCCGGGTGGCCACCTTCCGCACGGTCGGCAACTGCCTGACCGCCGTCCGCGCCCACCTCGACCACCACCGCTTCGTGAGCGACTACCGCTCCCCCTTCGACGAGGCCCCGCGCACCCCGTCGCCCTCCTACCGCAAGGCGCTCGCGCTGATGCGGCCCGGACAGCAGCTGAGCGAGCACGCGGCGAAGCAGCTGCTGCGCGCCTACGGCATCCGGGTGCCGCGCGAGCAGCTGGTGACCAGCGCGGCGGCGGCCGTGCGCGCGGCCGGGCTGGTCGGCTACCCGGTGGTGATGAAGGCGTCCGGCGGGCAGCTCGCGCACAAGACCGAGCTGGGCCTGGTGAAGATCGGGCTGACCTCGGCGAGCCAGGTCCGGGACGCCTACCGGGAGCTGACCGACATCGCCCGCTACGAGGGGGTCGCCCTGGACGGGGTGCTGGTCTGCCAGATGGTGGAGCGGGGGGTGGAGATGGTCGTCGGGGTCACCCACGACGACCTCTTCGGGCCGACCGTGACGGTGGGACTCGGCGGGGTGCTGGTGGAGGTGCTGCACGACGCGGCCGTGCGCGTGCCGCCGTTCGGCGAGGACCAGGCCCGGGACATGCTGGCCGAACTGCGCGGGCGGGCCCTGCTGGACGGGGTCAGGGGACGGCCGCCGGCCGACGTCGACGCGCTCGTCGAGGTGATCCTGCGCGTCCAGCGCATGGCCCTGGAACTGGGCGACCGGCTCGCCGAGCTCGACGTCAACCCGCTGATGGTGCTGGAACAGGGCCAGGGCGCGGTGGCGCTGGACGCGCTGGCGGTGTGCCGCTGATGGACACCGTCCGGTACGCGCGGGCGGAGCGGGTCGCGTACGTCACCCTCGACCGTCCCGAGGCCCTCAACGCCGTGACCCCCGCCGAGCGGGAGGAGGTCATCCGGCTGCTGTCGGACGCCTCCGCCGATCCGGAGCTGGGGGCGGTGGTGCTCACCGGCACCGGCCGGGGCTTCTGCGCGGGCGCGGACCTGCGCGGATCCGGGTCCGCCGCGCCGCTCCCCGGGGACGTGGCCCGCACCATCCGGCGCGGCGCCCAGCGTCTGGTCGCCGCCGTCCTGGACTGCGAGAAACCGGTGATCGCGGCCGTCAACGGCACCGCCGCCGGCCTCGGCGCCCACCTGGCGCTCGCCTGCGACCTGGTCCTGGCCGCCGAGTCGGCCCGTTTCATCGAGGTGTTCGTCCGCCGCGCCCTGGTCCCCGACGGCGGCGGCGCCTACCTGCTGCCCCGGCTGGTCGGCCCGCACCGCGCCAAGGAGCTGATGTTCTTCGGCGACGCGCTGACGGCACCGGAGGCCGAGCGTCTGGGCCTGGTCAACCGGGTCGTACCGGACGAGGAGCTGGCGAAGACGGCCCGGGAGTGGGCGCAGCGCCTGGCCGCCGGCCCCACCCGCACCCTGGCTCTGACGAAACAGCTGCTCAACGCCTCGCTGGAGAGCGACCGGACCGCCGCCTTCGCCGCCGAGGCCGCCGCCCAGGAGCTCAACATGACGACCCACGACGCCCAGGAGGGCCTGCGCGCCTTCACGGAGCGCAGAAGCCCCGAGTTCAGGGGCCGGTGACGGCGGCAGGACGGCCGCATCGGGCGGCCGCAGCCCTTCCCATCTGACGCGCCGTCACTTTCAATGGGAGGGTGATGGGACATGCTGGGGCGGCCGCGGCTGCCGTTCGTTATCTGAGGTCGGTTCCCGCGCCGGGTCCTGTGGAGGCCTTGCCGCGCCCGGAGTTGCGGTGCGTGCGGGCGGACGAGCGGGCGCCGGTCGACCCGGCGGAGTTCCGGCGGGTGCTCGGGAACTTCGCGACCGGCGTGACCGTCGTCACCGCGCCGGCCGCCGCAAGCGAGTCCTCCCCCGCCGGTTTCGCCTGCCAGTCCTTCTCCTCCCTCTCCCTCGACCCGCCCCTGGTCTGCTTCATGGTCGCCCGGACCTCGGCCACCTGGCCGCGCATCGCCCGCGCGGGCGCCTTCTGCGTCAACGTGCTCGGCGCGGGCCAGGGCGAGCTGTGCCGCGCCTTCGCGAGGAGCGGCACGGACAAGTTCGCGGGCGTGGCGTACGACGCGGCCCCCGCCTCGGGCGCCCCCCGGCTGGCCGGCGCCACGGCGTGGATCGACTGCGCGGTCCACGCCGTCCACACGGGTGGCGACCACCTGATCGTGGTCGGCCGGGTACGAGCCCTGGGCACGGCCGACGGAAGCGCCCCGGACCAGGCACCGCTGCTGTTCCACCGCGGACGGTTCGGCAGGCTGGAGCCGGAGAGCTAGAGGACGAGAGCGGGCGTGGACGGCATCGGTCGGCGGCGGATCACCAGGGCCATCAGGGCCGCCGCCGCGCACAGGGCGCCGGAGGCGTACCAGACCATGTCGTAGGTGCCGAAGACGTCGCGGGCGACGCCGCCGAGCCAGGCGACGAGGGCCGCGCCGACCTGGTGGGAGGCGAGGACCCAGCCGAAGACGATGGCGCTGTCCTCGCCGTACTGCTCACGGCACAGGGCGAGGGTGGGCGGGACGGTGGCGACCCAGTCCAGGCCGTAGAAGACGATGAAGAAGATCATCGGCGGGTGGATCGACGGGCCGAGCAGCATCGGCAGGAAGAGCAGCGAGAGGCCGCGCAGGGCGTAGTAGACGGCGAGCAGGCGGCGGGGTTCGAAGCGGTCGGTGAACCAGCCGGAGGCGATGGTGCCGACGACGTCGAACACACCGATGACCGCGAGCAGCGAGGCCGCCGCGGTGACCGGCAGGCCGTGGTCGTGGGCGGCGGGCACGAAGTGGGTCTGGATCAGGCCGTTGGTGGAGGCGCCGCAGATCGCGAAGGTGCCGGCGAGCAGCCAGAAGGGCCCGGTGCGCACGGCGGAGCGGAGCACCCCGATCGTCCGGCGGGCGGCGCCGGTGACCGGCGGCGGCTTGGGCACGAACGCGTCGGCGCCGTACGGCGCGAGGCCCACGTCGGCCGGGTGGTCGCGCAGCAGCAGCCAGACGAAGGGGACGACGGCGAGGGCGGCCAGGGCGACGGTGACGGCGGCCGGACGCCAGTCGTACGTCTCGACCATCCAGGACAGCAGCGGCAGGAAGATCAGCTGGCCCGAGGCGGAGGCGGCGGTGAGGATGCCGGTGACCAGGCCGCGCCGGGCGGTGAACCAGCGGTTGGTGACGGTGGCCGCGAAGGCGAGGGCCATCGACCCGGAGCCGAGCCCGACCAGCAGGCCCCAGCAGAGCAGCAGCTGCCAGGCCGCCGTCATCCAGACGGTCAGGCCCGAGCCGAGCGCGATCACGGTCAGGGCGACGGCGACCACACGCCGTATGCCGAAACGGTCCATCAGGGCGGCCGCGAAGGGCGCGGTGAGCCCGTACAGCGCGAGGTTGACGGAGACGGCCGCCCCGATCGTGCCGCGCGACCAGCCGAACTCCGTGTGCAGCGGGTCGATGAGCAGGCCGGGCAGGGAGCGGAAGGCGGCGGCGCCGATGATCGTGACGAAGGTGACGGCGGCGACGAACCAGGCGCGGTGGATGCGCGGTGCGCGGGCCGGCGTCGGGTGCTGGAGGGCTGCTGCGGGTTCGGTTGTCTGGGGCACGCCATAAAGCTTCGGCCGGCGGATTCACTCCATCGAGTGGCCCGAAGGACAGCATTCGTTAGGATCGGGCCATGGACAGTGAGCGTGACGAGCCCGGGGCGCCCGGTTTCCGCCCGCACCGTGTGGTCGTCCTCGCCCTGGACGGCCTGCTCCCCTTCGAGCTGGGCATCCCGCACCGCATCTTCGGCCGCCCCAAGGACCGCCGGGGCCGACACCTGTACGAGGTCGTGACCTGCTCGGTGCGGCCGCCGGGACCGGTCGAGACCGACGCCGACTTCGCGATCCACGTGGCGCACGGCCCCGAGGTGCTGGCCACCGCCGACACGGTGATCGTCCCGGCCTCGTACGAGCTGGGCCCGGTCTTCGAGGAGGGCGTCCTCACCCCCGAACTGGCCTCCGCCCTGGCCCACATCCGCCCCGGCACCCGGCTCGCCTCCATCTGCACCGGCGTCTACGTCCTGGCCGCCGCCGGCTACCTGGACGGCCGCCCGGCGACCACGCACTGGGCCGAGGCGGACCATCTCCAGCGGCTGTTCCCCCGCATCGAGGTCGACCCGGAGGTCCTGTTCATCGACGACGGCGACGTGCTGACCTCCGCCGGGGTGGCCGCCGGCATCGACCTGTGCCTGCACATGGTCCGCCGCGACCACGGCACCGCCGTCGCCAACGAGGTGGCCCGCCGCACCGTCGTACCCCCGCACCGGGACGGCGGCCAGGCCCAGTACATCCACCGCCCGGTCCCCGACCTCCAGGCGGCCACCACCACGGCCGCCCGCGCCTGGGCCCTGGGCCGCCTGCACGAACCGATCCAGCTGCGCGACATGGCCGAACAGGAGGCCATGTCGGTACGGACCTTCACCCGCCGCTTCCGCGAGGAGACCGGCGTCAGCCCCGGCCAGTGGCTCACCCAGCAGCGCGTCGAACGCGCCCGCCACCTCCTGGAGTCCACCGACCTCTCCGTCGACCAGGTGGCCAGGGACGCCGGCTTCGGCACCGCCCAGTCGATGCGCCAGCACCTGCAGACGGCACTGGGCGTCACCCCGACCGCCTACCGCCGTACCTTCCGCACGGGAGCCTCGGGGACCTCGGGAACCACGGGGACCACGGGGACCGTCAGAACGTGAGCACCCCCCGGGCCACCCGTCCCGCCTCCGCGTCCGCGCGGGCCTTCTCGAAGTCCTCCACCGGGTAGGTCGCGGTCACCAGTTCGTCCAGCATCAGGCGGCCCTGCCGGTACAGCTCGGCGTACAGGGCGATGTCGTGCTGGGGACGGGAGGAGCCGTAACGGCAGCCCAGGATGGACTTGTCCAGGAACAGGGAGGCGACGACGAAGGACGCCTCGGCGGTGGCGGCGGGCACGCCGAGGAGGACCGCCTGGCCGTGCCGGTCGAGGAGGTCGACGGCCTGCCGGACCAGTTCGACGCGGCCCACGCACTCGAAGGCGTGGTCGACGCCGTGCGGCAGCAGGTCCTTCACGCCGTCCGTCGAGGTCAGGAAGTCGGTCGCGCCGAACTGCCGGGCCACCTCCTCCTTGGCCGGGTTGGCGTCCACGGCCACGATCCGCAGCGCGCCCGCGATCCGCGCGCCCTGGATGACGTTCAGCCCGATCCCGCCGGTACCGATGACCAGCACGGTGTCGCCGCGCTCCACCCGGGCCCGGTTGAGCACCGCGCCCACACCGGTCAGCACCCCGCAGCCGATCAGCGCGGCGGACGTCAGCGGGATGTCCTTCGGGATGCGCACCGCCTGCACGGCCCTGACGAGGGTGCGTTCCGCGAAGGCGGAGTTGCAGGCGAACTGGTGGACGCCCCGGCCACCGCGCGTGAACGGCTGCTGGGGGCGCCCGATGGCCTTGCGGCACATGGTCGGCCGCCCCCGGTCGCAGTCGGCGCAGGCCCCGCAGTTGGCGAGCGTGGAGAGCGCGACATGGTCGCCCGGCGACACATGGCCGACCCCCGCGCCCACCGCCTCCACCACTCCGGCGCCCTCGTGGCCGAGCACCACGGGAACGGGGAAGGGTATGGTCCCGTCCACCACGGACAGGTCGCTGTGGCAGAGCCCGGCCGCCGACACGGCCACCAGCACCTCACCCGGCCCCGGCTCCCGGACGTCCAGGTCGTCGACCACCTGGACCTGTTTCCCGTCGAACAGCACACCGCGCATCACGACTCGACCCCCTTCGGTTCCCTCGGCAGACCGAGCACACGCTCGGCGATGATCGTGCGCTGGACCTGGTCCGAGCCGCCGTAGATGGTGTCGGCCCGGGAGAAGAGGAACAGGTGCTGGGCGGCGTCCAGTTCGTAGGGCGCGGCAGCCGACCAGTCGGCCGGCCCGACGCTCGCGGCCGCGCCCCGCACGAGCACGGCGAGCTCACCGAGCCGCTGGTGCCAGCCGGCCCACAGCAGCTTGGCCACGCTGGGCGCGCCCGGCTCGGCGGCCGAACCGCCCAGCGTGCGCAGGGCGTTCCACCGCATCACCCGCAACTCGGCCCACTGCCGCACCAGCCGCGCGCGGACGACGGGATCGGCGGCGGCGCCGCTCGCCACGGCGTCGCGCACCACCCGGTCCAGCTCCTCGGCGAACCCGATCTGCTGGGCGAGCGTCGACACCCCCCGCTCGAAGCCGAGCAGGCTCATCGCCACGCGCCAGCCGTTGCCCTCGCCGCCGACGACATGGTCGGCGCGCGCGTACGCGCCGTCGAAGAAGACCTCGTTGAAGTCGCTGGTGCCGGTCAGCTGCCGGATGGGCCGGACCTCGACGCGGCCGGGCTGGTCCATGGGCACGAGCAGGAAGCTCAGCCCGTGGTGCCTGCGGGAGCCGGGCTCGGTCCGCGCGAGCATGAAGCACCAGTCGGCCTCGTGGGCGAGGGAGGTCCAGATCTTCTGCCCGGACACGCGGTAGCCGTCCGCCTCCCGTACGGCCGCGGTCCGCACCCCGGCCAGGTCCGACCCGGCGCCGGGCTCGCTGTACCCCTGGCACCACAGCTCCTCGCCGGCGGCGACGGGCGGCAGGAACCGCGCCTTCTGCTCGGGCGTGCCGTGCGCGAGGAGCGTCGGGGCGAGGAGGTTCTCCCCGATGTGCCCGGAGCGCGGCGGGGCGGCCGACCGGGCGTACTCCTCGGCCCAGACGACCTGTTGCGTGAGCGTGGCGGTCCGGTTCCCGTACCCGCCCTCCGCCCACCCGAGCCCGATCCACCCGTCGGCCCCGAGCGTCCGCTCCCACCCGCGCCGGTCCACCCCGCCGTCGACGTGCGCCCCGAGCCAGGCCCGGACCTCCCCACGGAACACCTCGTCCTCAGGCACTGAGCCGAACTCCACGGTGACCTCCAGAGATGGTTCGATTCGGCCGACCCAGGGGCGCGAGGAACTGCGCGAGCAACCACGACGGAGCCGCACCCGCACACACACCGCACCCCCACCCCCCTAGGCGTTCGGCCGCCCCCCGCCCCGCGCAGCGGCCTCCATCGCCGCCACCCGGGCCAGCATCGGCATCGGCTCCACCCCCACGCTCCCCGGCAGCACCTCGGCGATCCGTTCCGGCGTCCAGGAGCCCCCCTCGGCGTACGCGGCCCGCACCTCGCTCGGCTGGGCCCACACCGCGATCTTCGGCCCGGCGACCGTGTAGACCTGCCCGGTGACCCCCGCGTCCCGCGCGGCGTCGGAGAGCAGGTAGACCACGAACGCGGCCACGTCCTCGGGCTCCCCGATCTCGGCGAGTTCCATCGGCACCCCCGCCGACATCCGGGTACGCGCCACGGGTGCCACCGCGTTGGCGGTCACCCCGTACTTGTGCAGGCCGAGCGCCGCGCTGCGCACCAGCGAGATGATCCCGCCCTTGGCCGCGCTGTAGTTGGCCTGCGAGACGGAACCCTGGTGGTTGCCGCTGGTGAAGCCGATCAGGGTGCCCGCGCGCTGCTTCCGCATCACCGCCGACGCCGCCCGGAACACCGTGAACGTGCCCTTGAGGTGGGTGGCGACCACCGGGTCCCACTCCTCCTCGGTCATGTTGAACAGCATCCGTTCGCGCAGGATCCCGGCCACGCACACGACCCCGTCGAGCCGGCCGTACGACGCCAGCGCCACGTCCACGATCCGCCGGCCGCCCGCCATCGTGGAGATGTCGTCGGCCACGGCGACCGCCTCGCCGCCCGCCGCCTCGATCTCCTTGACGACGGCCTCGGCGACCTCGCTGGTGGGCGACGCGCCGTCGACCGAGACGCCGTAGTCGTTGACGACGACCTTCGCCCCCTCGGCCGCCGCCGCCAGCGCCACGGCCCGTCCGATACCGCGCCCGGCACCCGTCACGGCGACGACCCTGCCTGCCAAGAAGTTCCCCATGCCCGGCCCCTTCCCGCGGTTTCTGACGGACCGTTAGATTTTATGGCGCGTCTGATGTGCGGACACAAGCCCCGGGGAGGAACCGGATGTCACTGCCGGCTGAGTTCCACGACATCGCCAAGCGCGTCAACAACTGGGGGCGCTGGGGCACCGCCGACGAGCTGGGCACGCTGAACCTGATCACCGACGAGGTGGTCCGGGAGGCGGCCGCGACCGTGCGCACCGGCCGGCGGGTCCCCCTGGCCCTGCCGCTGCGGGAGGACGGCGTGCAGACCGGGATGATCCCCGGACGGGTCAACCCGCTGCACGCGATGGTGCAGATCAACCAGGAGCTGTTCGGGCCGGGGACGGTCGCGTGCAGCGACGACGCCGTGACGATGGGGCTGCAGGCGGGCACCCACTGGGACGCGCTCACCCATGTCTCGCACTCGGGGCGGCTGTACAACGGCCGCCCGGCGGACACCGTGACCGCGCACGGCGGGGCCGGGTTCGCGGGGATCGACAAGGCGCGGCACATCGTCTCGCGCGGGGTGCTGCTGGACGTGGCACGCGCGCGGGGCGTCGAGCGGCTGGCGGGCGGCCACGCGGTCACCCCGGAGGATCTGGACGCCGCCGAGGAGCTGGCCGGGACGTCGGTCCGCGCCGGTGACATCGTGCTGGTGCGGACCGGGCAGGTGCAGGTGTACCTCGCCGGGGACAAGCACGGGTACGGCTACCCGTCGCCGGGCCTTTCGGTGCGGACCCCGCAGTGGTTCCACGCACGCGACGTGGCGGCCGTCGCCAACGACACCCTCACCTTCGAGATCTTCCCGCCCGAGATCGAGGACCTCTGGCTGCCCGTGCACGCCCTGGACCTGGTCGAGATGGGCATGCTCCAGGGCCAGAACTGGAATCTCGAAGAGTTGTCCACAGCCTGTGGAGAAACCGGCCGGTACGCGTTCCTGCTGTCGGCGACGCCCGAGCCGTTCGTGGGTGCGACGGGCAGCCCCGTCGCACCCGTGGCCGTCCTCTGAAGCCCGGCGCGGCCCGAGCGGGAGTCCGAGTCGGTGTCACGCCGGGAACCGGCGTGACACCGACCCTCCCCCATCCCCCCGGAATCCGGACGGTCACGCGCGCGGGCCCGCCCCGAGCCCGGCCCCGCACGCCACCGTCCGTCTCGACCCACACTCGACGAGGACGTCCGCGGCCGGACCCCTCGCCGTCCCCTCGCGGCGAATCGCAGACCTCAAGCGTGTTCAAATGGTCACGGGGCGTCAACACCCGTTCGGGGTTTGCCCGTCGCGGTCCGATTCACCATGGGCGCGCACGGATGCAACCCCCGGCGCATCACCGCACACGGGGATCACACCGCCTCGAACGCCAGCCCCTCGAAGGAGGCCAGACCGCCCCCGTACGCCACCGCCGCACCCTGCCGGGGTTCCGAGCACCGGTCGAGTTCGCACCAGATGCGCTTGCCGGCGCCTTCCCGGCTCCAGCCCCAGCGGTCGGCGAGTCCGTCGACGAGGGCGAGGCCGCGGCCCCCGGTCGCGTCACCGTCGACGCACCTCGGCACGGGCGCGCGGGTGCTGTCGTCGGCGACCTCCAGCCGCACGGTGGCCGGGTCCTCCTCGGCCGCGCGGTCCGCGCCCGGCAGCGAGAGCCGCAGCACGGCGGGCCGGCCGGTGTGCACGACGGCGTTGGTGACCAGCTCGGAGACGAGCAGGATCAACGTCTCGGCGAGCGGCTCGTCCACCGCTATACCGGACCCGGCGAGGCGCGAGCGGGCCCACCTTCTGGCCCGCCCCACCTCCGCGGGGTCGGGCCGGATCTCCAGCTGCACTTGAAGCACCTGCACCGCTCACACCATCCGAACCGGCGGACACATGAACCCGCGCCGAGCCAACGCCACGACGAGGACCGCGACGACGAGGGCGACGAGGGCCACGATCGTAGCCATTTTCTGCATGGCCAGAACAACGGCCAGAGCAAGGGTCACGGAACGTGATTCCCTTACGAGACAGCATGGTTGACGTACAGTCACCCCAACAAGCGCTTCGGGCATATTCCAGCGCGAAGGAGTACGCCTACGGCATACTGTGCGACGCTCGCGGCGGGGAGTCGAACAGGCGGGGGCGCAAGCCCTTACCGCCCTGCGAACAGCGGCACGCGCCACGAGCCGCGGGGCCGCCTCGACGGCGCCGCGGGCATGGCTCGTCCTCGGAACCGCTCGCATCCCACAGAAGGTACCGGAGCGGACACCCGACTCCAGGCCGTGACGAGTCACGCGTTGGACACAACCCGGTATCAACGCTCCGTGATCCCGTCGTGCCACAATCCGCGACATCCTGACCGCCTGGGCGTCGATTCCGCAGACCAGAGCCCTGCCGCACGGTCACCCGAGCAGGTCGGCCGCGAGCTTCTCCTCACTCTCCGTGACACCCCCGCCACGCTGGGACCGCACCCAGGCCCGCTTCAGGAGGAGGTGCACCTCCGTCTCCCAGGTGAAGCCCATCCCGCCGTGCACCTGGAGACAGTCCCGGGAGCCGGCCACGGCGGCCTCGTCGGCGAGCAGCCGGGCCGCCGCGATGTCCAGCGGGTCGGCGGTCACGGCGGCCGCGTAGACGGCCGCACGCGCGGTCTCGGCCCGCACCAGCATCTCCGAGCACAGGTGCTTGACCGCCTGGAAGGCCCCGATCGGCTGCCCGAACTGCACGCGTGTGCGAGCGTGCTGCACGGCGAGCTCGCACGCGCGCACCGCCGTGCCGAGCTGCTCGGCGGCGGTCAGCAGCACGGCCACCGGATCCGGGGCTCCGCCACCGGGCACCCGGTGCAGGGGCGTCAACGGGTCGACGGAGCGCAGCGGTACGGCCGCCGGCACGTCCCCCGCGCCCCCCGTCACAACGTCGGCCTCGGCCAGCCACTCCACCAGGCCGCCGTCCACGCGGGCCACCACGGTCGCCCCCTCGGCCGCGCCCGGCACGTCGGCGGCCGCGAGGTGGGTGGCCAGCAACGGGCCGGTCAGCAACGCCCGTCCGGCTTCCTCGAACACCAACACGGCCTCCGGCAGCCCCAGTCCGACCCCACCCGCCGCCTCCGGCAGCCGCAGCGCGAAGAACCCGGCCGCGCCCAGCTCCCGCCACAGCTCCCGGTCCAGGCCCGGCGCGGCCACGGCCGCCCGCAGCGCCGCGCCGTCGAACCGGCGTCCGAGCAGCGCCCGCATGCCGTCCCGCAACGACCTCTGCTCACCGGTCAGCCGGAAACGCACGTCCGTTCACCGCCCCTTCGGCAGTCCGAGGATCCGCTCGGCCACGATGTTCCGCTGGATCTGCGAGGTCCCGGCGGCGATGGTGTACGAGAGGGAGGAGAGCCGGTCGAGGACCCACGGCCGGTCCAGGTCGAGCGCGTCGGGGCCGAGCACGGCGGCCGCCGCGTCGTACAGCTCCTGGCGCGCGTGCGAGTAGCGCAGCTTGAAGACCGAGCCGCCGACGCCGGGCACGCCCCGGCCCTCCGCCTCGCTGACGTTCCACTGGGTGAGCCGCCACAGCGCCCGGAACTCGGCGTTCAGCCGGCCGAGGCGGCGGCGCAGCACCGGGTCGTCCCAGCTGCCGTTCGCACGCGCCGCGCGCGCGAGGTCGCCGAGCACCCGGCGGCAGGCGACGACCTCGCCGACGAAGGCGGTGCCGCGCTCGAAGGAGAGGGTCACCATGGTGACGCGCCAGCCGTCGTTCTCGGCGCCCACCCGGTTGGCGACGGGGACCCGCACCTCGTCGAGGAACACCTCGGCGAACTCGTCGGAACCGGCGAGCGTGCGCAGCGGCCGTACGGTGACGCCCGGGGCGTCCATGGGCAGGGCCAGCCAGCTGATGCCCCGGTGCTTCGGCGCCCCGGGGTCCGTCCGCACCAGCAGCTCGCACCAGTCGGCGACCTCCGCGTGCGAGGTCCAGATCTTGGATCCGCTCACCACGTAGTCGTCGCCGTCGCGCCGCGCGCGCGTGCGCAGCGCGGCCAGGTCGGAGCCGGCGTCCGGTTCGCTGAAGCCCTGGCACCACACCTCGTCGCCGCGCAGGATCGGCGCCAGCCAGCGGGCCCGCTGCTCCGCGGTGCCCTCGGCCGCGATGGTCGGGCCCGCGTGCAGCAGGCCCACGAAGTTGGCGCCCACGTAGGGCGCGCCGGCCCTCTCGGTCTCCTCCAGGAAGATCAGCCGGACGGTCGGGGAGGCGTCCCAGTGGACGTCGGCGTACCCGGCGTCGTGGAGCGTGCGCTGCCAGCCGAGGTCGTAGGCGCGGCGGCCCGGCCAGTCCTCGGGGCGCGGCTTCGGCGGCAGACCAGGGAGCACCTTGGCGAGCCACTCCCGAAGGCGCGCCCGGAAGTCCTCCTCCTCGGGCGTGTACGACAGATCCACCGGCAGGCACCCCCACGGAGCTGATGGCTCGTCAGATATTGCAGGCTAGCCCCGCACCCCTGGACCGGCAAGGCGCCAGGACCTACGATCTGACGACTCGTCAGCTGGAGAGGGACAGGACAGGGGTCCGGCCATGGACGACACGAACGCCATCGCACACGAGCTGAGCGCCTCCCGCACCCTCTGGGACCTGGCCGCCCGCCGCGCCGAACTCACCCCGGAACGCCCGGTGTTCCTCCAGGGCGACCGGACGCTGTCCTTCGGCGCACTGCGCGCGCGTGCCGAACGCGTCGCGGCCGGCCTGTACGGCATGGGCGTGCGCCCCGGCACGGTCGTCGCCTGGCAGCTGCCCACCCGGATCGAGACGGCCGTGCTGTCCTTCGCGCTGGCCAGGCTCGGCGCCGTGCAGTCCCCGGTCATCCCCTTCTACCGGGACCGCGAGGTCGGCTTCGCGCTGCGCGAGTCCCGGGCCGAGTTCTTCGCCGTACCGGGCGTGTGGCGCGGCTTCGACCACACGGAGCTGGCCCGGCGGCTGGGCGCGAAGGGCGTCTTCGAGGTGTACGACGCCGACGGGCTGCCGGACGGCGACCCGGCCGTGCTGCCCGCCCCGCCCGCGGAGGGCACCTCGGTCCGGTGGATCTACTGGACCTCGGGCACCACCTCCGACCCCAAGGGCGTCCTGCACACGGACCGTTCGCTCGTCGCGGGCGGCTCCTGCCTCGCGCACGCCCTGCGGCTCACGGCGGACGACGTGGGCTCCATGGCCTTCCCGTACGCGCACATCGCGGGCCCCGACTACACGGTGATGCTGCTGCTGTACGGCTTTCCTGCGGTGCTGTTCGAGCAGTTCGCGCTGCCGGACGCGCTGCCGGAGTACCGCAGGCACGGGGTGACGGTGGCGGGCGGGTCGACGGCGTTCTACTCGATGTTCCTGGCCGAGCAGCGCAAACGGCCGGGGACCAGGGTGATTCCCTCGCTGCGGCTGCTCGCGGGCGGCGGGGCGCCCAAGCCGCCGGAGGTGTACTACGCGGTGGTGCGGGAGATGGGGGTGCAGCTGACGCACGGCTACGGCATGACCGAGGTGCCGATGATCACGATGGGGGCGCCGGACGACACGGCGGAGAACCTGGCGACGACCGAGGGGCGGCCGCCGGCCGGGATGGAGATACGGATCGCCGAGGGCGGCGAGGTGCGGCTGCGCGGGGAGGCGGTGTGCCAGGGGTACCTGGATCCCGCGCAGACCGCGGCGGCCTTCGACGAGGACGGGTTCCTGCGGACCGGCGACCTCGGGCAGGTGACCGACAGCGGTCACCTGGTCCTCACCGGGCGGCTCAAGGACGTGATCATCCGCAAGGGCGAGAACATCTCGGCGAAGGAGATCGAGGACCTGCTCGCCGCGCATCCGGCGGTGGGCGACGCGGCGGTGGTGGGGCTGCCCGACGCCGAACGCGGGGAGCTGGTGTGCGCGGTGGTCGAGCAGCCGCCCGGCGCGGCCGTGCTGACGCTCCCGGAGGTGGTGGCCTACCTGCGCGCGGAAGGGCTGTCGGTGCACAAGCTGCCGGAGCGGCTGGAGGTGGTGGACGCCCTGCCGCGCAACGAGACGCTGCGCAAGGTGCTCAAGTACCGGCTGCGCGAGCGGTTCTCGGGCTCCTCCGCGGCGGCCGTCACTCCGGAATCGTGAAGTAGCGGGCGAACGCCGGGACGATCCCCGCCTCCGCGACCCTGCCGTCGCCGTCGGTGTCGAGGCCCGCGGCGACCGTCCGCGCGGTCTCCGGGGGCACGCCGAGGGCGCGCAGGACGCGCTCGGTGTCGGGGACGGTCACCGTGCCGTCGCCCGCGGTGTCGGCGAGCGCCAGGGCCGCGTGCAGGAAGGGGCGGGCGATCTCGGCGAACCGGTCGGGGTTGTCGTGCAGCCGCTTGACCGCGCCGCTCACGAACTCCTCGCGGGTGATGCGCTGGTCGCCGTCCCGGTCCGCCATGCCGGCCATGCCCTGCCAGAAGGCCTCGGCGCCGGCGTACAGGGCCTGGCCCTTGTCGGAGCGGGCCGGGACGCCGAACTCGGCGAGGAGCGCCTTGGCCGCCGAGTTGAAGTCCTCGCGGTCGATCCAGCCGTTGCCGTCCTGGTCGAAGGTTGCGAACCGGGCGGCGATCCGTCGCTCGTACTCGGTGCTGACCATGTCTGTTCGGGCCGCCTTACGTGACGTGGGGGTTCTCCTCGCAGCGAGCGTACGACGCGGGCGACGGCCGGGGAGCGGGAAAACGTCCGTTGTGCCAAGACCGGGGTAATTCCGGGACACCTGTGTGGCACTGTCCGGGCAGCCCCCAAGGCGTGTTGCGCCCTAGGCGGACAGGGGGTCCTCCTCGTCGGAGACCGCGCTGTCGGTGTCGGCGTACACGTCGAACAGCCGCCGGACGCCGAGGGCGCCGAGGACCCGGTTGACGTGAGAACCGTCACTCGCGCCCCGGGCCGGCAGGATCAGCCGCAGCCGGCCCCGGCAGGAACGGATCAGGCGCCGGGCGGCGATGAGGACACCGACCCCGCTGGAGTCGCAGAAGAAGACGTCGGACAGGTCGAGGACCAGACTGTGGTGGCCCTCGGCCACCACGTCGTGCACCCGCTGGCGCAGGACCGGCGAGGTCACCAGGTCCAGTTCGCCCGACACCGCGAGCACGGCCCACTCGCCCTGTTCCTCGCCGGTCACCTTGAAAGCCACGGCTCAGCCCTCCGCTCGCCGGATCTCCGGAACCGCCCGGAAACGGAGCCAGTTCCTACGCTTCTTTTCGCGCGGCTGCCCAGCGGCCGTTCCCCGAAACCCCGGATGACAAACGAGGGACGGTCAGGAAAGGTCTTGTTTCGGTCACTGTAGATCTACATCGATCTCTATCGATCTTGTTCGATCTCGACTGATCTCGATTGGTCCCGGTCGATCGCGGTCGATCCCGGTGGATCGGAAACAGGGACGCTCGGGCGGCCTCTACCACTCCAGGTCCGGCACGGGGCGCGCATTGGCACAAAGGGGCGTGCGTCGCCGGACGTGCCGACTACATTCGAGGAGACGGTGCGGACACGCTGGACACGGGCACGGGGAGGGGGCCGCATGGCGAAGAGGGAGACACCACCCCGCTGGGACCGCAAGATGCAGCAGCGGCTCGCACGGGGCGAGGCCGCCGCCCTCGGTGAGCTCTACGACCGCTTCGCCTCGCTCGTGCACGGCCTCGCCCACCGTGTCCTCGGCGACGAGAGCGCCGCCGACTCCATAACCCGCGAGGTCTTCGTCCACGTCTGGGAGCATCCCGACGCCTACGACCCCAGGCAGGGGCCGCTGCGCTCGTGGGTCGCCGCGCTGACGCACCGGCTGGCCGTGCAGCGCCTGCGGGCCACCGAGACCGCCGCGCTCCCGGCCGACGGTGGCGGCGGCACCGAGGCCGCGGAGGAGCTGGAGCGCAGGGTGCGGCGGGCGTCCGTCGCCGCCCGCGCGGACTACATCGTGCACTCCATGCCGACCCCGCTGCGGGCCGCCCTCGACCTCGCCTACTTCCAGCGCCGCGACTACCGGGGGACCGCGGCGGACCTCGGCGTCACCGAGGACGAGGCCCGCCGCCGGCTCCGCCTCGGCCTGCAACTCCTCTCCACCGCCCACGACACCACCACCCCGCCGGGCTACGGAGCCGACGCATGAGCGCCCCCTTCGATCCCCCGAACGACCCCGCCCCCGACGAGGGCGCCGACCCGACCCCCGCCGGCGGGGGCGAACGGGGGCGCGTGCCGCGCATACCGCTGCCTCGGCCGTCCGTCGAGGACGGTGGGCAGGCGTTGCCCGAGGCGCCCGAACCGCCGCCCGTACCGCTGGAGTTGTCGCACGACGTCCTGAAGTCGCTGCTCGGGGCGTGGGCGCTGGCCGCGTGTTCGGCGGCGGAGGCGCTCGCCGTCGAGGCCCACCTCGGGAGCTGCGGGGCCTGCGCGGACGAGGCGCGGCGGCTGCGGGAGGCGGTCGGGCTGCTGCACCAACCGGAGAGCCTGGACCTCGACCCCGGGCTGCGCACCCGCGTCCTGGAGGCCTGCCTGGAGCGTCGGCCGGCCCGGATCCCGATCCCCGCGTGGGCGGCGCCCTACGACGCCGAGACCGCCCGCCTGGACGCTCTGCTCCAGGACATCGGCGACGCGGAGTGGCACGCGCCGGTACGGCTGCGCTGGTTCGACGGTTCGACCCCGACGAGCCGCCGTACGACCGTCGCCGGGGTCATCGCGCACCTGCTGTCCGTGGACGGTCTGGTGGCGACCGCGCTGGGCCTGGAGGACCCGCTGGGCGACGCCGACGCGACCGGCCCCGCGGCCCGTACCGAGGCCTTCTGGCAGGCGTCGTACTTCCCGCCGACCCGGGCGCTGCGGGTGCCCTGGCGGGAGCAGAGCCACCGTCTCGTGCAGACCGTCTCCTTCACCGGCGGCGGCGCCGGGCGCCTCGGGGTGTCGTACGGCGACTTCGAACTGCCGCTGCACGACGCGATGCTGGACCGGGCGTTCGAGTGCTGGGTGCACGCGGGGGACATCGCGGACGCCGTGGACTACCCCTACGGGCCGCCCGCCCCTCGGCACCTGCACAGGATGATCGACCTCGCGGCACGGATGCTGCCCCTCGTCCTGGCGGCCCGCAGGCAGGCGGGGCTGGCGGCGCCCGGTCCGACACCCCACCTGGTCCCCGCCGGACAGCCCGGCCGGAGCCTGCGGCTGGAGATCGAGGGCAGCGGCGGCGGCGAGTGGCTGATCCCGCTGGACTCGCCGGGGGCGGTGGGCTCCGCGAAGTTCGAGGTGGCCCATGTGGCCCTGGACGACGTGGAGTTCTGCCAGCTGGCCGCGGGACACGTGCCGCCGGAGGAGGCGGCCGCCGGCCAGCTGGGCGACCGCACGGCGATCAGAGACGTCCTGTTCGCGGCGGCGAGCCTGAGCCGCATGTAGTCCGCGGGTGGGTGGGGGCTGGTCGCGCAGTTCCCCGCGCCCCTTCAGGGCGCGTTGCGGCAGCGCCCCTTCAGGGGCGCGGGGAACTGCGCGGGCGACCACGAACCTCCCGCAGCCGCCCTGCGACGAGAACCGCCCTGCCCGCTAGGCGAAGACGACCGTACGGCGGCCGTTCAGCAGGATGCGCCGCTCCGCGTGCCACTTCACCGCTCGCGCCAGCGCCTGGCACTCCACGTCGCGGCCGATCGCGACCAGCTGGTCCGGGGTGACGTCGTGCCCGACCCGCTCGACCTCCTGCTCGATGATCGGCCCCTCGTCGAGGTCGGCGGTCACGTAGTGCGCGGTCGCGCCGATCAGCTTCACGCCTCGCGCGTGCGCCTGGTGGTACGGCTTCGCGCCCTTGAAGCTCGGCAGGAACGAGTGGTGGATGTTGATGATCCGGCCGCTCAGCTGCTTGCACAGGTCGTCCGAGAGGACCTGCATGTAACGGGCCAGCACGACCAGCTCGACGCCCTGCTCACGGACCAGTTCGAGCAGTCGCGCCTCGGCGTCGGCCTTGGTCTCCTTCGTCACCGGGATGTGGTGGAAGGGGACGTGGTAGGACTCCACCAGTTCCTGGAAGTCCGTGTGGTTGGACACCACCGCGGCGATGTCGACCGGCAGCGCGCCGGTCCGGGCGCGGAAGAGCAGGTCGTTCAGGCAGTGCCCGAACTTGCTGACCATGAGGACGACACGCATCCGCTCGTCGGCCCGGTTGATCTGCCAGTCCATGTGGAAGGAGTCGCCGATCGCCGCGAAGCTCGCCCGCAGTTTGTCGACCGTCACCGGTGCCTCGGCCGAGAAGTGCACGCGCATGAAGAACAGACCGGTGTCGTGGTCCCCGAACTGCTGGCTGTCCTCGATGTTGCAGCCGGTCATGAACAGGTAGCTCGACACGGCGTGCACGATGCCCTGCTTGTCGGGGCAGGAGAGGGTGAGGACGTACTGGTCGGCCGGGGCGGCCTGGGCTCGGGTGGGCTGATCGGTCATGCACCACAGAATCTCATGCCCCGCCGCGCCCGACACCGCCTGTCCGCCACGCGGACCGCCGTCCCGCCCCCCCGGGACACCGGCCGCCGCGCGGGACTACGCCGCCCGCGTCATGATCCGCAGCACTTCGAGGCTGCGCGGCGGTGCGTCCGGGTCGTCGCCGTCGCTCGCCGCCAGGCGCAGGTGCGCGTCCCGGGCCGCCCGGACCGCGTCCGGCCACCCCTGGTGGTCGAGGTAGGCGGAGACCGGCGCGTCCGGCCCCACCTGGTGCATGATCCGCAGCACCCGCAGCACGGCGGTGTCGACGAGCGCCGCCTCCTGCGAGTCCCGGAATATCGTCCCGACGTACTTCTCGGCGGACCAGTTGTCCAGCCAGGTGTCCTCGACCAGCCGGTAGACCGCGTCGGTCACATCGCCGTACCCGTCCTGGCCGGCCAGCCAGACGTTCCGCTGGAAGTCCGGGTCGGAGAGCATGTGCAGCGCGGAACGCACATTGCTGCGCCAGCGCCACCACGGCATGTCATTGAGTGGCATGTCGCCCATGGTGGAGGAGCGACGGCCGCGACGGGAAGAGTTCTCCGAACCTTGCACGGTCATCGATCGTACGTTCCTCGTCACCAGACCTTCACCGGCCCCCGTAATTCACCTGCGTGTCACCCTTCGTTGACCGATGGTCACTCCCGGGTTCTCGATGTGGGGGAATCGTGCGTGAGCATGACCGGCAGTCGGCACAAGCGCAGCACCTTTCCTCCTTCGCCCCACCGGCCCCGCAGAGCCACCGTCCTGTCCGCGGTGGCCCTGGCGGCCTGTGCGTCACTCGCCGCCGGTTGCGGGACCGTCCCAGGTCTCGCCGGTCCGGCGGACGACGCGATCAAGGTGATGACCTGGGCGCCGCAGGAGACCGGCGCCACCAACAAACCCGGCATGCCCGCCATGGCGTCCGCCGTCGTGCGCTGGCTCAACTCCCAGGGCGGCCTCGGCGGCCACCAGCTCAAGCTGCTCACCTGCAACGACCACAACACCAGCGTGGGCGCCGCGAGCTGCGCGCAGCGCGCGGTCGACGAGAACGTGGTCGCGGTGGTCGGCTCCTACAGCCAGTTCGGGGACTCCTACTTCCCCCCGCTGGAAGGCGCGGCCATCCCCTACATAGGCGGCTACGGGGCCTCGAACGAGGAGTTCACCAGCCCCGTCTCCTACCCCGTCAACGGCGGGCAGCTCACCCTGCTGGCCGGGCTCGGGGAGGCGCTGGCCACGTCCTGCGGCCCGGTCACCCTGGTCCGCCCCGACAGCATCGCCGGCGACCAGCTGCCCCAGCTGCTCGACTCGGGCCTGCGGGCGGGCGGCCACGGCAAGGCGATCGACCAGCTCGCGGCCGAGGACCTCACCGCGTACGACGAGCAGTCGAAGCAGGCGCTGGAGAGCGCGTCCTCGGAAGCGGCGAAGACGGGCTGTGTGGTGCCCGAGCTCGGGGGGCGCACGGCCACCTTCATGGACAGCTTCCAGCGGGCCCGCCAGGACTACCCGAAGGTGAAGACGGCCGCCGAGATCGGCAGCGTCGACCAGACGGTCGTCAACTCCACCGGCGGTGCGTCCGGCCCGTACGAGGGGTCGTACATCACCGGCTGGTACCCGGTCGCCTCGGACCCGCGCTGGGACGAGATGAAGAAGGTCATCAGCAAGGAGGCCTTCGGCGACAACCGGATCGACCCGGCCGACGCCGGGGTGCAGACCACCTGGATCGCCTTCAAGGTGCTCGCCGCCGCCCTGGCGAAGGCCGGCGACGGCGCGGTGACCTCCGACAGCGTGCGCCGCGCCCTCAACAACGGCCTGAAGGTCTCCACCGGCGGCCTCACCCCGACCCTGACCTGGCCCTACCAGGGGAAGCTGGCCGCCGCCGGCTTCTCCCGGCTGGCCAACGCCGACGTCAACGTCCAGACGGTCAGGGGCGGCCTGCTGCAGTCGGCCAACAGGACCGCCCTCGACATGACGCGGACCCTGGAGAACGCCGACCTCAGCTGACCGGCGCCCGGGTCACAGCTGGGTCGGCTGCCGCTGGGTCAGCCCGTACTTGCTCGCGATGCTGTTCCACAGCGCCGCCGCCTTCGCCTTCTGGGAGCTGGCGGTGCCGCTCTCGCGGTTGCCGGCCGCGGTCTGGCCGGTGGCGCGGGCCTGGCCCTTGTGGCAGCCGTGCTTGCCGCCCGCCTGGTCGGCCCAGGCCGCGTAGTGGTTGTCGGCGTTCGCGGAGGCCTGCCAGGCCTTGGTGAGGGAGGCGGTCAGCTCCGCGTTGTTCGCCAGCTTGTCGACGGACAGCTTCGACAGCCGGGTGATCAGCTCGGTGCGCTGCCTGGCCGCGTCGCGCAGGTCGGAGGCGGAGCCGCCGAGGTTCTGGCACTGCTTCACACTGGCGACGGCGCTGATCACGCTGGCCCGGCTGCTGCCGCTGTCCGCGAGCAGCTTGTCCAGGGCGACGGCCTGGGCCTTCGCGGGGTCGGCCGCGGCCTGCGAGGAGTCCGCACCGGCCGACGCGGACGCGGCGACCGTCTTGTTGTCGCCGGCCGAGCCGCCGCCCCCGCTGAGCAGGGCACCGGCGCCGACCCCGAGGGCAACGATGGCGACCCCGATCGCCGCGATCAGGGGCACCTTCGACCGGCTCCGGCCACCCCGGCCGTCACCGGCGTCGTCGTAGCGGTCGTACGACGGCGGGGGCTGGGGCGGGGTGTAAGCGGGCTGGGGCCCCTGCTGGAAGCGGGGCAGCTGGGCGGTGGACGCGGCGGGGGGCTCGCCGCCCGGCCCGCTGCGGAAGAGGTTGTCGAACTCGGCGGGCGGCCGGCGATCGGCACCCTGCGCGTCCTGGGGGCCACCGGCCGGGTAGGGCGCGATGTACTGCGTGGCGTCGGCGTCGGAGTGCGCCGCGGGCGCGCTCCGGCCGAGGTAGGCGGTCCGCTCGTGCGGGTTCTCCGGCGGCAGCGCCCCGGGACCGACCGGCGGGATCAGCTGGGTGGCTCCCTCGGGGCCCGCCGCCACCGGCGGCAGGTACTGCGTGGCGCCCTCGTCCACCGGCCCGGCCGGCACCGGGGGTATGAACCGGGTCGCGCCCTCGTCCGCCGGCACCGGGGGTATGTACTGGGTGGCGCCCTCGTCGGCGGGCGGCAGCGGGGCGCCGTAGGGGGCCTGTCCCGCGGCCGGGGGCAGCGGGGCGCCGCCGTAGGACGGCTGCTGCGGGGACGGTGCGCCGTAGCCGCCGTACGACTGCTCGTAGCCGCCGCCGTACGACGCCCCCTCCGGCGGGAGCGGGCCGGGGCCCGGGGAGTTCCACTCCTGGCCCGCCGCCTGCGGCCAGTCCTGCTGGGGCCGGGGCGCGCCCTGCTGGTGGCCGGGCCCCCACGGCTGACCCCACTCCTGGCCCTCGGAGGGCGCGGTGGCCGGCGCCGGGGGCGCGGCGGGCGGCTGCACCGGGCGGGCCGAACCGCCCGTCATGCCCGGCAGCAAGGGCTCGCCGCCGTCGGAGGGCAGCACGATGCCTTCGCGCGCGGGCTCGCCCTGTCCACTCTGCGTCACCGGGACTCCTACTAATGGGGGACCTTGTGAATCGTCGGCTCACGCTACCGGGTCCCCTCCACCAGGTGCCACGCAGCCAAAGGCGCGATCTTGTTCCCGGTGACAGGAGTGACGAAACCGCCCCGCGCTGCGCTGTATATGCCGTCTCTTGAGCGGCAACGTGTGGTTTCCCCCACGTTCACGCATGCGCGGGGCATGAATTCATGCGGCCGCCTGCAGATCCAGGCGGGCGCCGAACTCCCTTACCACCGGTTCGTCCCGGAACGGCTCCAGGCGCTGCTGGAAGTCCTCCAGGTACTCGGCGCCCCGGTTGGACCGGACCGTCTCCAGCAGTTCGACCGCCTTCGTCCCGGTGGCACAGGCCTGCTCGATCTCGCGCTGCTGCACCTGCGCTGTGGCGAGGAGCACATAGCCGATGGCGCGGCGCCGCGCCCGGGTCGGCGGGTGCCCGTCCAGCGACTGCCGGGCGCACCGCGCCGCCGCCTCGGCCTGCCCCAGGTCACGGTGGCAGTGCGCCAACTCGTCGGCCAGGTAGGCCTCGTCGAAGTGCGCGATCCACGCCGGGTCGTCACCGGAGGACGGATCGGCCGCCTCCATCGCGGACACCGCCCGTCCGGACGCCAGTTGCGCGGCCCGCGCGTCGCCGAGCAGCGCGTGCCCGCGGGCCTCGGCCGCGTGGAACATCGCCTCCGCGCGCGGCGTCACCCGGCCGCGCGCCCCTTCCTGCGCCGCCCGCGCCAACTGGGCGATCTCCCGGGGGTTGCCGAGCTGCGCGGCGAGGTGGCTCATGGAGGCGGCGAGCACATAGCCGCCGTAGCCGCGGTCCCCGGCGGCCTGCGCGAGCCGCAGCGACTGGATGTAGTACCGCTGGGCGAGACCGGGCTGGCCGGTGTCCACGGCCATGTACCCGGCCAGTTCGGTGAGCCGGGCCACCGCGGCGAACAACTCCCGCCCGACCGACTCCCGGTAGGAGCCGGCCAGCAGCCCGGACACGACGCTGTTGAGGTAGTGCACGACGACCGGGCGCACGTGCCCGCTGCCGAACTGGTGGTCCAGGTCGGTCAGCGCCTGCGTCATCGCCCGCACGGCCGCGACGTCCGACTGCCCGACCCGCGGGCCGGCCTGCCGCGCCACCTGCGCGTCCGGCGCCGAGATCAGCCAGTCCCGGCTCGGCTCCACCAGCGCCGACGCGGCCACCGAGGAACCGGACAGGAAGTCCCGGCGCCCCACGTCACTGCGCCACAGCTCGCAGACCTGCTCGATGGCCCCCAGGACGGTCGGCGAGAACTGGAGACCGACGCCCGACGCGAGGTTCTTGCCGTTGGCCATGCCGATCTCGTCGATCGTGACCGTACGGCCCAGCTTGCGCCCCAGCGCCTCGGCGATGATCGCGGGCGCCCGGCCCCGCGGCTGCTGGCCGCGCAGCCAGCGCGCCACGGACGTCTTGTCGTACCGCAGGTCGAGCCCGTGCTCGGCGCCGCACATGTTGACCCGGCGGGCGAGCCCGGCGTTCGAGCACCCCGCCTCCTGGATGAGCGCCTGCAACCGTTCGTTCGGCTGCCGCGCGACAAGCGGCCTTGCGGCCATGGCGTACCCCCTGCGAACTCCCTGTAGGGAAAAGATCCGGCCTTTGCGATCACTGCCCAGCGGACATACCGAAAATGCGGGACATGCGAGGATTGCCGGGTAAACGCGGCGGAACCACGGGGACGACCGCCGCCAACCCCCCACAGGTGACTACCCGCTCACGCCCCGGTTCCTCCTGCGCGCCCCCACACATGCATCCATGCGCCCCGATTGCGGAAAAGATGCTCCTCCCCCGCGCGCGTAACGCCCGTAACTCCAGGTGGATGCGGGAGTTGTGTTGAGCGTGGAAGAGACGATCGTCGGCACCGAAGCCGCTCAGATTCCGAAGCAGCGGGGGGAATCGCTGCTGGAGACCGCCGTACGCTACGCCGAGGAGCGTCACTGGGACGTCTTCCCCGGCACCTGGCTGGAAGCGGCCGAGGGGGTGCAGCGCTGCTCCTGCGGGCAGGTCGCGTGCGCGGCGCCCGGCGCGCACGCGGCGCGTCCGGACTGGGCGACGCAGGCGACCGGCAGTGCGACGGTCGCGCGCCGGATGTGGCAGAAGCAGCCGACGGCGTCGATCCTGCTGCCCACGGGGCGCACCTTCGACGCGCTGTCCGTGCCGGAGACGGCCGGGTTCCTGGCGCTGGCGCGGATGGAGCGGATGGAGCTGGCCCTGGGGCCGGTGACGCTGACCCCTGATCGCCGGATGCAGTTCTTCGTCCTTCCCGGGGCGTCGGTGAAACTGCCGGAGCTGGTGCGGAAGCTGGGCTGGTCACCGGCGTCGCTGGATCTGACGGCGCTCGGGGAGGGCGCGTACGTCCCCGCCCCGCCCACCCGGTACGGGTCGCGGGGGGCCGTGCAGTGGGCCCGCCGGCCGACGGCGGCGAACCGGTGGCTGCCGGATGTGGAGGAGCTGATCTCGGCGCTGGCCTACGCGTGCGGGCGGGAGAGGGACCGGTAGCGCCCGGTGGCGTGCCGAGTGCTGTGATCGTGCGGCTGCGGGTGCGATGTGGCTGAGCGCGCAGTTCCTCGCGCCCCTGAAGGGGCGCTCCCCCCATAGGGTTGGCCCATGACCGATGCCGTGCGTGTTCGTGGGCTATGGAAGCGGTTCGGGCAGCAGGTCGCCGTCGGCGGGATCGACCTGTCGCTGCCCGCCGGGAAGTTCGTCGGGCTCGTCGGGCCCAACGGTGCCGGGAAGACCACCACCCTCTCCATGGTGACCGGGCTGCTCCGGCCGGACCAGGGCAGCGTCGAGGTGGTCGGGCACGACGTCTGGCGGGACCCGGTCGCCGTGAAGGCCCGCATCGGCGTCCTCCCCGAAGGACTCCGGCTCTTCGAGCGGCTCTCCGGACGCGAACTGCTCGGCTACTCGGGACGGCTGCGCGGCCTGCCCGGCGCCGAGGTCGACAAGCGGGCCACCCAGCTCCTGGACGTGCTCGACCTCGCCGGTGCCCAGCACAAACTCGTCGTCGACTACTCGACCGGCATGCGCAAGAAGATCGGTCTCGCGGCCGCCCTCCTGCACAACCCCGAAGTGCTGTTCCTGGACGAGCCGTTCGAGGGCGTGGACCCGGTGTCCGCGCAGATCATCCGAGGCGTGCTGGAGCGCTACACCGGCTCCGGGGCGACCGTCGTCTTCTCCTCCCACGTCATGGAACTCGTCGAGTCGCTGTGCGACTGGGTCGCGGTGCTGGCGGCGGGCCGGATCCGCGCGACGGGAACGCTCGCCGAGGTGCGCGGGGAACACCCCACGCTCCAGGCCGCGTTCCTCGAACTCGTCGGGGCGAGCGGCCGGGACACCGCCTCGGACCTGGACTGGCTGGGCGGCGGGGCCCGATGACCGACGTGACCTCCACCGTGGTCCGGCTGAAGCTGTCGCTGCTGCGCAACGGACTGCGGCAGTCCGGCGGCCGGCGGGCCGCGTTCGTCGCGTCGGCGGTCGTCGCGCTGCTGTTCGCGGTGGTGCAGCTGCTGGGGCTGGTCCTGCTGCGGGGGCAGCCGCACGTGGACGCGGTCGCCGTGCTGGGCGCCGCCGTACTGGCACTCGGCTGGGCGTTCATGCCGCTGTTCTTCCCGAGCGGCGACGAGACCCTGGACCCGACCCGGCTGGTGATGCTGCCGCTGCGGCCACGCCCGCTGGTCCGGGCCCTGCTCGCCGCCTCCCTGGTCGGCATCGGACCGCTGTTCACCCTGGTGCTGCTGGTGGGCTGCGCGGTGTCGGTGGCGCACGGGGCGGCCGGGTACGGCGTCGCCGTCGTCGGCGTCGCCCTCACGCTGCTGATCTGCGTGGCGCTCGCGCGGGTGATCGCCACCGCCAACGTACGGCTGCTCAGCAGCCGCAAGGGACGGGACCTGGCCGTACTGAGCGGCCTCGTCATCGCGGTCGGGGCACAGCTGGTCAACTTCGCGGCCCGCAGCCTGGGTTCGGCCGGGCTCGGGGAGCTCGCGCCGGTGTCCGACGTGGTGCGGTGGCTGCCGCCCGCGTCGGCGATCGGGGCGGTGCACTCGGCGAGCGAGAGGTCGTACGGCACGGCCGTGCTGCAACTCGCCCTGTCCGCCGCCGCACTGGCGCTGCTCGTCGGAGTGTGGGCGAGGACCCTGACCCGGCTGATGACCGCACCCGACGGTTCCACGCTCCAGGCCCCCGACCGGCCGGCGGACTCCAGGGGCCGCGCGTCGGCGGGCGGCGGCCTGGGCGCCCTGCTCCCGGCCGGACGCACCGGCACCGTCATGGCGCGCAGCCTGCGCTACGTCTGGCGGGACCCGAAGACCAAGGCGGCGTGGGTGACCTCGCTGGCCATCGGTGTGATCGTGCCCGTCTTCAACGCCGTGCAGGGCACCGGGTCGGTCTACTTCGCGTGCTTCGCGGCCGGGATGCTGGGGATCCAGATGTACAACCAGTTCGGGCAGGACACCTCCGCGTTCTGGATGGTGGCCATGACCATCTCGTCCGCCCGCGACGCCTACGCCGAGCTGCGCGGCCGGGCCCTGGCCCTGCTGCTGATCACCCTGCCGTACGCGACGCTGGTGACCGTCCTGACCACGGCGGTGCTGGACGACTGGGGCCGGCTGCCCGAGGTGCTCGGCCTCTCCTTCGCCCTGCTCGGCGCGATGCTGGCCACCGGCGCCTGGACCTCGGCCCGCTTCCCGTACTCCATCCCCCAGGAGGGCCACCGCAACGTCGCCGCGGGCCAGACCGGCCTGGCCTGGATCGCGATCTTCGGCGGCATGGTCTCGGCGGCCCTGCTGTGCGCCCCCGTCATCGCCCTGGCCATCACGCTGAACGTGACCGCCGGGGGCGACGCCTGGACCTGGCTCCTGCTACCGGTGGGCGCGGCCTACGGGGCGACGATCACCTGGGCGGGCCTGCGCCTGGCAGCACCGCGCACGGCGGCCCACCTCCCGGAGATCCTGACAGCTGTCAGCAAGGGCTAGCTGCAGCGCGCCCCCTCCGCTCGCGCCCCCTCACTCCCCCAGCCGGTCGAGAAACGGCTCCACAGCCGCCCGCCACGCCTCCGGCCGGTCATAGGGCAACAGGTGCCCGGCGTCGGCCACCTCCGCGTACTCCCCCTTCGGCAGCACCCGGACCATCTCCTGGGCCTCAGCCCGCCCCAGCTCCCCGTCCACCCCGCGCACGACCAGCGCGGGACACGGCACCTGGGCCAGCTCCTCCCAGTGCGCGTCGTACACCCAGGTCTCCCGGGAGCTCAGCATCCGGTCCGGATCGAACACAGGCCGCCACCCGTCGGCGCACTCGTGCATCACCTCGGCGTAGAACTCCCCGCGCGCCGGGTTCGGCCGCTCCACCCAGGGGTCGTCCTCGCCGAACCACTTGCGTACGTCGGCGAGCGTGGCGAAGGGGACGGGCCAGGCCTTGAACCATTCGGCCCACTCGCGCTGCGAGGCCGCCCCGAGGGCGGAGGCCCGCATGTCGCAGATGATCACAGCCCGGACCAGTTCGGGGCGCTTCGCGGCGAGCTGCCAGGCGGTCAGCGCGCCCATGGCGTGGCCGACGACCACCGCCGGGGCGAGTCCCAGCTGCTCGATGGCGGCCGCGGCGTCCTCCACGTACGCCTCACGCGTGTACGCGGCCTGGGGGAGCTTGTCGCTCTGGCCGTGGCCGCGCTGGTCGAGCGCGACGGCCCGGTGCCGTCCGGAGAGCCAGCGGGCGGTGGACGCCCAGTGCGAGGCGCGGCCCATCAGGCCGTACAGTAACAGCACACCGGGAGACGGCCGCTCCGGGTCGTCCTTCTTGGGCGGGTCCGCGAACTCCCAGGCGGCGAGGTGTACGCCGCCGGCTCCTGTCACGTCGATGCGCCGTGCCATGGGCCTGGCACCCCCCTAGCTCCGCGTGCCTAGTGTCGCCTCGTATCGCTTCGCGCTGCTCCGGTACCCCTCAGACTATCGAATACCTATTCGAAAATCGGCTTCCTGCGGGCAACACCCCTCCTTCGAGTGACCCCTCCCCAGGCATGATCGGCGCCGCCGGGGGGATTTCTTCTGCGGGGGACGGACCGCTCGGGGAAAACGGTCCGAGGGGATGACCCTGGGAGCTCGGGGCTCCGGGTCAGCACTGGGGAGGACAGGCCCCGGCGCCGAAAGGCGCCGGGGCCAAACCCATGCCCGCCGCCACGTCTTCGGGGCACCCTGCCCGCCCCTCGCTCAGCGCTTGGCGACGAACACGTGGGAGGCCACGACCGACTCCAGCTCGGCCGCCTCACCGCCGCTGCCCACCAGCACCCCGCCGGCCGACTCCGTCACGCTCACCACCGAACCGGGCTGCACACCCGCCCGCCGCAGCGTGTACATCAGCTGCGCGTCGGTCTGGATGGGCTCACCGATCCGGCGTACCACCACCGTCTTGCCGTCCGTGCCCGGATCCAGGTCGGCCAGCGACACCATGCCCTCGTCGAGGAACGGGTCGGCGCCGTCCTTCTCGCCCAGCTCCTCCAGACCGGGGATCGGATTGCCGTACGGCGACTCGGTCGGATGCCGCAGCAGCTCGAGCACCCGCCGCTCCACCGCCTCGCTCATCACGTGCTCCCAGCGACACGCCTCGGCGTGCACCTGCTCCCACTCCAGGCCGATCACGTCGACCAGCAGGCACTCGGCGAGCCGGTGCTTGCGCATCACGCGCGTCGCCAGCCGACGGCCCTCGTCGGTCAGCTCCAGATGACGGTCGGAGGCGACGGACACCAGCCCGTCCCGCTCCATCCGCGCCACCGTCTGGCTCACCGTCGGCCCGCTCTGGTCGAGCCGCTCCGCGATGCGGGCGCGCATGGGGACCACGCCTTCCTCTTCGAGCTCGAGGATGGTGCGGAGATACATCTCCGTGGTGTCGATCAGTCCGGACATACGTGCCCCTCGATTACCTCTGCCGACGGCCCGGCCGCGTGCGCCGGCCCTGAAACCAATTCTGCCGGATCCCACTGACAACCGGGCCGCACCGGAAAAACGGAGCGGCCCGGCAGCAGCGGCCACACCCCGCCGGCCCACCGGCCGTATTGACACCGAGATGGTCCAGACCGGAGGGTGATCCGCGACACAGACGCTGACGCCGACCGTGCAAAGGGGCCCGTATGAGCGACGGCACGCCCGCCGACCTGTTCCTCGACGCCGCCATCGGCCTCCTGCAACGGGTTCGCGACGAGGAGGCCGAGGCCATCGCCACCGCGGGCACCCTCCTCGCCGACACCGTCGCGGCCGGCGGCAGGCTGTTCGCCTTCGGCGCCGGGCACTCCTCGCTCCCCGCCCAGGACCTCGTCTACCGCGCGGGCGGCCTCGCCCTCATGAACCTGCTGTCCGCTCCTGGCCTCGTCGGCGTCGACGTGGTGCCCGCCACCCTCGGCTCCCGCCTCGAACGCGTCGACGGCCTCGCCACCGCCGTCCTCGACACCTCACCCCTGCGCGCCGGCGACACCCTCGTGATCATCTCCCTCTCCGGCCGCAACGCCCTGCCCGTCGAGATGGCCGTCGAGGCCCGCCGCCGCGGCGCCCGCGTCATCGGCGTGACCTCCGTCGCCTACGCCGGACAGACCACGTCACGGCACTCCTCCGGCACGTACCTCAAGGACCACTGCGACGTCGTACTCGACTCGAAGATCGCCGTCGGGGACGCCGAACTGACCCTCGACACCATCCCGGCACCCTTCGCGCCCGCCTCCACCGTCGTCACCAGCGCCCTGCTCCAGGCGGTCCTCGCCACCACCGCGGCCACCCTCGCCGACCGCGGCCTCGAACCCCCACTGCTGCGCTCGGGCAACGTCGACGGCGGCCACGAATGGAACGCCCGGGTGTTCGCGGAGTACGCCGACCGCATCTTCTACCAGCAGTGACGCCCTCCGGCGCACCTTCCCCCGCCGCCGAGGGCCGGCGCTAACGCTGCTGCGCCAGCCCCGCCAGATCCAGCGCCGCGGCGATGCGCACGGCCACGTCCTCCGCGTAGACCGCGTCCAACCGCTCGAAACGACTACGCCCCGGCCCCCGCAGGAACGTCAGCACACCCAGCGTCCGCCCCCGGCTGCGCAGCACCGCACACATGGCGTGCACCGCGTCACCGGGCCACTGCCGGTCCAGCGCCCACGCCCGCGCCCGGTCCGGCGGCACCTCCCCGGCATCGGCCCGCACGCTCCCCGCCCGCGCCACGCACTGCAACGCCGGATGCCCCTCCTCGTACCGCACCGGCAGCCCGGCCGCACCCGTCAGCAGGCTCGGCCCCGGCGCCCCGGTGGGCGTGGTGACGATCCGCACCAGCCGCACCGGACCCGCCTCCCCGTCCGCACGGGCACCGCCCACCACCCGGTCGATCACCGCATGGTCGGCGAACCCCGCCAGCGCGAAGTCGAGATGCACGGTGGCACCCTCCGCCGGGTCCTCGCACTCCGCGGCCGCACGGGCCGCACGGTGCAGCTGGTTGGCCCGGAACCGCAGCACGGCCGCCTCCTGCTCGGCGAGCCTGCCCTCCGTGACGTCCTGGAACAGCCAGCCCACCCCCAGCGGAACCGGCTCCTCCGCGAGCGGTGAGGCCAGCCGCAGGAAACCGGACCGCCAGCACCGCCGCTGCTCGCCCTCCGGCGTCCGCACACTCACCCACATCTCGGCCGGCGCCGGCGGCGCGCCCTCGGCCAGCACGTGCGTGAGCGCACCCTCCAGGTCCTCCACACCCTGCGCGAGCAACTCCCCGAGCGGCCGCCCCAGCGCCGACGAACGCCCGATGCCGAGCGCCCGCGCGGCATGCGCGTTGACCACGGCAGGCCGCAGATCCGCGTCGACGAGCACGACACCCCAGGCCGCGTCCTCGAACAGGGCCTCGCTCAGCGCGATCGACCGCTCCAGGTCGATCTGCGTGTGCACCTCGCTGAACGCGCAGTACACGCCCGCCGGCTTGCCGTCGGGACCGCGCACGGCCGCCGACTGGGTCCGTACGAGGACCCGCCCGCCGTCCTTCGTCAGCAGGGCGAACTCGTGCACCTGCCGTCCTGAGGCGTGCATGGCGGCCATCAGCCGCCCCTCGATCTCCTCGGCGTCCGCCTCGCGCACCGCCCACCCGGCGAACCCGCGCCGGCCCACCGCCTCGGCCGCCGTCCAGCCCAGGATCCGCTCGGCCTCACGGTTCCAGTGGGTGACGAAGCCGTCCGCGTCGAAGGCGCACAGGGCCGCGTCCATACCGTCGAGGAGCGCGGCGAGCAGGTCGGAGCCGCCCGAGTCCTCCGGAGCGCCCCGCTCCGGCTCGGGCTCGTCGGGCCCCAGCTCGTCCGTGGCCCCACTACGCCGGGAAGCACTCACCTGGACCCCCATCAGGCTCACTCACAGTCCTACATTCAACTCGAACGTGACGCAGCCCACACTGTGTTCCCGCAAGATTGAGGCAATCGTTGCGACCCACCGCCCGCCGCCCCCTCACAGCGCGAGCCGCAGATCCACCCATTCGTCACGCTCCCCGTCGAGCACATACCGCTCCACCTCGGCAAACCCGCACCGCGCGGCGAACCGCAACCCGTCCCCCTGCCCGCGCGCGTACCCGAGCGCATGCTCGTACAAGGCCGCCCCGAGCCCCCGCCGCCGAGACTCCGGCAACACCCGCGCGATCACCGTCACCACCCCACCGACGACACGCTGCACGGTCGAGCACCCCACCGGAACCCGCTCACGCCTCACCCTCCGACTCAGAAACCGATCAGCCACCGCCGCAGGAAAGCACGGTCACCTAGGGCTAGCAGGCAAATCACGTGCGCGTTCGGGAAAACGGCGAGATCCGCATTAACGAGCGACCCCGGTTCGATCAAGGCACCAACTGCGGTCTGGATCAGTACCTTCATGTGCACACCGAAGAAGGGAGGTCACTCGCTTCCCAGCCGCAAGGCCGTCGAGTGACCAGCCCCAGTCATCACGATCGCAGGATCAGGGAGGTGCCCCGATGACTACGTTTCCCGCAGGCGAGCAGACCCACCAGGCTGTGCTTCCTCAGCAGCCTGCTCTGGAATCCGTGAGAGCAGACACCCCCGGAAGCAGGGACGAAACGGCTCACGGACACCCCGCCCCGGCGCGGGGCACCGGCAGGGAACATGGGCGAGGGGAGACCGACCGGGCCGGCACCAAGGCCCGTCGGCGACACGCCGAGCGCGCCGCCATGGTGGCGCAGGCGGCAGAGAACGGGAGCGGTGACGCTCCCACACATCCACCGGAATACGCGGGTGGAAGCGGTGACAGCAGAGTCTTCGTCCTCTCCAAGGACGGACACCCGCTCATGCCCTGCCACCCGGCCCGCGCCCGCGAACTCCTCCGGAAGGGGCGAGCGGTCGTCGTACGGCAGACGCCCTTCGCCATCCGGCTCAAGGACCGCACACGCGCCCAATCGACTGTCGACGGCTTGCAGCTACGCATCGACCCCGGCTCCAAAGGCACCGGACTCGCCCTCACCGACGAGAAATGGGAGACCGGCGCAGACAGCCGTGTCGTCACCGTCCGGCGCGGAGTCTTCTCAATGGAGCTCCAGCACCGGGGCGACCAGATCCACCACAGCATGGGGCAACGCGCCGGATACCGCCATCGACGGCGCTCCGCAAACTGCCGCTACCGAGCACCGCAGTCCAACAACCGTGTCGTCGCCAAGGGCTGGCTCCCGCCATCCCTTCGCCACCGTGTCGACACCACGTTCTCCCAGGTCAACCGCCTCTGCCGCTACGCACCCATCACCGAGATCCACCTCGAACGCACCGCCTTCGACACCCACTCAATGAGCGCGGGACGCCGCCTCCACGGCGCGGAACCCACCCAGGGCCCACTCGCCGGAAGCACCGCACGCACGTACCTCCACGCCAGGTGGAAGAGCGCCTGCGCCTACTGCGACGCCACCGGCGTTCCCCTGAACATCGACCACGTACGGCCCCGCAGCCAAGGCGGCTCGAACCGCATCACCAACCTCGTCCTCGCCTGCCTCCCCTGCAACAAGGCCAAGGACAACCGCTCGGTCGAGTCCTTTCTCGCCCACCGCCCAGACCGACTCGCCAAGATTCTTGGCCAGCTAAAAGAACCTCTGCGGGACGCCGCCGCGATGAACTCGACGCAGGCACGACTCATGGAAGCGTTGGAAACGCTGGGCCGACCCGTGCATGCCTGGCCCGGCCGCCTCACCATGGCCAACCGCCTGACAACCGGCCTTAGCAAGACACACACCCTCGACGCACTGTCCGTCGGCCACCTCGACCACGAAAGCGGAGACGCGATCGTACGGTTCCCAGAACAGGTCCTGATCACAAAGGCCACGGGACGCGGCTCATACGCACGCACCACACCCGACCGGTACGGATTCCCACGCCTACGGCGCTCCCGTACGAAGCAGCACTTCGGGTACGTCACCGGGGATCTCGTCCGCGCCATCGTTCCCTCGGGCAAGTGGACGGGTGCATGGTCCGGGCGCATTTCCGTGCGAGCCAGGGGACAGCACAGCCTCGCCACGCCCCAAGGCCGCCTCAATGTCTCGCACTGGAATCTGCGACTTCTACAGCGGGGTGACGGGTACGGCTACAGCACCCAGCGTGAAGCGTCTCCGCAAGCACCTCTGAAAAACAGTTGAGTCCTTCCCCGCAGCTTCTTAAAGTGGCCCTACGTGAGAAGGGAGGTGATCGGGTACATGAGTGAAACCCGGACGCGCGAGGTGGCTGCGGGCTAGCGGCTCGCCACCACACGATGTGCGGTGCCGGACCGGCGTGCACTGGATGCACGCAGCCGGCCTAATCCAACGCAGTCACCCGACCCGTGAGCTCGCCGGTACGTCCGGCCGGCTCCTCCGCCGAGGCGGAGGGACCCGAGCTCGCGGGTCGTCTGCGTTTACGGGGTCCGGTCAGGGGCTGAGGCGTTCCACGCGCCAGGTGGCGTCCGGGGTGGCCGTGTAGCGGAGGCGGTCATGGAGTCGGTTGAAGCGGCCCTGCCAGAACTCGACCGTCTGGGGGGCGATGCGGAAGCCGCCCCAGTGCGGGGGCACGGGGACCTGCTCGCCCTCGGGGTAGCGGGCACTGAGTTCGGCGTAGGCGGCGTCGAGTTCGGCGCGGGAGGGGATGACCGCGGACTGGGTGCTGGCCCAGGCGCCGAGCTGGGAGCCGTGCGGGCGGGTGCGGAAGTAGGCGGCGGTCTCGTCGCGGCCGGTGCGGCGGGCGGTGCCGGTGACGACGACCTGGCGCCCGATGGGATGCCACGGGAAGAGCAGTGCCACGTGCGGGTTCTCGGCGAGGTCGCGGGCCTTGCGGGAGCCGTAGTTGGTGTAGAAGACGAAGCCCTGACGGTCGTACTGCTTCATCAGGACCGTGCGCGAGCTGGGGCGGCCGTGGGCGTCGGCGGTGGAGACGATCATCGCGTTGGGTTCGTAGATCATGCCGTCGTCGGCCGCCCGAACAGCGTGCCGGAACCAGTGGGTGAACTGGTCCATCGGGTGTGCGGCCAGGTCGCTCTCGTCGAAGCCCTCGGCCCGGTAGTGCTGGCGCATCGCGGCGGGGTCGTGGAGGGAGTCGTCGTAGTCGTCGTCGTAGTCGTCGGAGGCGGTGTCGTCGTCACGGTCGATCACGCGGTCATCTTGCCGTACCGCTCCGGGCGACCGCAGTGAGCGGCATCGAAAGGTGGCACTGAGTGCCGCTGGGCTCCCCAATTCTGGCACTCGGAGTTATGGTGACGTTGCCTCCGCCCACCTCACTTGAGGAGCCGCCCCATGTCCGACTTCGTACCCGGGCTCGAAGGAGTCGTCGCGTTCGAGACGGAGATCGCCGAACCGGACAAGGAGGGGGGCGCCCTGCGCTACCGGGGCGTCGACATCGAGGATCTGGTCGGGCACGTCTCCTTCGGGAACGTGTGGGGGCTGCTGGTCGACGGGGCCTTCAATCCGGGGCTGCCGCCCGCCGAGCCCTTCCCCATCCCCGTCCATTCGGGTGACATCAGGGTGGATGTGCAGTCCGCGCTCGCCATGCTCGCCCCCGTGTGGGGGCTCAAACCGCTCCTCGACATCGACGCGGCGCAGGCCCGGGACGACCTCGCGCGGGCCGCGGTCATGGCCCTGTCGTACGTCGCCCAGTCCGCGCGCGGGCAGGGGCTGCCGATGGTGCCGCAGCGGGAGATCGACAAGGCGCACTCGGTGGTCGAGCGGTTCATGATCCGGTGGCGTGGGGAGCCGGACCCGAAGCACGTCGCGGCCGTGGACGCGTACTGGACCTCGGCCGCCGAGCACGGCATGAACGCCTCGACGTTCACGGCCCGGGTCATCGCCTCCACCGGCGCGGACGTCGCCGCCGCGCTGTCGGGTGCGGTGGGTGCCATGTCGGGGCCGCTGCACGGCGGTGCGCCGTCCCGGGTGCTGGGGATGATCGAGGAGATCGAGCGGACCGGGGACGCGGAGGCCTACGTCAAGCAGGCTCTGGACCGCGGTGAGCGGCTGATGGGGTTCGGGCACCGGGTGTACCGGGCGGAGGATCCGCGGGCGCGGGTGCTGCGGCGGACGGCGCGGGAGCTGGGGGCGCCGCGGTTCGAGATCGCGGAGGCGTTGGAGAAGGCGGCGCTGGAGGAGCTCCACAACCGTCGGCCGGACCGGGTGCTCGCCACCAACGTCGAGTTCTGGGCGGCGATCATGCTGGACTTCGCACAGGTGCCGGCGCACATGTTCACGTCGATGTTCACGTGTGCGCGGACCGCCGGGTGGTCGGCGCACATCCTCGAACAGAAGCGGACGGGGCGGTTGGTGCGGCCGTCGGCGAAGTACGTGGGGCCGGGGGCGCGGAAGCCTCAGGACATCGAGGGGTACGGGGACATCGCCCACTGAGGTGCGTCTCGGGAGGTGTGGGCGGGTGCGGGTGCGTGGGGGCTTGTCGCGCCCACGCGGCGGTAGCCGGGGATCGGACACGGCCCCGCGCCCCTGAAGGCGGGCCCTTCGGGCCCTGCTTTTCATCCCAGCGTCTCCTCCAGCAGTGCCGCCCACTGTGTCACCACTCGTTCCCGTCGCGCCCTGTCGTCCGTCAGGAGGTTCGCCAGGCCCAGGCCTCTTGCCATGTCCAGGAGGCCCTGGACCGTCTCCCGGGTGCCGGGGCGGGTCTCGTCGGCGTTCAGGAGGTCGACGGCGATGCGGTGGGTCTCGCGGCCGACGCGGGCTTCGAGTTCGGTGACCCGGGGGCGGAGCTGGTCCTCGTTGGAGGCGGCGACCCAGAGGTGGAGGGCGGCGCGGAAGAGGGGGCCGGTGTAGAGGTCGACGAGGGCCGAGACGACGGCCCTGCGGTCGTCGGCCGCGCCCTGTGGGAACAGGGCGCGCAGGGCCGTGGAGCGTTCCTCGGCGACGTACTCGACGGCCGCGGTGAAGAGGTCCTCGCGCGTCGGGAAGTGGTGCTGGGCGGCGCCCCGGGAGACGCCGGCGCGTTCGGCGACGACGGCGACCGTGGAGCCCGCCCAGCCGTGTTCGGCGAGGCAGGCCACGGCGGCTTCCAGGAGGCGTTGCCGGGTGGCCCGGCTGCGGTCCTGTTTGGGGGCGCGGTCCGGTTGGGGGCCGCGTGCGCGTTCCGTCGTACTCACACCACCCATGCCGCGTCCCGTCGTTCGAGGAAGGCCGTCATCCCCTCGTGTGCGTGGTCGGAGGAGAACAGCCGGGCCGAGAGTGCGGTCAGGTGGGCCGCGTCCCGGTCGAATGTCTCCAGCACCCTAGCCGTGAGCAGCTGTTTCGTCGCGGCCAGGGCCTGGGGTGCGGAGCGGCGCAGGCCGTCGAGGACGGGTGCGAGGGCGGTGTCGACGTCGTCGGCCGTGGTGGTGAGCAGGCCGAGGCGGACGGCTTCGGCGGGGGTGAAGCGTTCGCCGGTGAGGTAGTAGCGGGCGAGGGTCCGGGGGTCGGTGCGGGGCAGCAGCGGGAGGGAGATGACGGCGGGGGCGACGCCGATCCGCACCTCGGTGAAGGCGAACGTCGAATCGGTGGACGCGGCGGCGATGTCGCAGGCGGCGAGCAGGCCGAGGCCGCCCGCGCGGACGTGGCCGGTGACCCGGGCTACGACCGGTCTGGGCAGTTCGACGATCTGGCGGAGCAGGCCGACCAGGGCGTCGGGGTGGGGCGGGTCGCGCAGGTCGGCGCCGGCGCTGAACGTCGTACCGGTGTGGGTGAGGACGACCGCGCGGACGTCGGGGTCCTTCGCGCAGTCGGTGAGGGCTTCGGCGAGTTCGGTGACGAGGGCGGCGGACAGGGCGTTGCGGGTGGCGGTGGCGTCGAGGCTGAGGGTGGTGACGGCGCGGGTGCGGGTCTGTCCGATCGAGGTCACGGGCCCTCCTGGGGTTCCCCGGTGGTCTTCGCCAGGTCGCGCAGTGCGCGGCGGAGGATCTTCCCGGAGGCCGCGCGGGGCACCGCGGTGACGAAGGTGACCTTGCGGACGCGTTTGTAGGGTGCGACGCGTTCGGCGACGTACAGCATGGTCTCGTTCTCGGTGAGGCCGGCGGCGGTGGGCTGGCGGACGACGAAGGCGTGCGGGATCTCGTTGCCGTCCTCGTTGTAGGCGCCGATGACGGCGGCGTCGGCGATGCCGGGGTGGGTGAGCAGGAGTGCCTCCAGTTCGGCGGGGGCCACCTGGAACCCCTTGTACTTGATGAGCTCCTTGACCCGGTCGACGACGAACAGCCAGCCGTCGGCGTCCGTGTGGCCGACGTCCCCGGTGTGCAGCCAGCCGTCGGGGTCGATCAGGGCGGCGGTGTCGTCGGGGCGGCCGAGGTAGCCCTTCATCACTTGGGGGCCGCGGATGAGGATCTCGCCGGGTTCGCCGGTGGCGACGTCCTTGTCGGGGTCGTCGAGTGACACGATCCGCATCTCGGTGCTCGCGATGAGTCTGCCGACGGTGCCGGGGGGTGCCTGGTGCATGGCGTCGAGGGGGACGACGTGGGTGCCGGGTGACAGTTCCGTCATGCCGTAGGCCTGGCCGACCGGGGGCAGTCCCAGCCGTCGCGAGCAGGCGGCGGCGAGCCGGGCGTCCAGGGGTGCGGCGGCGCTCATGACGTACTTCAGGGACGTCAGGTCGTACTGCTCGACGAGGGGGTGCTTGGCGAGGGCGAGGACGATCGGCGGGGCGACGTACAGGCCGGTGATGCGGTGGTTCTGGATCGCCGCGAGGAAGGTCTCCAGGTCGAAGCGGGGCAGGACGACGACGGTGGCGCCCTTGCGCAGGGGCGCGTTCATGAGCGCGGTGAGGCCGTAGATGTGGAAGAGGGGCAGGACGGCGAGGATGCGGTCGCCGGGGCCCGCCGGGACGGGGGCGTCGAGCTGGGCCAGGTTGGTGGCGATCTGCCGGTGGGTGAGCATCACGCCCTTGGGGACTCCGGTGGTGCCGGAGGAGTACGGCAGCGCGGCGACGTCCTCGACGGGGTCGATGTCGATCTGTGGCTCGGGGGCGTCGGTGGCGAGCATGTCGATGAGCGAGCGGTGGCCGGTGGCGCTGTCGCAGACGAAGATCTCCTCGATCCCGCCCGCGAGTTCGGCCGCCCGGCGGGCCGTCTCCAGCAACGGCGAGACGGTGACGATCCAGCGGGCCGCGGAGTCCCCCAGCTGTTTGGCGAACTCCTCCGGGGTGGCGAGGGGGTGCACGGTGGTGACGGCGGCGCCCGCGCGGGTGGCCGCGTAGAACGCGGTCGGGAAGGCGACCGTGTTGGGGCTGTGCAGGGCGAGGACGTGGCCCTTGCGGACGCCGGCGGCGGCGAGCGCGGCGGCGACCCGCCGGTGGAACCGGTCCAGTTGTGCGTAGGTGAGGGTGGTGCCGTCGGTGCCGTCGATCAGGGCGGGTGCGTCGCCGAACTCGGCGGCCCGGCCCAGTACGGCCTCGTGGATGGGGAGTTCTACGGGCGGAACGTCTGCGTACTCGCTGCGGAACACGGTTCCTCCAAGACGGCCTTGAGCCTCAGTACGACTTGGGCAGGCCGAGGGTCTGGTGGGAGACGTAGTTGAGAATCATCTCCCTGCTCACCGGAGCAATACGAGCCACGCGCGCGGCCGTTATCAACGAGGCGAGTCCGAACTCGCGGGTCAGGCCGTTGCCGCCGAGGGTGTGCACGGCCTGGTCGACGGCGCGTACGCAGGCCTCCCCCGCCGCGTACTTCGCCATGTTGGCGGCCTCACCGGCGCCGGCGTCGTCCCCGGCGTCGTACAGGTGCGCCGCTTTCTGCATCATCAGGCGGGCGAGTTCGAGGTCGATGTGCGCCTGCGCGAGCGGGTGGGCGATGGCCTGGTGGGCGCCGATGGGGGTCTTCCAGACGGTGCGGTCGCGGGCGTACTCGATCGCCTTGGAGAGGGCGTGGCGGCCCATGCCGATCGCGAACGCGGCCGTCATGATGCGCTCCGGGTTGAGGCCGGCGAAGAGCTGGAGGAGGCCGGCGTCCTCGTCGCCGACGAGCGCGTCGGCGGGCAGCCGTACGTCGTCGAGGGTGAGTTCGAACTGTTTCTCGGCGGCGTTGAGTTCCATGTCGATGGGGCGTTTCTGGAAGCCTTCGGCGTCCGTGGGGACGATGAACAGGCAGGGCTTGAGGCGTCCGGTGCGGGCGTCCTCGGTGCGGCCGACGATCAGGACGGCGTCGGCGATGTCGACGCCGGAGATGAAGACCTTGCGGCCGGTGAGCAGCCAGTCGCCGCTCGCCGGGTCGCGGCGGGCGGTGGTGGTGATGCGGTGGGAGTTGGAGCCGGCGTCGGGTTCGGTGATGCCGAAGGCCATGAGGAGCGAGCCGTCGGCGAGGCCGGGGAGCCAGGTCCGCTTCTGGTGGTCGGTGCCGAAGCGGGCGATCACCGTGCCGCAGATGGCGGGTGAGACGACGAGCATGAGGAGGGGGGAGCCGGCTGCGCCGAGTTCCTCCAGGACGATGGAGAGTTCGGTGATGCCGCCGCCTCCGCCGCCGTGTTCCTCCGGGAGGTTGACGCCGAGGTAGCCGAGTTTTCCGGCCTCCTGCCAGAGTTCGGTCGGGGGGCGGCCTTCGGCGATGGTGCGGGTGAGGTAGGTGCGGCCGTACTTGGCGCCGAGGGTGGCCGCCGCTGCGCGGAGTGCCTTGTGTTCGTCGGTTTCGATCTGGGGGGTCACTGGGGCTCCTTCGGGTGCGGGTTGTGTGTGGTTGCTCGCGCAGTTCCCCGCGCCCCTATCGGGGCGCTTGTACTACCGCCAGTAGGGAGCCGGGCTGCACCTGTTGGCCGGTGGTCACCCGCAGCTCGCTCAACGTCCCTGTCACCGGTGCCGTGATCTGGTGCTGCATCTTCATCGCCTCCAGCCAGAGGAGGGGCTGGCCGGCCTCCACGGCGGCGCCCGCCTCCAGGCCCTCCGCCACCCGTACGACCGTCCCCGGCATCGGGGCCAGCAGCGACCCCGGTGCCAACTGGGCCTCGGCGTCGGGGAAGCGGGGCAGGGCGGTGAGGACGGTGTTGTTGACGTGGACCTGGTCGCCGTACCGGGCCACCTCGAACTTCCGGCGGGCGCCGTCGATGTCGAGTACGACGCGACGCGCGTCGGCGTGCACGACGTGTACGCCGTCCGCCGTGAGGCCCTCGCGGGTGTGCCGGTAGTGGGCCTCGTGCTCCTCGCCGGCCATCAGGTAGCGCTTGGTCACCGGTTGGGAGGGGACGTTGCGCCAGCCGCCGAAGCGGGAGCGGCCGTGGGCGTCCGCCAGGGCGGCGACGAGGGGGGCGTGCGGGTCGGGGGCGGGTGCCGTCAACTCGGTGAGGTGGCGGTCGTAGAAGCCGGTGTCCATGCGGGCTTCGGTGAACTCCTCGTGGCGCAGGGAGCGGACGAGCAGATCGCGGTTGGTGGTGGGGCCGTGGAGGGTGGCCTGTTCCAGCGCGTGGGCCAGTTTGCGCAGGGCCTCGGCGCGGGTGGGGGCGTGCGCGACCGCTTTGGCGAGCATCGGGTCGTAGTGCACGCCGATCTCGTCGCCGTCGGTGTAGCCGGTGTCCAGGCGGACGGAGGCGGGGACGGCGAGGCGGTGCAGGGTGCCGGTCTGGGGCGCCCAGTCGTGGGCGGGGTCCTCGGCGTAGAGGCGGGCCTCGATCGCGTGGCCGCGTGCGGGCGGCGGGTCGAGGGGCAGGGCGTGGCCCTCGGCGACGCGGAGCTGCTGCGCCACCAGGTCGATGCCGAACACGGCCTCGGTGACGGGGTGTTCCACCTGGAGGCGGGTGTTCATCTCCAGGAAGTGCGCCTTTCCGTCGGCGACGAGGAACTCGACGGTGCCCGCGCCGACGTACGCGACGGAGCGCGCGGCGCGCACGGCCAGCGCGTACAGCTCCTTCACCAGGCCGTCCGGGAGTCCGGGTGCCGGTGCCTCCTCGATGACCTTCTGGTGTCTGCGCTGGAGGGAGCAGTCGCGGGTGCCCAGCGGCCAGACCGTGCCGTGGGCGTCGGCGAGGATCTGCACCTCGACGTGGCGGCCGGACTCCAGGTACGGCTCGACGAAGACCTCACCGTCCCCGAAGGCGCTCGCCGCCTCGGCGCGTGCGCTCTCCAGGGCGGCGCTCAGCTCGTCGAGGCGGCGCACGACGCGCATGCCGCGCCCGCCGCCGCCCGCGGCCGCCTTCACCAGAACCGGGAGGTCGGACGGGGTGACCTCGCCGAGCGGTGGGATGCCCAGCAGTTCCTTGGCGCGGGTCTTGGACGCCATCGCCTCGATCGCCTCGGGCGGCGGGCCGATCCAGACCAGGCCGGCGTCGAGGACGGCGCGCGCGAAGTCGGCGTTCTCGGAGAGGAAGCCGTAGCCGGGGTGCACGGCGTCCGCGCCGGCGGTCACGGCGGCCTTCACCACCAGGTCGGCGCGGAGGTAGGTGTCGGCGGGGGTGGCGCCCGGCAGCCGTACCGCGGTGTCGGCCAGGCGGGCGTGCCGTGCGTGCTCGTCGGCGTCGGAGTGCACGGCGACGGTCCTGATGCCGAGGTCGGCGCAGGTGCGGAAGATCCGGCAGGCTATCTCGCCGCGGTTGGCGACCAGCAGGGTCGAGATCACGTGTTCCCTCACATCCGGAAGACGCCGAAGCCGCCGCGCGCGCCTTCGTAGGGGGCGGTGTGGATGGCGGACAGGGCGACGCCGAGGACGGTGCGGGTGTCGCGGGGGTCGATGACGCCGTCGTCGTAGAGCCGCCCGGACAGGAACATCGGGAGCGACTCGGACTCGATCTGCTGCTCGACCATGGCGCGCAGGGCCGCGTCGCCCTCCTCGTCGTACGGCAGGCCCTTGGCGGCGGCCGACTGGCGGGCGACGATCGACAGCACGCCGGCGAGCTGCTGCGGGCCCATGACGGCGGACTTGGCGCTGGGCCAGGCGAACAGGAAACGGGGGTCGTAGGCGCGGCCGCACATGCCGTAGTGCCCGGCGCCGTAGGAGGCGCCCATGAGGACGGAGAGGTGCGGGACGCGGCTGTTGCTGACCGCGTTGATCATCATGGCGCCGTGTTTGATGATCCCGCCCTGCTCGTACTCCTTGCCGACCATGTATCCGGTGGTGTTGTGGAGGAACAGCAGGGGGATGTCGCGCTGGTTGGCGAGCTGGATGAACTGGGCGGCCTTCTGCGACTCGGCGGAGAACAGGACGCCCTGGGCGTTGGCGAGGATGCCGACGGGGTAGCCGTGCAGGCTCGCCCAGCCGGTGACGAGGCTCGTCCCGTACAGCGGCTTGAACTCGTCGAAGTCGGAGGCGTCGACGAGGCGGGCGATCACCTCGCGCGGGTCGAAGGGGATCCTGAGGTCGCCGGGGACGATGCCGAGGAGTTCCTCCGGGTCGTACGTGGGCGGTTCGGCGGGGCCGGGGTCGGGGTGGGCCTTGCGGTGGTTGAGGCGGGCGACCACCCGGCGGGCCTGGCGCAGCGCGTCCGGTTCGTCCACGGCGAAGTAGTCGGCGAGGCCCGACACGCGCGCGTGCATCTCGGCGCCGCCGAGTGACTCGTCGTCGCTCTCCTCGCCGGTGGCCATCTTCACCAGGGGCGGGCCGCCGAGGAAGACCTTGGCCCGCTCCTTGACCATGATCACGTGGTCGGACATGCCGGGGACGTAGGCGCCGCCGGCGGTCGAGTTGCCGAAGACGACGGCGACGGTGGGGATGCCGGCGGCCGAGAGCCGGGTGAGGTCGCGGAAGATCGCGCCGCCCGGGATGAAGATCTCCTTCTGCGAGGGCAGGTCGGCGCCGCCGGACTCGACCAGGCTGATGCAGGGCAGCCGGTTGGCGAGGGCGATGTCGTCGGCGCGCAGGGCCTTCTTCAGTGACCAGGGGTTGCTGGCGCCGCCGCGCACGGTCGGGTCGTTGGCGGTGATCAGGCACTCCACGCCCTCGACCACGCCGATCCCGGTGACGAGCGAGGCGCCGACGGCGTGGTCGCTGCCCCAGGCGGCCAGCGGGGACAGCTCCAGGAACGGCGTGTCGGGGTCGAGGAGCAGTTCGATGCGCTCGCGGGCGAGGAGTTTGCCGCGGGCCCGGTGCCTCGCGACGTACTTCCCGCCGCCGCCCGCGAGGGCCTTGGCGTGCTCGGCCTCCAGATCGGCGAGCTTGGCGAGCATGGCGTCGCGGTTGGCCCGGAAATCAGGGGAGTTCGTGTCGAGGGTGGTCTCGATGACCGTCACAGCAGAGCCTCCGGGATGTCCAGGTGGCGGGAGCGGAGCCATTCGCCGAGGGCCTTGGCCTGGGGGTCGAAACGGTGCTGGGCGGCCACGCCCTGGCCGAGGATGCCCTCGACGGTGAAGTTGAGGGCGCGGAGGTTCGGGAGCAGGTGCCGGGTGACCGGCAACTCGGCGGTCTCGGGGAGCAGTCGGCGGAAGGTCTCGACCGTCAGGGTGTGCGCGAGCCAGCGCCAGGCCTCGTCCGAGCGCACCCAGACGCCGACGTTGGCGTTCCCGCCCTTGTCCCCGCTGCGGGCGCCCGCGAGGAGCCCGAGCGGTGCCCGCCGGGTGGGGCCGCCGGCCGGGTACGGCTCGGGCGGGGGCGGTTCGGGCGGGTCCTGGAGTACGAGGGTGTCCTGGGCCGGCGGCACAGGGATCCGTCGCCCGTCGTGGAGGACCGCCACATGGGGCACGTCGCCCTGGGGGACGTACACGTCCTCGAAGACCCCGTAGGGTGCGCCCTTCCCCGGTGGGGCGAGCACATGGAAGCCGGGGTAGCTGGCGAGCGCCAGTTCCACCGCGGCTCCGGTCAGCGCCCTTCCGACCGTCTCCTGGTCCCGGTCCCGGACGACGAGCCGGAGCAGCGCGCCGGCCGTCTCCTCGGTGTCCGCGTCGGGGCGGTCGGTGCGCGCCAGCTCCCACGTGACACCGGACGGAGGGGACTTGGCGAGCGCGTCGGCCATCTGCTCCCGCACCAGTGCGGCCTTCGCCTCGATGTCCAGGCCGGTGAGGACGAAGACGACCTCGTTGCGGAAGCCGCCGAGCCGGTTGCGGCCGACCTTGAGGGAGGGGGGCGGTGACTCGCCCCGGACACCCTCGATCCGCACCCGGTCGGGGCCGTCCTGGCCGAGCCGCACGGTGTCGAGGCGGGCGGTGACGTCGGGGCCCGCGTACCGGGCGCCGCCGGTCTCGTAGAGGAGCTGGGCGGTCACCGTGCCGACGTCGACGAGACCGCCGGTGCCGGGGTGCTTGGTGATGACGCAGCTGCCGTCCTCGTGGAGTTCGGCGAGCGGGAAGCCGGGGTGCCGCAGGTCCCGGCCCGCGGCCGTCGCCTCGGAGAAGAACGCGTAGTTGCCGCCGGTGGCCTGCGTCCCGCACTCCAGCACGTGCCCGGCGACGACGGCGCCCGCGAGCCGGTCGTAGTCCTCCGGGCGCCAGCCGAAGTGGGCGGCGGCGGGGCCGGTGACCAGGGCCGCGTCGGTCACCCGGCCGGTGACCACGATGTCCGCGCCGGCCCGCAGGCACTCGGCGATCCCGAAGCCGCCGAGGTAGGCGTGGGCGGCGAGGCTGCCGGGGTGGGCGGCGGTGAGGTCGTCGCCCTCCACATGGGCGACGCGCACACCGATACAGAGCCGGCCGGCCAGTTCCCGTACGGCGTCGGCGAGTCCGGCGGGGTTGAGGCCGCCCGCGTTCGTGACGATCCGCACACCCCGCTCCTGGGCCAGGCCGAGGCAGTCCTCCAGCTGGCGCAGGAAGGTGCGGGCGTATCCGGCGCCGGGATCCTTGAGCCGGTCCCGGCCCAGGATGAGCATGGTCAGCTCGGCGAGGTAGTCACCGGTGAGGACGTCGAGTTCACCGCCGGTGAGCATCTCGCGCATGGCGCCGAAACGGTCGCCGTAGAAGCCGGAGGCGTTGCCTATGCGGAGGGGGGTCACGCGGAGCCGCCCTTCGGGGTGCGGCCGGGGCCGGGCGGGCCCGCGAAGGCCTGGGCGATGTCCAGCCAGCGGTCGGCGTCGGGGCCGACGGTTTCGAGGGCGAGGTCGGCGCGGTGGGCGCGCTGGGTGACCAGGAGGCAGAAGTCGAGGGCGGGGCCGCTGACCCGGTCGGCCGCGTCCTCGGGGCCGTACGTCCACAGGTCGCCCGACGGAGCGGTCAGTTCGACGCGGAACTCCTCGAACGGCACGGGCAGTCCGTGCACGCCGAAGGCGAAGTCGCGGGTGCGTACACCGAGCCGGGCGATGTGCCGGAGGCGGTCGGTGGGGGCGCGGGTCACGCCCAGCGCGTCCGCGATGTCCAGGCCGTGCGCCCAGGTCTCCATGAGGCGCGCGGTGGCCATCGAGGCGACCGACATAGGGGGGCCGTACCAGGGGAAGCGGGCGCCTGCGGGTGCCGCGCGCAGTGCCTGGTCGAGGGCCTCCCGCCCGGCCCGCCAGTCCGCCAGCAACCGGGCGGGGGGCTTGGCGGCGCCCTCCTCCGCCCCGTTGTCCACGAAGTCCCCGGGCGCGGTCAGCGCTTTCTCGACCTCGCGGGCGAAGGCGTCCTGGTCGGTCACGGCCAGCAGCGAGGAGTGGTCGGTCCAGGCGAGGTGGGCGATCTGGTGGGCGACGGTCCAGCGGGGCGCGGGGGTGGGCAGGGCCCACTGCTCGGTTCCCGACGCGGCCACCAGCCGGTCGAGTTCCTCGCTCTCCGCACGCAGGTCGTCGATGACGGGCGTCGGATCGGACATGGGGAGGAGCATGGCAGCGCCCCTCAAAACAATCAAGCGTGCTTGCATTGATTTCGGCGGACGGCCCTTGGCGACCTCCGGGGTGATCCTGGGGCATCCCTTGGGGCGGTCCGGTGGGGCGACGGCGGCCCTATGCCCTATGTTCGAGGCGAACATCCGGCGATGGAGTGATGTGCGAGGCGTACGGGGCGTGCGGAGGACTGATGAACTCGCCGTGGGGGCGGAGGCGACGGCCGTCGTAGCGCCCACGGCGAGCGGTGGCCCGGTGGACACGGCGGCCGAGGACCCGCCCTCGCGGGAGCTCCCCCGGTTCTGGCTCCTCGTCCTGGTGGCCGCCGCCGTCCTGCCCGGCACCGCCCTCTTCCTCGTCGGTCAGGGCGTGAGCAAGGCCGCGTTGCAGGCCTGGCAGACGGTGTGTCTCGCCGTGATCGTGCAGGCGACCCCGTTCCTGCTGCTCGGTACGGCCCTGTCGGGGGCGATCAACGCGTTCGTGCCGGAGCGGGTGTTCACGCGGCTGCTGCCGGAGCGGCCCGCGCTGGCCGTGCCGGTCGCCGGCATCGCGGGTGTGGTGCTGCCGGGCTGCGAGTGCGCGTCGGTTCCGGTGGCCGGCTCCCTGATCGGGCGTGGCGTCACCCCGGCCGCCGCGTTCGCGTTCCTGCTCTCGGCGCCCGCCATCAACCCGGTCGTGCTGACCGCCACCGCCATCGCCTTCCCCGGCACCCCCCTCATGGTGCTGGCCCGGCTGGTCGCCTCGCTGGTGACCGCGGCCGTGATGGGCTGGCTGTGGCTGTGGCTGGGCCGGGAGGAGTGGCTGCGGCCCGCCGTACGGCACACCGGGCACCAGCCGGGACACCATCGGTGGACGGAGTTCCGGCGCGCCTTCCAGCACGACTTCCTGCAGGCCGGCGGGTTCCTGGTGGTCGGCGCCATGGCCGCGGCCACGTTCAACGTGGCGGTGCCGCGCTCGGTGCTCGACACCTTCTCCGGTTCGCCGTGGCTGTCGGTGCTGTTCCTGGCCGCACTGGCGGTCATCCTCGCGGTGTGCTCGGAGGCGGACGCGTTCGTGGCGTCGTCGCTCACCGGCTTCTCGCCCACCGCCCGGCTGACGTTCATGGTGGTCGGCCCGATGGTCGACCTGAAGTTGATCGCCTTGCAGGCGGGCACGTTCGGCCGGGCCTTCGCGGCCCGCTTCTCGGCCGCCACGACGGTGGTCGCGGTCCTGTGCAGTGTGCTGGTCGGAGGGATGCTGCTGTGAGACGTCCGCTCCAGGTGATCCTGCTGGTCCTCAGCGGCCTGGGTCTGCTGCAGTCCGCCCTCTTCACCGACATGTGCCTGCGGTACGTGAAGCCGGGGATGCGGCCGTTGCTGATCGTGTCCGGTTTCGTGCTGCTGGTGCTGGGCGTCGCGGAGGCGGTGGCACGGGAGGGACGCACGGGGCCCGGCGGTCACGGTGCCGCGCAGGAGGGTCACGACTCCCACCACGGTCACGACCACGCGGCCGTCCCCCGGGTCGCCTGGCTGCTTCTGCTGCCCGCGCTCAGCCTGCTCTTCTACGCCCCGCCGGCGCTCGGCGCCTACACCGCTTCGCGGCAGCCCGCCAAGGTCGTGGCGGAGCAGGACAGCTTCGCCCCGCTGCCGAGGAGCTCGCCCCTGCCCATCACCCTCACGGACTTCACCACCCGGGTGCAGCAGGACCGCTCACTGGCCATCAGGGCACGGACGGTGCAGATGAGCGGACTGGTCACGCCCGCCGCCTCGGGCGGGAGCTGGTACCTGACGCGGATCATCATCTCCTGCTGTGCGGCCGACGCGCAGTCCGTGAAGGTACGGATCTACAGCAACGGCATGCCGCCCGCCAACACCTGGGTGTCGGTCACGGGGAACTGGCATCCCGGCGGGAAGCTGGGCACGAAGACCGCGCCGGTCGCGCTGGACGCCCAGACGGTGAAGAAGATCCAGCGCCCGGCGAACGGCTATCAGGACGCGCTGCCGTTCCCGTCCGCCTGAGAACCCACCGCCGGGACGGCCTGAGAGCCACGCACGGGCTCCGGTCGTACGCCGGCGACCTGCTCCGGCTGGGCGCCGATCACCGGCACCGCCTCCGCCCGGGGACCGGCGGCCGGCCGACGGCGGCCGCGGCCCACCTGACTGCGGACCGCGCCGATGCTCGCCGCGATGACGAGGGCGATGGCGGCCGCTTCGGTGGCGGTGAGGGCCTGGTCGAGGACGAGGAAGCCGGCCGTGGCGGCGAGCGCCGGTTCCAGGCTCATGAGGACGGCGAAGGTGTGGGCGGGCAGGCGCCGCAGGGCGAGGAGTTCGAGGGTGTAGGGCAGGACGGAGGAGAGGATCGCCACCGACGAGCCGAGGGCGACGGTGGTCGGGTCCAGCAGCCTGGTTCCGGCGGAGGCGATGCCCAGCGGGAGGAAGAGCAGGGCCGCGACCGCCATGGCCAGGGCGAGGCCGTCGGCCTGCGGGAAGCGGCGGCCGGTGCGGGCGCTGAAGATGATGTACGTGGCCCACATGGCGCCCGCGCCCAGGGCGAAGGCGACGCCCACGGGGTCGAGGTCGCCGAAGCCTCCGCCGCCGAGGAGGAAGACCCCGCCCAGCGCGAGGCCCGCCCAGAGCACGTTGATGAGGCGCCGGGAGGCCAGGACGGAGAGGGCCAGCGGGCCGAGGACCTCCAGGGTGACGGCGGTGCCCAGCGGGATGCGGTCGACGGCCTCGTAGAACAGGCCGTTCATCGCGCCCATGGTGATGCCGAAGACGACGACCGTGCCCCAGTCGGCGCGGGAGTGGCCGCGCAGCCGGGGCCGGCAGACGACGAGCAGGACCACGGCGGCGGCGAGGAGCCGCAGGGTGACCACGCCGAGCGCGCCCGCCCTGGGCATCAGGGTCACCGCGAGGGCACCGCCGAACTGCACGGAGATCCCCCCGGCCAGCACCAGACCGACGGGACCGAGCGAGCCCAGCCGACCTGGGGTTCCCGCGGCGGCGGACGGGGGCGCGGGAGTGGGCGTCGGCTGCGGGGTGCTGGGGGTGGCCACGGGCGTTCCAGGGGACTCGTCGTTCATCGCGATGCACTGTTCAGTCCAGAGTAATGGACCTGGACAGGCGCGTGAAGCCCTTATGGGACTGTCCCGGCCGCATTCCGCCCGAACCGTCCCTCTTCTCGCAGGTCACCCATGACGCACGGCCCGGCAGCGAATCGTTTCGCCGCCGGGCCGTGGCCGGATGGAGCCGCTCCCGGAGAGGGCGCGGTTCACGGAAAGGGTTACCTGACGTCGACGTAGTCGCCGGCCGCCGTGGTGGCGCCGGTGGTGGCGTTGGTGGCGAAGGAGTAGCGGTAGTAGCCGTCGACGGTCGCCTTGGTGGTGGTCTTCAGGGCGCCGCCGGTGCCGGCGGTGATGGTCTTGAGCGTGGTGTAGGTGTTGCTGCCCTTTTTGCGGAACTGCAGCTGCACCTTCCGCGACGCGTAGCCGGTGTACTTGCCGGTGTTCCAGTCGGCGCGCGTCAGCTTGCCGGTGACGGTGATGGTCTTGCCCTTCTTCACCGGCTCCGGGGTGGCGTCGGCGGTCAGCTTGGACGCCTTCTTGATCTTGCCGGTGCCGACGTTGTCGTCGAAGCTGGCGCTCGCGTTGAGGTCGTAGCCGCCGAGGGCGAGCTTCCAGGTGCCGGCGACGCCGTTGTTCTTCAGGTCGGTGGCCGCGTGGATGTTGAAGACGGCCTTGCAGCTGTACACGCCGGTCTGGGTGGTCGACTCGGTGCAGACCGGGTCGTCGTCGGTGCCCAGGGCGCCGGTGATGGTGTCCGTGCTGGAGGGGTCGGTGCCCTGCCAGAGGAAGGCCTCCGTGAGTGCGACACCGCTGGAGCTGGTGGCGGTGTAGGTCGCGGTGACGGACTTGTTGGTGGTGGTGCCGAGGACGATGTCCTTGCCGCCGTTGACGACACCCTTCGAGAAGGTGATGGTCCCGATCCCGGTCTTCGGACGGACGGTCCGCGCGGAGTTCGCGGCGTGCCCGGCGGACACGGACTTCGCGGAGAAGGAGCCGAGCCGCGCCTTCGCGCTCGGACCCGACGCCGCCTGGGCGGCCACCGGGACGACGAACGCGGACAGTGCGACCGCACCGGACAGAGCGGTGGCCGCGACACGCATACGCATGTGAATCCCCCTGGGATGGCGAGGGGCCCGGCGGGTCGCCCCCGGCCGAGCCCATTGGCGTACGCAGCCTACGAACCAAGTGGAGGACTTTTGAAGATCCCCTGTGCAATAGGTGTGTAACAAGGCGCGTCTGACGGTCACTCACCCGAGGTGCGGCCCGTCCGCGGCCCAGCCGCCGGGCCAGGGCTCCGCCTCCGGGTGGGCTTCGTGGGCGGCCTGGGGCCACAGCCCCGCGGCCGCGTACCCGTCGTGGGCGTCGTAGCCGTTGCCGTTGCCGTACGTGTTCCCGTACGGCTGCGCGTGGGCGTACCCGTCGGCCTGTGCCGTCGGGGCGCTGTACTCGGCGAACAGCGGCAGGCGCAGTTCGCCGGTGTCCATGATCGCGTTGTTCTGGGAGCGGTGCAGCCGGGAGTAGGCGCCGCCGCGGGCGAGGAGTTCGTCGTGGCGGCCGGTCTCCACGATCCGGCCGCCGTCGACGACGAGGATGCGGTCGGCGTCGGGGGCGAGGTTGAGGTCGTGGGTGATCATGATGGTGGTACGGCCGGTCATCAGGCGGCGCAGCGGCTTGACGACGCGGCGCGCGGCCATCGCGTCCAGGCCGGTGGTCGGTTCGTCGAGGACCAGCACCGGGGCGTCGCGCAGGATCGCGCGGGCGATGGCCAGGCGCTGGAGCTGTCCGCCGGAGAGCCGGGCCGAGTTGGGGTCGACCTTGGTGTCGTAGCCGTCGGGGAGCCGGACGACGAAGTCGTGCGCGTCGGCCGCCCTCGCGGCGTCCTCGATGGCCTGGTCGCTGGCGCCGGGCCGGCCGCAGGCGATGTTGGCGCGGACGGTGTCGTGCAGGACGAGGGTCTCCTGGGGGAGGAGAGTGACGAACTCGCGCAGGCGGGCGAGGGGGAAGTCGCGGAGGGGGACGCCGTCGAGGAGGATCTCGCCGCTGTCCGGGTCGTAGAAGCGGAGCAGCAGCTTGGAGACGGTCGACTTGCCGGCGCCGCTCGGGCCGGTGATGATCACGAGTTCGCCGGGGCTGACGGTGAAGGACAGGCCGTCCAGTGCGGTCCGGTCGGCGCCGGGGTAGCGGAAGCCGACGTCGTGGACCTCGACGGCGCCGTCGGGCCGGCCGGAGTCGGTGCCGCGGCGGGGATCGGTGACCGAGGGCCGCACGTCGAGGATCTCGATCAGCCGCTCCGCGCCCGCCGTGGCGGCGGTGACGGTGAGGCCGAGCTGGGCGAGGCCGCGCACGGGCGGGTAGAGGTAGCCGAGGAAGGCGGAGAAGGCGAGGAGCTGGCCGAGGGTCATGCGGCCGGTGGAGATCTCCCAGGCGCCGATGCCGATCACCGCGAGGACGCAGACGGTCTCGATGACCGCGACGAGCTGCTGGTAGGCCTCGTTGAGACGGGTGGAGCGGACGGAGGCGCGGAACCAGGCGTTCGCCTCCTCGTTGAGGCGCCGGCGTTCGGCGTCCCGGCGGTCGTAGGCCTGGGTGAGCACGATGTTGCCGAGGGACTCCTCGACGACGGACGTGATGGCGCCGTCGGCGACCCGGCCCTGCCTGGACACGTCCTTGATGGAGCCGGCGAAGCGGCGCGCGGCCAGCCAGAACAGCGGGGCGAGGACGAAGGTGGCGGCGGCCAGGTCCCAGCGCAGCCAGAACGCGGCGGCGGCATAGAAGACCGCGCTGAACAGGGCGGACGCGGCACCCACGAGTCCGGACACGACCAGGGTCTCGATGGTGTCGACGTCACTGGTCAGCCGGGACAGCAGGTCGCCCTGACGGTGGCGCTGGAAGAAGTGCGGGGGCAGTTGCTGGACGTGGTCGAAGACCTGTTCGCGCAGCCGCATGACGAAGCGTTCGGTGGTCCAGGCGGCGAGGGAGTTGCCGGCGTACGCGACGACCGCGCCGGCGATCGCCACGCCCAGCCACTGGGCCGCCGGGCTCCAGAAGGCGTTCAGCGAGCCCTTCTGCAGGGCGTGGTCGGTGAGGTCGCCGAAGAGGAGGATGGCCTCGGTCTCGGCGAGGGCGGCGATCACCGTGCACACCCAGACGATCACCAGCCAGCGGCGCAGGCCTCTGGTGAGCGGCCAGAAGCGGCGGAACGCGGTGCGGGCCGGAATGGTGGGCGTGTGTTCGTCGCCCTCGTCGTCTGCGTCGCCCTCCTCGTATTCGTATTCTGCGCTCCCACTCTCCTGCACGCGCATTGCACACCACCTCCGCCCATCGGCACCGGAATGACTGGAATTCTGGAAGCGAAAAGGACCGACGGCGAACCGTCGGCCCTTTTCAAAAATGCGTCAGTCGTCCTGACCCGGGCCCTGGATGGGCTTCGGGGCCGGCTTCGGAGCCCTCTTCTTGGGCTTCGGCGGCGGGGGCGGGGGCAGCTGCTTCTTGGGCTTGGGGGGCAGCGGGGCGAGCTTCTTGAGGCTCATTCCGACTCCTTGAGAGTTCGTAGTGCAAGTGGTGCGAATGGTGCGAGAATTCTCTGGGGCAACGTACGGGGATTTCGGATCGTCATCCTCGGCAATCCCCGCCGCCCGACATCGATGAACCTACACGGCCCAGATCCCAAGCGACGGCAAATTAGGCTCGCCAACGGCAAACTAGTGCTGTGAATACCTGGGTAACAGCTGTATAACGGCCCCGAACCTGAGAGTTCTCTTGAGAAGCTGAGAGCCGGCTTAAGAAGCGGCGCCCGCCGCACGCCCGTCCTTCGGGGTCCAGGCCGTCAGCACCTCCGCGTCCGTCGCGCGGGCGTGGAGGAAGTAGTCGGCCCACTGAGCGATCTCCGGGTAGGCGCACTCCCGCACCAGGCGGGCCACCGCCGTCGCCGTGTCGTACGGCGTGACGCGCAAATCCGTGCCGGGGCCGAGGAGGCACCAGTGGGCGCCGGGGCGGCCGTAGGGCATGCCCACACTGCCGGGGTTGACGACCAGACGGCCGTGGGCGAGCCGGACGTAGGGCATGTGGGTGTGGCCGCAGACGACGGTGCCGATGTCCGGGTCGAGGGCGGCGAGGACCTCCGCCCAGCGGTCCAGGGGCGAGTCGACCAGGACGATCTCCTCGTCGTCGCGGGGGGTCGCGTGGCAGAACAGGACGCGGCCGAGGCCCCGGACGCCGAGGGTCGCCGTGCCCGGCAGGGCGGCCAGGAGGTCGACCTGGGCCTCGGTCAGCGCGTTCGCCGCGAACACGCCGATGGGGTCCGGGATCTCCGTACGCTCGCCCCTGCGGTACTCCACGAGTTCCCGGTCCGCGTTCCCCGACAGCCACAGCACCCGGTCACCCAGCTCGCGCAGCCTGTCGATCACCGCGGCGGGTTGCGGGCCCGCCGTGATGTCGCCGGTGAGGACGATGCGGTCGGCACCGGCCACGTCCGGCTCCGCCAGGACCGCCTCCAGCGCCGACAGCACCCCGTGGACGTCGGAGAGGACCGCCACTCGGTCCACCACCTGGTCCGCCGCCCGCTCCGCCGTCCGGTGCGGCTCTCTGCCCTGTGCCGTCATTCCCGCACCCCCCGCATACCGTCGTACAAACCCACAAGTCCAGGGCGTGGCGATATCTCGTCTCATCGAACGGACACGGTTCCGTCCCGTTTCTCCCAACGGATACCCTCCGAGTCGTGGCTGACATCCAGATTCCTGCTGACATCAAGCCCGCGGACGGTCGGTTCGGCGCGGGTCCCTCCAAAGTGCGGGTCGAGGCGCTGGACGCGCTGGCCGCCACCGGTACCTCCCTCCTCGGCACCTCCCACCGCCAGGCCCCGGTCAAGAACCTGGTCGGCCAGGTCCGCGAGGGCATCAGCGCCCTCTTCTCCCTCCCGGACGGCTACGAGGTCGTCCTCGGCAACGGCGGCTCCACCGCCTTCTGGGACGTCGCCACCCACGGACTGATCGACGACAGGTCCCAGCACCTCACCTTCGGCGAGTTCTCGTCCAAGTTCGCCAAGGCGGCCAAGCTCGCCCCCTGGCTGGCCGAGCCCACCGTGATCTCCTCCGACCCCGGCACCCACCCGGAGCCGCGGGCCGAGGCGGGCGTCGACGTCTACGCCTTCACCCACAACGAGACCTCGACCGGTGTCGCCATGCCGATCAAGCGGGTCACCGGCGCCGACGAGAGCGCGCTCGTGCTCGTGGACGCCACCTCCGGCGCGGGCGGCCTCCCCGTCGACGTCAGCGAGACCGACGTCTACTACTTCGCACCGCAGAAGTCCTTCGCCTCCGACGGCGGCCTGTGGATCGGCGTCTTCTCCCCGGCCGCGATCGAGCGCGCCGAGCGCGTCCACGCGTCCGGCCGGCACGTCCCGGAGTTCTTCAGCCTCCCCACGGCGATCGACAACTCCCGCAAGAACCAGACGTACAACACCCCGGCCCTCGCCACCCTCTTCCTGCTGAACCAGCAGCTGGAGTGGCTCAACGGCCAGGGCGGACTCGCCTTCGCCACGGCCCGGACGAAGGACTCCTCGACCCGCCTGTACACCTGGGCGGAGGAGTCGAAGTACGCCACGCCGTTCGTCTCGGACCCGGCCAAGCGCTCCCAGGTCATCGGCACGATCGACTTCGCCGACGAGATCGACGCGGCCGCCGTCGCCAAGGCGCTGCGCGCCAACGGGATCGTCGACACCGAGCCCTACCGCAAGCTCGGCCGCAACCAGCTGCGCGTCGCGATGTTCCCGGCGATCGACCCGGCGGACGTCGAGGCCCTGACGAAGTGCATCGACTACGTGATCGAGAAGCTCTAGCAGCGCCGCGGCAACTCCCGTAAGAAGCTGCTGGTTTACCCGGAAGGCATGATCAAGGCAAAGCCTTCCGGGGACCGTTGAGTCCCCTTCGTCGCACACCGGACACTATGTGCCCCATGTGCCCCCTGCGGGCCGTGCGACGAAGGAGACCCACGCGCACATGAACAGACCGATACCGGGCACCGTCGAGGTGGCGGTGCGCCACGTCCTCAGCGACAAGGTGACGGGCTTCCTGGTCCGGACCCGCACCATGATCTGGAAGGACAACGTCTTCCGGGTCCGCCGCCCGGGGGCCGGCAAGCAGACGGTGGAGCTCACCTGCCCCGTCTGTGACGCGTCCCTGCTGGCCGAGGTCCGCACCGAGGCCCGCACCCGGCGCACCAAAATCATCCTGCGCACCCTGGCCGCCCTCTGCGTGATCGTCTTCTTCACCGCCTTCCCCTACGCCGTCCATGTGGGCGGCGAAACGCTGCCCGAAGGCCAGTCGCTGCCGACGCTCTTCCCCGTCAGCATCGTGGCGATCGGCGTCTCGTTCGTCTCCGCTCCCGCACTCTTCGTGCAGAGCCGCCTCTACAACGGCGTCAGCCTGCTGGACGCCCCCAAACCACGCCGCAGGCACAGCCTCAGGCCGGTGCGGAACTGAGCGCCGGGCACGACCGAGGGGCGCCCGGCGGACCACCCCGGGCGCCCCTCGTGCCGTCACTCCCCGATGAGCGCCAGGTACGCCTTGGCGTCGAGCAGCCCGTTGGAGGAGGTGCCGCCGGTGGGCCTGATCCTGAAGAGCCAGGTGTCGTAGGGATCGGAGTTGGCCGCCTCGGGCTCGTCGACGACGTCGGAGTTGACCTCTACGATCTCCCCGGTGACCGGCGTGTACAGGTCGGACGCCGCCTTGACCGACTCCACCATCCCCACCGGGAGCCCGGCCTCGACCTTCCTGCCGACCTCGGGCAGCTCGAAGAAGACGATGTCACCGAGGTTCTTCTGGGCGTGGTCGGTGATGCCGACGACCAGGCTGCCGTCGGCTGCGGTGCGGATCCACTCGTGTTCTTCGGTGTAGCGGAGGTCGGTGGGCACGTGGGACATGGCTGGACTCCTTCGCGGTCGCGGTGCGATCGGGAACAGCCTGACGCCGGGGAACCGCACATCCGTGCATTTCGGGCGCCACGGTCCACCAAGCAGGTGACGGCGCCCGTCCCGTCCGGGCACGGGCGCCCCGCCTCACGTCACGTCGCCGTACAGCTCACGCTCGGCACGGCACCGCCGCCCGGCGCGCCCCCGAACCCGAAGCTCGTCGAACCACCGGCCGGGACCGTCCCGTTGTGCGTGGCGTTCACGGCGGTGACCGTCCCCCCGCTCTGGGTGTACGACGCGTTCCACATGTTCGTCACCTGCTGCGACCCGCTCCACGTCCAGCTCACCTTCCAGGAACCGAGCGCGGTCGTACCGGTGTTGGTGACCGTGACGGTGGCGTTGAAGCCGCTGCCCCAGTCACTGCTGACGGCGTACGAGGCCGCGCAGGAGGCGGTCGTCCCGCCGCCCCCTCCCCCGCCGCCCCCGCCGCTGCCGGTGCCCGGGAACAACGGCGCCTTGATGCTCGCCAGGTACCCGTCCTTCACGGTGTCCACGGTCGTCCAGTCGTCCTTCAGGATGCCGCCGGTGTCACCGGAGTTCGGGTTCCAGGACCAGAAGGTCCACTGGAAGGAGTCGGCACCGTACGTCGAGGTCGGCCGCAGGTAGCTCACCAGCGCGGCCAGCCACTTCTGGTCCACCGCCGAGGCCAGCGTGGTACCGAACTCGCCCACCCACACCGGGGCGATGTTCTGCTTGAAGATGTAGCCCCAGTACGAGTCCCACACCCCCGGCATGTTGGCCGGGAACGCCGGATCGCTGAACCAGCTCTGCTGGGCCACGCTGGTGGCGTAGTCGTGGGCCGAGTACACCACCCGGTTGGCCACGTTCAGCTGCACCGGGTACTGCGCGACACCCATCAGGTTGCCGCCCCACCAGCCCGAGACGCCGTTGAAGGTCTGCACGCCCTCGACGAAAATCAGCAGGTCCGGGTTGACGGACAGGACGGCGTTCCCGGCGCGCTGGGCGGCCAGCCGCCAGTCGACGGACACGTCCCCGCAGCCCCAGCAGGCCGGATCGTGCGGCTCGTTGTGCAGGTCGATGCCGATGACGGTCGGATCGGCCGCGTACCGTGCCGCGAGCGCCTTCAGATCGGCGATCCACGTCGACTCGGGAACGGACGAGGTGTACCAGAGCGCCGACTGGCCGCCGGAGTCCGGACGGTGCCGGTCGAGGATGACCTTGAGGCCGTCCTGCCCGGCGTACGCCACGATCCTGTCCATGACCTGCAACGAGTTCAGCCCTCGCAGGTCGGCGTTCTTGCCGTTGCTGAAGTCGATGCTGTTGGGGACGGTCGTGCTCTTGAAGATGTCGTCGCTGTAGGGCAGCCGGATGGTGTTGTAGCCCAGCGACCTCATCTGGTCGATCATGCTCTTGTAGTCGCGCGACCAGAGGCCGTGCACCACGTAGTTGGCGGTCTCGAAGCCGAACCAGTTGATCCCGGCGATCCGGACCGGCTGCCCGGCCGCGTCCAGGATCTGCCGGCCACTGGTGTGCCAGTAGCCCGCTCCCGGGGCGGTCGCGGCGTGCGCGGAGGTCGCCGCGTGCGCGGAGGTCGCCGCACCGGCGAGGGGAAGGAGGAGCGCGGCGGCCGCGGCACAGAGTGCTCTTCGCAGGCTGCGTAGGCGGAACATGGGCTGTTCCTCTCGGAGTCTCACGGAGTCTCACTTGGGGGGCGCGCGGCCGCGGAACTCGATGGGAGCGCTCCCATTCACCGCGCACCTCTTAGGAAACTGACACACCATCACCGCGTCAAGACGTACGACCGGGGTTCAGTGCCCGCGGGCCGAGGGGCGTCGCAGCCGCCGCACCCCGAAGAAGACGAGCGCGACGACACCGACAGCGACGGCGCCGATCCTGACCCCGCCGGACGCCGCGCTGTCACTGCCGCCTCCGCCCGCCTGCGTCCCGTCGCCGGAGGACCGCTTGCCGGACCCGCCGGGCACGTCCTGCGCCTGCACCGGGCTGTCGACGCCCTCGCTCCCGTACAACAGCTTGGTCCCGTCGGGCGAGTAGCTGATCGACTCGCCCTGCTTCTGGAGCGGCACGTCCAGCCGCCCCGCCCGCTTGATCCGGCCGCCGTTCCAGTCGTAGTAGATCCCGCCGAAGTAGCCGCGTACGGCGAGTTGCCCGCCGTCCGGGGAGAAGGCCGCGTCGGTGGCCCAGAGGTCGACGGCGGCGACGGGCCTGAAGATGTTCGTGCCCGACGCCGAGAGGGTGGCGGGGCCCTCGTAGAGATGCCCGCCGTCCTCCTTCTTGTCGATGATGTACACCCGGCCCGTTTTCGGGTGCACGACGAGCGACTCCGCGTTCCGGGCGCCGTTCGCGTACTTGACGACGTACTGCGTCGCTTTGATCGTCTGGTCCACGAGCCGCTTCGGCTCGGGCAGCTTGTAGATCCAGACGTACGGCCAGCTGCCGTCGAGGTTGTCGCCGATGTCGCCGACGTAGATCTGGTTGCCGGGGCCGATCGAGATGGCCTCGACGTCGCGGGGCGTTCCGACGCCGCTGAGGGTGATCCGCGCGACGGTCTTCCCGGTCGCGCTGTCGACGGCGTAGATGTACGGGCCGTCGCCGCTGTCGTTGTGGGTCCAGTAGACGCCCGGGTGAAGGTGGGAGGCGGCGAGACCGCTGGACTCGGTGATGCGCGGGTCCTTGATCGTGAACCCCTGGTCGCCCGCGCCGCCGTTCCCGTCGGCGGCGGAGGCGGGCGCGGCGGCGAGAGCACCGGTGAGCAGGAGCCCGGCGAGAAGGGCGAGCGGTCGTCGACGCATGGGCCAAGCCTGCCATCCCGCGCCGGATTCGATCACGAGGGCGACCGGGCCCGCGGCACGTGGTGGGCCTCACATGCCGCCCCGGCCCCTCCCCTCCCGCTGATCGTCCATCATGAGCGGATGCTCAGGTTCATGCCCGTCGGGGACTCGATGACGATCGGCAGCGCGGGCGAACACACGTGGCGGTACCGCATGTGGCAGCACCTGTGCGCGACGTACGGCGGTCCGTTCACGCTGGTCGGCCCGCGCGAGACGCTGTACGACAAGTCGGCCGAGGCCCCGACGTCGTACGCCTACGCCGACCCCGGCTTCCCGGGCGCCCACCTGGCCGGCTGGGGCGAGGGGTGGCTGCACATGGCCCCGCTGATCGGGGAGGCGGTGCGGGCGCACCGCGCGGACGTGCTGCTCGTCTCCCTCGGCCTGATCGACCTGGGCTTCTACACGAACGCCGAGCAGACGGCCGCGAACGCCCGGTCCTTCGTGGCGGCGGCACGGGAGGCCCGCCCGCGGATCCGGATGGTGCTGCTGCCGGTGATCCCGAACATCCGGGCCGCCGCGGACGAGGCGTTCGCCGCCCAGGTCGACCGGTTCAACGTGCTGCTCGCGAAGGCGGTCGCCGACCTGGACGAGCCCCGGTCACCGCTCCTGCTGGCCTCGCCCCCGCAGTCGTACGACATCGACACGGACACCTACGACGGCACGCACCCGAACGCGAGCGGGGAGCACCGGATCGCGGGGGCGTTCGCGGAGGCGATGTGGCAGGGGTGGGGCCTGGGACAGCCGTACGAGGCGGGAACGGACTGACCGAAAACCGCCGTTGCCCGGTCACCGTGCGTATCGTTGAACCGCGCGGTCGCACTCGTGCGGAGGGCGGCCGGGGAGGAGCGCCAGGATGACCGTCCTCGAAGACAGGATCGCGATGGCCAAGAGCGACGACGAGATCACGCTCGACGAGCTGTTCGAGCAGATCGAGAAGATGCCCGCCCCCGAGGGATACAAGGTCGAGATCGTCGAGGGGACCGTCTTCATGTCGCCACAGCGGGACACCCACTGGGAGATCATCGCGGACATCTACGAGCAGTTGCGGACCAAGTACCCCCGGAAGCGGGTCAAGTCCGACGTCCGCATCGACTATCCGGGGCACCTCAACGGGTTCGCGTCAGACGTCACGTTGATGGCCGAGGACGCCGCCAAGACGGACAGCGGGCTCTGGCGCCACCAGGACGTCGAGTTCGTGGCCGAGGTCATCTCCAAGGGCACGGCGGCGAACGACTACGGCGCCAAGAAGACCGCCTACGCCACGGCCGAGGTCCCCGTCTACCTGATCGCCGACCCCTACCAGCGCCGCTGTCACGTCTACACCCACCCCAAGGGCGACGACTACACGACCGAGACACGGGTCGCGTTCGGGGCTGACGTCGACCTCACGGGAACCGTGCTCGGACTCACCCTGAACACCGCCGAGTTCCCCACCGACTAGCCCTTTGTGCACAGCATGTGGCCAGGTCCCGGTCCCACTTTTCCGCGGGTCCTTGCCTAGAGCGCACTCCACGCCGTTGGCTGGGTGACCATGAAGTACACGCAGCTCGGACGTACCGGACTCAAGGTCAGCCGACTCGTCCTCGGCACCATGAACTTCGGCCCGCAGACCGACGAGGCCGACAGCCACGCGATCATGGACGCGGCGCTGGACGCGGGCATCAACTTCTTCGACACCGCCAATGTGTACGGCTGGGGTGAGAACAAGGGCCGTACCGAGACCATCATCGGCAACTGGTTCGCCAAGGACCCCGCGCACCGCGACAAGGTCGTGCTCGCCACCAAGGTGTACGGCAACATGGCCGCCGACGGCGACGCCTGGCCCAACCACGACAAGCTCTCCGCGCTGAACATCCGGCGCGCCGTGGACGCGAGCCTCAAGCGGCTCCAGACCGACCACATCGACCTCTACCAGTTCCACCACGTCGACCGCCGGACCCCCTTCGAGGAGATCTGGCAGGCCATCGACGTGCTGGTGCAGCAGGGCAAGATCCTGTACGTGGGGTCGTCCAACTTCCCCGGGTACAAGATCGCCCAGGCCAACGAGATCGCCGCCCGGCGCGGCGGGACCATCGGGCTGGTCAGCGAGCAGTGCCTCTACAACCTCGCCGAGCGGCGCGCCGAGATGGAGGTGATCCCGGCCGCGCAGGAGTACGGCCTCGGGGTGATCCCCTGGTCGCCGCTGCACGGCGGCCTGCTCGGCGGCGTGATCAAGAAGGAGGTGGAGGGCGGCCGCCGGGCCGGTGGCCGGGCCGCCGACGCCCTCGCCAACACCACCCTCCGCGCCCAGGTGCAGGCCTACGAGGACCTGCTCGACAAGCACGGCGTGGAGCCGGGCGAGGCCGCGCTGGCCTGGCTGCTGACCCGGCCGGGTGTCACCGGCCCGATCGTCGGCCCGCGCACCGCCGAGCAGCTGGCGTCCGCGCTGCGGGCGGTGGAGCTGGAACTGAGCGACGAGCTCCTGACCGGCCTGGACGAGGTCTTCCCGGGCCCGGGGCCGTCCCCGGAGGCCTTCGCCTGGTGAGCGCCCCGTAGGGACGAGCGCCCCTCAGGGGTGGGGGAACTGCGCGACCGGTCACCGGCGGCCCGCAGCCGACAGCGGCGGCGCAGTTCCCCGTCCCGTCCTCACCTCATCGCGGAGGCCAGGGCAACCACCACGAACAACAGCACAAGCACACCGGCCATGATCCGGTTCCGGGTCTTCGGGTCCACGCGACGAGCCTAACCGGCCGCGCCCAGCCCCCAGCGGGCGACCACCTCGTACCGCGGCTGCTCCCCCGGCACCCCCGACGTCGGCAGGCTGCTGCGCACCAGCGCCAGCTCCCCCACCGTCCAGCTCCGGCTCGCGAACTCCGCGAGCAGCGCGACGTACGGCCGTGTGTCCACCGCCTCCCGGCTCCTGGCCACGGTCAGGTGGGCCCGGTAGCGGCGGTGCTCCCCCATCGGCACGCCCGCCTTGCGCGCCGCCGCCTCCGCGCGGTCGGCCAGCAGGCGCAGGGCGGCCAGGTCGCCGTCGGCCCCCGCCCACAGGGCCCGGCCGTGCCCGAACTGCCCGCCGCCCGCGACGGCCAGCGTGAAGGGCGCGGTACGGTGCGCCGCGCGGGCCAGCCGCTCCGAGAGGTCCGGTACGACGGCGTCCTCGACCTCGCCGTAGAACGCGAGCGTGTAGTGCCAGCCGGGCCGCCCGGTCCAGCGCAGCGCGTCCGCACCCGGCATCCGGCGCAGCCGGTCGACGGCACCGGCGAGTTCCCCGGCCACGTCGGCGGGCGGCAGCACAGCGGCGAAGAGTCTCATACCGCCCACCCTGCCATCCGAGGGAGCGTGCGCCGGAGGGCCGGGGTCAGGCCGCCGGGGCCAGTTGTTCCTGGGTTTCTCTCGGGACGAAGCGGACCCGGGGGTGGCCGCGGTGCCAGGCGACGGAGAGCCGCAGGTTGCCGACGCGGGCCAGGACGAGGCCGATGCCGACCGCCGCGGCGCCGGCGATCGCGCCGCCGACGGCGAGGCCCGCCCGGACGCCGTACGCGTCCGTGATCCAGCCGGCGATGGGGGCGCCGATGGGCGAGCCGCCCATGAACACCATCATGTAGAGGGCCATCACCCGGCCGCGCATGGCCGGGTCGGTGCCCATCTGGACCGTGGTGTTGCCCGTGACGTTGACGGTCATCCCGAACATGCCGATCGGCACCATCAGCAGGGCGAACAGCCACAGGGACGGTGCCGTGGCGGCCACCACCTCCAGGGTTCCGAAGGCGACCGCGGCCGCGATCATCACGCGCATCCTGGCCGTACCGCGCCTGGCCGCGAGCAGGGCGCCGACCAGGGAGCCGACCGCCATCAGCGTGTTGAAGAGGCTGTAGGAGCCGGCGCCCGCGTGGAAGACGTCGTCGGCGAAGGCGGACAGGTACACCGGGAAGTTGAAGCCGAAGGTGCCGACGAACCCGATCAGGACGATGGTCCAGATGAGGTCGGGGCGGCCGGCGACGTAGTGCAGGCCCTCCCGGAGCTGGCCCTTGCCTCTCGGCGCGCGCTGCACGACGTGCAGGTCACGTGCGCGCATCAGCACCAGGCCGACGATCGGGGCGACGAAGGACAGGCCGTTGAAGAGGAACGCCCAGCCCGTGCCCACGCCGGTGATCATCAGACCGGCGACGGCGGGGCCGACGAGGCGGGCCGACTGGAAGTTCGCGGAGTTCAGGCTGACCGCGTTCTGCAACTGGGCCGGGCCGACCATCTCGGAGACGAAGGACTGGCGGGCCGGGTTGTCGACGACCGTGGCGAGGCCGACGAAGAAGGCGGCGAGGTAGACGTGCCAGACCTGGACGTGTCCGGAGAGGGTCAGCAGCGCGAGCGCGATGCCGGTGAGGCCCATGGCGCTCTGGGTGACGAGGAGGGCGCGCCGCTTGTTCAGCCGGTCGACGAGGACTCCGCCGTAGAGGCCGAAGAGCAGCATCGGCAGGAACTGCAGGGCGGTGGTGACACCGACGGCCGTCGCGGAGCCGGTGAGGCTGAGGACCAGCCAGTCCTGGGCGATGCGCTGCATCCAGGTGCCGATGTTCGAGACGACCTGGCCCGCGAAGAACAGGCGGTAGTTCCTGACCTTCAGCGAGCTGAACATCGACGACTTGCGGGATGTGGGGGTAGTAGGGGCGGTCGGTGCGGGGGCGGAAGGTGCTCCGGATCCCGTACTCAAAGTGGGTTCGCCTCCTCGTAGAGCGTCTTACAGATGTGCGAGCTTCTCCAGTACGGGGGCGGCTGCGCGCAGCTTCGCCCACTCGTCCTCGTCGAGACCGTCGACCAGGCCGGCCAGGAACGCGTTGCGCTTGCGGCGGCTCTCCTCGAGCATCGCCTCGGCCTGCTCGGTCCTGGTGACGACCTTCTGGCGCCGGTCGTCGGGGTGCGGCTCCAGCCGGACCAGTCCCTTGGCCTCCAGCAGTGCCACGATGCGGGTCATCGAGGGCGGCTGGACGTGCTCCTTGCGGGCGAGTTCACCGGGGGTGGCCTGGCCGCAGCGGGAGAGGGTGCCCAGCACCGACATCTCGGTGGGGCTCAGCGACTCGTCGACCCGCTGGTGCTTGAGCCGTCGCGAGAGCCGCATCACGGCGGAGCGGAGAGAGTTCACGGCGGCCGCGTCGTCGCCATGGGTGAGGTCCGACATGTTCTCCACAGTAACTCGTTACTCTAACTAAGGACCACTCGGGACACGCCAAATGCCCGTGACCTCGGCCACTGAACCGCAATATCACCCGTACGAGTGAGGCAAGTCCGGAAAGTGACGCACCGCAGGCGCGGATGTGGCGCCCTCGTACCCATGGGGACCAGTGTGCTCAGCCTGCGGATAGACAAAGAGCTGCTCGACCGGCTCCGGCGCCACGCGGCCAAAAGAGGAATGAGCGTCCAGGACTACGTGGTCCGGACGCTCATTCGCGACGACTTCGACGAGCGGTTCTCGGCCGCCGTCGAGGAGACGGAGAGGTTCTACGGGGTCACCTGAGGGACCAGGTCGGACCCCGGGGCCGTCAGACCCTGGGCCGTCAGGTCAGGCCGAGGGCCGGCATCAGGTAGTAGAAGGCGAAGACCGCCGAGACGACGTACATCGCGACCGGGATCTCCTTGGCCCTGCCGACGGCGAGGCGCATGAGCACGAAGGTGATGAAGCCCATGCCGATGCCGTTCGTGATCGAGTAGGTGAACGGCATCATCACCATGGTCACGAAGGCCGGGATCGCGAGGGTGTAGTCCGCCCAGTCGATCTCCTTGATCGAGCCGGCCAGGATCAGGAAGCCGACCGCGAGCAGCGCCGGAGTGGCGGCCTGGGACGGGACCATCGTGGCCACGGGCGTCAGGAACAGCGCCACGACGAAGAGACCGCCGGTGACGACGTTGGCGAAGCCGGTACGGGCGCCCTCGCCGACGCCGGCCGTCGACTCCACGAAGCAGGTGGTGGCCGAGGAGGAGCTGGCACCGCCGGCGGCGACCGCGACACCGTCGATGAAGAGGACCTTGTTGATGCCCGGCATGTAGCCCTGGGCGTCGGTCAGCTTGGCCTCGTCGCTGACGCCCATGATCGTGCCCATGGCGTCGAAGAAGCAGGACAGCAGGACCGTGAAGACGAACAGGACGCCGGTCAGCACGCCGACCTTGTCGAAGCCGCCGAACAGGCTGACCTTGCCGAGCAGGCCGAAGTCCGGGGTGGAGACGGGGTTGCCGGGCCACTTCGGGGTGGTCAGGCCCCAGGACGTGACATGGGCGACGGCGTGGATGATCAGCGCCAGCACGGTCATCGCGACGATCGAGATGAGGATCGCGCCGGAGACCTTGCGGACGATCAGGGCGAGGGTGAGCAGCGCGCCGAGCACGAAGACCAGGACCGGCCAGCCGTTGAGGTGACCGTCGTTGCCGAGCTGGAGCGGGACGGTGGTCTGGGCGGCGTCCGGGATGCGGGTGACGAAGCCGGAGTCCACCAGGCCGATCAGCATGATGAACAGGCCGATGCCGATGGAGATCGCCTTGCGCAGGCTGTAGGGGACGGCGTTCATGACGCGCTCGCGCAGACCGCTGGCGACCAGCAGCATCACGACGATGCCGGCCAGCACCACCATGCCCATGGCGTCCGGCCAGGACATCCGGGGTGCCAGCTGGAGCGCGACGACGGAGTTCACGCCGAGGCCGGCGGCCAGGGCGATCGGGACGTTGCCGATGACGCCCATGAGCAGCGTCGTGAAGGCCGCGGTGATGACGGTGGCGGTGACCAGCTGACCGTGGTCGAGCTGATGCCCGTACACGTCCTTCGCGCTGCCGAGGATGATCGGGTTCAGCACGATGATGTAGGCCATCGCGAAGAACGTGGCGAAGCCGCCGCGCACCTCGCGGCCCAGGGTGCTGCCCCGCTCGGAGATCTTGAAGTAACGGTCGAGTGCGCCGTACGCGGGAGTCGCACCCGGCTGTTCGGGGGCGGGGGCCTTGGTGGAAGCCGGGGTCGACATTGGAGGTTCCTACGAGCAGAAGTGGCCAGAGACAAACGGTTTCAGTATGAACGTATGATTACTAGATCGCTATCTCCGCGCGTAGACCCCAGGCCGGGCACGGGGGTGCGTAAGCTGAACGCCATGGCGAAGTGGACCCCCAAGCACGAGGCACCGGAACCCCTGGAGGGGCCGGTCGTGCCGACGATCATCGGCGGCACGATCGTCTGGTTCGTCCTCTTCCTGGCCCAGCTCCCGTTCTACGGCTGGTACTCCGACCACGGCCACACCTGGTGGATCTGGACCTGCCTGGCCGGCGGCGGACTCGGGCTGATCGGCGTCTGGTACGTGAAGAAGCGCGACGCGGCGATCAAGCGGGCGGAAGCGGCACGCTCCCTGTAGGACCCCCGCCGCGTCGGCTACAACCTACGCACGACATCGGTCATCCCCCGGTCGGATCTTTGGTGCACTCGGCAGGTGAACGTGCAAATCCGCACGTACCGTCGAATGCATGCAGCACATCGACGCGGGCGCCGAGCTCGACCCCGTGCACCCCGTACCGCTGCCCGCCCCGGCCAGGGCCGCCGGCCTGACGACGGCCGAGGTCGCGGAGCGGGTCGCCCGGGGCCAGGTGAACGACGTACCGCTGCGCAGCAGCCGCTCGTTCGGCGAGATCGTGCGCGCCAACGTGTTCACCCGGTTCAACGCGATCATCGGTGTGCTGTGGGTGGTCATGCTGGTCGTGGCGCCGATCCAGGACAGCCTGTTCGGCTTCGTGATCCTCGCCAACACGGGCATCGGCATCGTGCAGGAGTGGCGGGCGAAGCAGACCCTGGACTCGCTCGCGGTGATCGGCGAGGCCCGGCCGACCGTGCGCCGGGACGGGGCCGCCGTCGAAGTGGGCACGAGCGAGATCGTGCTGGACGACCTGATCGAGATCGGCCCCGGCGACAAGATCGTCGTGGACGGCGCCTGCGCCGAGGCCGACGGCCTGGAGATCGACGAGTCGCTGCTCACCGGCGAGGCCGACCCGGTCGTCAAACGCCCCGGCGACCACGTGATGTCGGGTTCCTTCGTGGTGGCGGGCGGTGGCGCGTTCACGGCGACCAAGGTCGGCCGGGAGGCCTACGCGGCCCGGCTCGCCGAGGAGGCGTCCCGCTTCACCCTCGTCCACTCCGAGCTGCGCACCGGCATCTCGACCATCCTCAAGTACGTGACCTGGATGATGGTCCCGGCCGCGATCGGCCTGGTCGTCACCCAGCTGGTCGTGAAGAACAACGGCATCAAGGACGCCGTGGCCCGCACGGTCGGCGGCATCGTCCCGATGGTGCCCGAAGGCCTCGTGCTCCTCACCTCCGTCGCCTTCGCGATCGGCGTGATCCGGCTGGGCCGGCAGCAGTGCCTGGTCCAGGAACTCCCCGCGATCGAGGGCCTGGCCCGCATCGACACCGTCTGCCTCGACAAGACCGGCACCCTCACCGAGGGCGGCATGGACGTCACCGAGCTGCGGGCACTGAACGGGGCCGACGAGTCGTACATCCGTACCGTGCTGGGCTCGCTCGGCGAGTCCGACCCGCGCCCCAACGCCTCCCTCCAGGCGATCATCGAGGCCTGTCCCGACAGCGAGGAGTGGCGGTGCGTGGAGTCGCTGCCGTTCTCCTCCGCCCGCAAGTACAGCGGGGCCACCTTCAGCGAGGGCGACGGGGAGACCAGCACCTGGCTGCTGGGGGCGCCGGACGTGCTGCTCGGCGCCGACGACCCGGCCCTGGCCGAAACCGTGCGCCTCAACGAGGAGGGGCTGCGGGTGCTGCTGCTGGCCCGCGCCGCCCGGGACCTCGACCACGCGAGGGTGGCCGAGGGCGCCCGTCCGACCGCGCTGGTGGTCCTGGCACAGCGGCTGCGCCCGGACGCGGCCGACACCCTGCGCTACTTCGCCGACCAGGACGTCCGCGCGAAGGTCATCTCCGGCGACAACGCGGTGTCGGTCGGTGCCGTGGCCGCGAAGCTCGGGCTGAGCGGTACGACGGTGGACGCGCGCCGGCTGCCCGCCGACCCCGGCGACCTGGCCGAGGCGCTGGACCGGGGCACGGTGTTCGGGCGGGTCACCCCGCAGCAGAAGCGGGACATGGTGGGGGCGCTGCAGTCACGCGGGCACACGGTCGCGATGACCGGCGACGGCGTGAACGACGTGCTCGCCCTGAAGGACGCCGACATCGGGGTCGCGATGGGTTCCGGGTCCGAGGCGACCCGGGCGGTCGCCCAGATCGTGCTGCTCGACAACAGCTTCGCCACCCTGCCCTCGGTGGTGGCCGAGGGCCGCCGGGTGATCGGCAACATCACGCGGGTCGCGACGCTCTTCCTGGTCAAGACGGTGTACTCGGTGCTGCTGGCGGTGCTCGTGGTCTGCTGGCAGGTCGAATACCCCTTCCTGCCCCGGCACCTGACGCTGCTGTCGACCCTCACCATCGGCGTCCCGGCGTTCTTCCTCGCGCTGGCCCCCAACAAGGAACGGGCCAGACCGCACTTCGTCCGCCGGGTGATGCGCTACTCGATCCCGGGCGGGGTGGTGGCCGGGGTCGCGACCTTCGTGACGTACCTGCTCGCCCGCCACTCCTACACGGGCGGTGACTCGCTGGACGCGGAGACCAGCGCGGCGACCCTGACCCTGTTCCTGGTCTCGATGTGGATCCTGGCGATCGTCGCCCGCCCCTACACCTGGTGGCGGGTGGTCCTGGTCGCGTCGATGGGTGTGGCGTTCGTCTGCGTGCTGGCGGTGCCGGCGTTGCAGAGCTTCTTCGCGCTGAAGCTGGTGGGGGTGGTGATGCCGTGGACCGCGGTGGGGGTGGCGGTGGTGGCGTCGGTGCTGCTGGAGTTCCTCTGGAAGTGGGTGGAGCGGAGGTGGCCGGTGTGATGCGGGGCGGTGGGAACCGCGCGGGCCCGGTGGGGGCTGGTCGCGCAGTTCCCCGCGCCCCTTACGGGGCGCTTGCTACTGCACGTCGACGTAGTCGCCGGTGGCGTTGACCGCCGGGGTCGTGGACGTACCCGCGAAGGAGTAGCGGTAGTAGCCGTCGACCGTCGCCGTGGTCGTCGTCTTCAGGGCGCCCGTGGAGGACGACTTGATGGTCTTCAGGGTGGTGTAGGTGCTGGAGCCCTTCTTGCGGAACTGCAGCTTCACCGACTGGCTCGCGTAGCCCGAGTACTTCTTCGCGTCCCAGTTGGCGCGGGTCAGGGAGCCGGTGACCGTGATGGTCCGGCCCTTCTTGACCGGCTCGGGGGTGGCGTTGACGGTCAGCTTGGACAGGCGCTGGACCGAGACCTTGCCCAGGTTGTTCGTGAACGTGGGGTTGTCGAAGTTCTTGTCGAAGGCGATGCCGCCGGACTGCCAGGTACCGGCGATGCTGTTGACCAGGTCGGCGCGGCTGACGCTCAGGGTGGCCTTGCAGCTCTGGACGGTCGTCGAGCTGTCCGTGCAGGTGGGCTCGCCGGACGGGGCGACGCCGTACTCGGACTTCTCGATCGTGGAGCCGTGGTAGATGACCGGCATGGCGAAGAAGTCGCTGGTCTTCAGGCCGGCGGCGTGGGTCACCTTGTAGGTGATCGTGAACTTCACGGAGCCCGTGGCGGGCACGACGATGGCCTTGCCACCGTTGACCTTCATGTTGGAGAAGGTGACGTCCGGCGCGGTGCTGCCGACGGCGTGAGCGGCCGGAGCGACGAACGCGGACAGGGCCAGGGCGCCGGAGACGGCGGCCACAGTGGCACGAATGCGCATGGATTCCCCACGTGGAGAAGAGTGGGCGCGAGGCCCGGAGAACTAGGGAGTCTGTTGACTCGGATGATGTGATCCACGAGAGGTGTGAATGGTTGTACGGGTGAGACGCAATCCGGCCAGTTTTTACTTCCTTTACGACCGGACTGCGTCTCCTGCGGCTTCTCAGTCGAACCAGCGGTCCCGGGCCAGCTCCTCCGTGCGGGACGGGTCCTCCAGGAGCGCCGCCACCTCGAAGCGGCGGGGCCACTGGCCGGCCGCCCAGGCGAGCCCGGCCGCGACGCCCTCCAGGGTCGCGGCGTGCAGGGTGCCGTCGCCGGTGAGGCGCCAGTCGATCTCGACCCCGTCGACCACCAGTTCCTCGTGCTCGACGTACGTCCGCGGGGTGCGCGGGCCCAGCAGGACGTGGACCGGCTCCGGGACGTCGTGTTCCGTGCCCTGCGAGTCGACCGAGCCCGTCACCGACTCGCTCAGCCGCCGGACCTGGAACAGTTCCGCCAACTCGGCGGCCCGCGCGGGGCGTACCGGCAGCAGCGGGACGCCGGTCGTGAACGGGAGCAGGTCCGGGGAGTCGACGACCACCGCGTCCGCCGCGTCCACCACCGTCACGCGGCCGTCGATCACCGCACGCACCTCGTCGGGCAGCGTGACCTGGTCGGGGTCCAGGTCGGCCAGCGCGCCGTAGAGGGCGTGCAGTTGGGTGGCGGTCACCGGACGGTCGGGGTCGGCCAGGCGGTCCAGGAGTTCGGCGGCGCCGCCGGGCTCGTCGAGGAGCGCGGCCACCGACGTCCGTACGCCCAGCGCCCGCAGCACCTGCTCGTCCCCGAAGCCGGTCGCGTCGGCCTCCTCGTAGAGGCCGCGCAGCAGCGGGTCGCCGCCGGCCGCCAGCAGGCCCGCGGGGCGGCGGCCGTCCAGGACCGGGTGACCGCGCAGCCACCAGGCCGTGTACGGGCGTACGACCTCGTGGGTGCCGTCCGGCAGCAGGACCCGGACCGGCTGGGTGAGGGCGTCCCGCAGGGGCGGCTGGGCGAGCAGGGCCAGGGCCTCGGGCCAGTGGTCGTCGTCGACGAGGTCGAGGTCGCGGACGGCGATCAGTTCGGTGGCGACCGGCGGCACGGGAGAGTCCGGGAAACGGTCGAGGATGTCCTCGCTCCAGACGTCGACCGCGTCCAGCAGCCCGGCGTCGTCGGGCTCCGCGAAGTCGCCCTCGCGGGGCTCCAGTTCGTCCGGGTCCAGGACCACGTCGGTGGCCCGGACGAGCGCGAAGTTGGCGAGGACCCCGCAGGCGGCCAGGGGCTGCTCGCCCCACTTCTCGGCCAGTTCGGCGTCGACGGCGGCCAGTTCGTCCTCGCGGATGATCCGCGCGAAGGGGCTGCCCGGGAGCACCAGTTCGCCCGCTGGGGCCAGTTCGCCGTCCTCGTCCGGCAGGGCGAGCGCGCCCAGCCAGGGCTCGTCACCGGGCGCCAGACCGGCGTCGCGCACCAACGCCAGCACGGTGTCCGCGAGTTCCTCGGTGTCCAGGGCGTCCTCCTCCCACAGCACACCGCCCTCGTCGTCGAGGGAGGCGGCCACCGCGGCCCGCACCTGCGGGGTGGTGAGCACCGCCCGCGGGGACGCGGGAAGGGCGCCGAGCTTCTCCAGGAGGGGGTGGGTGGCGTCCTGGTGGGCGACCTTGAGGCCGAGCCGGGCGAGCGTCCCGGGGTCGATGGCGGCCGAGTCCGGGGTGGGCAGGAGCACCTGGCGGGGGCCGATGGCCGTACGGCCGTCGGCGAGCGGCACGGGCAGGCCGGACAGCCGGTCCGGGTCGACGCCCGCGAGGCTGTCGTAGAGCCGCCACCACCAGTCCGGGTCCTTCTCCAGGCCGGCCAGCCGGTCGATCGCGTCGGCGAGCGGCAGCCGGGCGACGGACAGCGTGCGCAGTTCCACCCGGCGCTCGAGACCGGCGGGCAGCAGGGTGGGCAGCACCTCGGCGAGGACGCGGACGGTCTCCGCGCCCGCCCCCTCCACGATCTCCGCGTCCCGCGGGCGCAGCGCCTCCGGAAGGCCGGGGTCGTCGGCGTCCTCGGCGCCGCCGGGCTCGACGGCCGGCGGCAGGAAGGCGGTGCGCGGCAGCCGGTCCAGGATCGCCTGGCGCAGCGCGCCGTCCAGCTCGCCCTTGCCGAGCGGGCCGGGCACGAGGTGGATGATCTCCTCCCCCACCGGCCGCCAGCCGGCCAGCAGTTCGGCGTACGCGTCGGCCGCGCGCTGCACCAGGAAGTCGGTGAGCGGGCCGGGGGCGGTGTGCCGGCGGGTGGTGTCGAGCGGGAAGGACGCGATGAGCAGGGCGGGCACGCCGAGGGGCTCGTCGCTGGGGGTGGGCGCGTGCACGACGGAGGCGGTGCGCGGGCGGTCCGGGGCGCCCTGGCCGTCGGTGGGTACGGCCCAGGTCAGCGACCAGTGCGGACGCAGCCGCTCCTCGACCGGCCGGTCCGCGAGCAGGTCCGGGGTGAGCGCGCCGTGCGCGGAGACGGTACGCCAGCGGGTCGTGCCGTGCCGTGAGTCCGACACGACCGTGTGGGCGCCGTCGGTGTCGCGGCGCAGGGTGCGGACCGGCTGGTCGCCGTTCTCGATCACGACCTCCTCCAGCCCCGGCAGGGCGAGCAGGAGGGCGTCGTCGACGGCGTCCAGGAGGCGCTCGGCGAGGTCGGCGGCGGCGGTGTCCCGCAGTGGCAGGATGACGACGGTGTCGTACGGGTCCGGGGCGGTTCCCTCGGCGGCGAACGGGAGCCGGAGCAGCGGGACATGACCGTCCCGGCGGCGGATCTCGTCGCCGAGCCCGGAGCTGTGCGCCGCGGTCTCCTCGGCCAGTTCCCGGGCCTCGGCGAGGGACCAGCGGACGCCGCCGTGCCGGCCGACGACGGCGGGCTCGTCCGTCACCGCGAGCACGGCCGCGAAGCCGACGCCGAACCGGCCGACGGACCCCTCGGTCTCCTCCCGCTTCGCGGAGGCGCGCAGGGTGGAGAGGGATTCGGCGCCGGCCGCGTCCAGCGGGGCGCCGGTGTTGGAGGCGAACAGGACGCCGTCGCGCAGGGTGAGGCGGAAGCGGCCGGGGACGCCGGCGCGGGCCGCCGCGTCGGCCGCGTTCTGCGCGAGCTCCACGACGAGCCGGTCCCGGTAGCCGCCGAGGACCAGGTCCTCCTCGGCGTTGGCGTCCTCACGGAACCGGGCGGGGCTGGTGGCCCAGGCGTCGAGGACACCTCGCCGGAGACGGGCGGTCCCGAACGGGTCGGCACCCTCGGCTGCGGGCCGCACGAACTTGCTCACGTTCACTCTCCTCATCGGCGTGAGCACGAAGGTACCGCCTCGCCCGGGGGTCGTCGGCTGGAGGCCGCCGACCTCGACCGGGAGCTTCCGGAGCGTCGCGACCGTGGCATCGGGCCGCTCCGGGTCCACCGGGTCGGCGTCGCTCCCGGGCCGGGCACGGGCACTCCCGCCCGAGTGGGCCGCCGGCATATTCACCGACCTCACTCTCGGAGCAGGGCGCGGGAGCGGCGAAGCACCCACGCCGCGCACGCGGCCCCTCTCACACTTTCGAGACCGCGCCCGCGGGCGATTGCCGGCCGCGCCGGGCCCGCCGCGGACGGTCCCTCGGGTACGGCCGCCGGTCAGGCCCGCGCCGAGAGCCGCGGCGCCGAGGGAGGCCTGCCGGCGGCTCTCGGGACGGCGGCCGGTGCGTTCCTGCCGACGGCCGGGGGCAGTGCACTGCGGCGCACGTGAGGAAGCCGGGGCGGGCGGCGGGGCCGAGGGGAGCAAGGCGGCGCCGGTCCCCGGCCAGGGCGGCGGCATCGGGCGCTGGGCCGTGCCGGCGGGCAACGTCACGAAGCCGGGGCGGGCGGCGGGGCCGAGGGGAGCAAGGCGGCGCCGGGCCCCGGCCAGGGCGGCGGCATCGGGCGCTGGGCCGTGCCGGCGGGCGACGTCACGAAGCCGGGGCGGGCGGCGGGGCCGAGGGGAGCAAGGCGGCGCCGGTCCCCGGCCAGGGCGGCGGCATCGGGCGCTGGGCCGTGCCGGCGGGCGACGTCACGAAGCCGGGGCGGGTAGCAAGGCCGAGCGGGAGCAAGGCGGCGCCGCCGCTTCCCGGCCAGGGCGGCGGCGCTGGGCGCCGGGCCGTGCCGGCGGGCGACTGACGAAGCCGGGCCGAGGGGGAGCAGGGTGGCGTCGGTTCCCGGACTGGGCGGCGGCGGGGGCTGGGACGTGCCGGCGGGGGTCGTGCCGCTCCGGACGGGCGGGAGCGGCACGCGGCCCTGGGGTCGGAAGCGCGCCGTCCGCCTAGGAGTGGCCCAGTTCGGCCGTCTCCTCGTCCGAGGTCGCCGGGACCGAGCCGGAGTCGGCGGCCGGGCGGAGGGGGAAGGGGTCGACCCTCGTCTCGTCGATCACCGGCGGGGCCGGCTGCGGGGTCTTCGGCATGACCGCGGCCTCCGAGTGGCCGCCGCAGCCGTAGGCGAGGGAGACCACGCGGCCGTCGGCCGGGGAGAACTCGTTGGCGCAGACACCGAAGGCCTGCCCGAGGGAGCCGCCGATGGGGCTGAGGAAACCGCAGCTGACGCAGGTCGCGGGGGCGGCCTGCGCCATCGGGGTCTTGGCGCCGAACGCCTCCTCCCAGCGGTCGGCGGCGACATGCAGGCCGTACCGGGACAGCACCCGCGCCCGGCGCATGCCGAGTTCCTCGGCGACCGAGGCGATCGTGCCCCGGGAGGGCACCGTCGGGAGGTGCGCGGGGGTGCCCGCGGTGACGTCGGCGTCCTCCGCCTCCGCCAGTTCCTCCATCTCCTCGGAGACCGGGGAGTTGGGCTCCGGCCCGTCCTCACCGGTGTAGCCGGGCTCCAGGCGCAGGTCCTCCGCCTCGGTGGGCAGCAGGTCGCCCGGACCCATGTCACCGGGGCGCAGCCGCTCGCTCCACGGCACCCACTCAGGGGCCAGCAGGGCGTCGGGGCCGGGCAGCAGCACCACCTCGTCCAGGGTGACGACCTTGGCCCGGGAGGCACGGGCCACCGTCACCGCCCAGCGCCAGCCGCGGTACCCGAGTTCCTTGCACTCGAAGAAGTGCGTGACGACGCGATCGCCCTCGGCCACCGCGCCTGCGTGCTCTCCCACCACCCCGGGTGCCGCGGCCTCCTCGGCGGCGGCACGGGCGAGGTCGACCGCCTCGGCGCACAGACGGTCGGGGGTGCGGCTTCGCGTTGTCGCTGCGCTCACAGGTATCGCTTCTCTCCTACGCCGTCTCACGAGTGCGGTCGCCTCCGGCGGTGGGGCGGACGGAGCGGACCTGTGGGCCGCATCGACGTCCGCGTCCGATCGCGCTCGGGCGCACCTATGCCATCCATTCTGCGCTATGGCTGAGATACGCACGCTACCCCGTCGCCGGTGGTGGGGGACAGTCCGGCGGGGCCGACGACGGCGGGGGCGCGCACCGGTCGTCGCCCGGCCGCGGGCCGACGGGAGCCCGGTGGGGGCCGACGGGAGCCCGGTGGGGGCCGGTCGCGCTGGTCCCCGCGCCCCTGCGGGGCGTTCCACCGCCACTGCCTGCGCCGGTTCGCTTGGCGACAAAGTGCACTAGGAACTGCACTCTCAGGGCACTATGAAGCACGTGGCAACCGCGAAGTCCCCCCAACGCTCCGCCGGGGTCGGTAGCGGTGCGGGCCGGATGCGCGGTGCCGCCCGCTCGGTCGGCCGTGCCCTGCACCTCCCGGTGACCGGTACCGCCCGGGGTATCCGCAAGGCCACGCACGCGCACGGCGCGGGCGAGTCCGGCCTCGGGAAACTGATCGAACTGCACGCGGTGAACGGCGCCGGCGACGTCATGATCACCGTCGCGCTCGCCTCGACGGTGTTCTTCTCGGTGCCGACGGACGAGGCCCGGGGGCGGGTCGCGCTCTACCTCGCCATCACCATGGCCCCCTTCACGGTCCTCGCCCCCGTCATCGGCCCCCTCCTGGACCGGCTGCCGCACGGCCGCCGGGCCGCGATGGCCGGCGCGATGCTCGCCCGGGCACTGCTCGCGCTGATCATCGCCGGGGCCGTGGCGAGCGGCGGACTGGAGCTGTATCCGGCCGCGCTCGGCGTGCTGGTCGCGTCGAAGGCGTACGGCGTCGTGCGCAGTGCGGTCGTACCGCGGCTGCTGCCGCCCCGGTTCTCCCTGGTGAAGGCCAACTCCCGGGTCACCCTGGCCGGGTTGCTCGCCACCGGTGCGGCCGCGCCGGTCGGGGCCGGACTGCACGCCGTCGGCGACCCCTGGCCGCTGTACGGCGCCTTCGTGATCTTCGTCGCCGGGACGTTCCTCTCCTTCACCCTCCCCCCGAAGGTCGACTCCGCCAAGGGCGAGGACGTGGCGCTGCTCGCCGCGGAAGCGCACACGCGGGGCGGCCAGAGCGGGCAGAGCGCGAAGGACCCGCAGGGCCCGAAGGACCCGCACGACCCGAAGGACCCGCAGGACTCGACAAACCCCCAGGAGTCCAAGGAGTGCAGGGAGTCCAAGGAGGCGAAGCGGCCGGGGCTGCGGACCGTCGGCCCGGCCGTCACGCACGCGCTCGGCGCCAACGCGGCCCTGCGCTGCCTCTCCGGCTTCCTGATCTTCTTCCTGGCGTTCCTGCTCCGCGAGCACCCGCTGACCGGCGAGAGCGCCGCGGTGTCGCTGGGGATCGTCGGCGTCGCCGCGGGCGCGGGCAACGCGGTCGGCACGGCGGTGGGCTCCTGGCTGCGCTCCCGGGCACCGGAGGTCATCATCGTGACGGTGGTGGCCGTGGTGCTGGGCACGGCGATCGTGGCGGCCCTGTTCTTCGGCGCCTTCCTGGTGGCCGTCCTCGCCGCGGTGGCCGGGTTCGCGCAGGCGCTGGCCAAGCTGTGCCTGGACGCGCTGATCCAGCGGGACGTGCCGGAGCTGGTGCGGACCTCGGCGTTCGCCCGCTCGGAGACGCTGTTGCAGATGGCGTGGGTGTTCGGCGGCGCGGTGGGCATCGTGATGCCGCTCAACGGCACCCTGGGGCTCGCGGTGGCCGCCGCGATGGTGGCCGCCGGCTGGCTGGCCACGCTGCGCGGTCTGTTGGCCTCGGCCCGGCACGGCACCCGCACGCGCCCGCGAGTGGCGTAACGAACCGGGCACGCCGTACCCCACGTGGGGAGCGGGCCGAGAGCGCCCGATAGCCTTCGGCCATGACCACGCTGCACTCCCGCTCGCGACGCCGCCGCGTCGTCGCCGCCGCCGGCGCCGTTTCCGCCGGACTGCTCGTCCTGTCTGCCTGTGACAAGCCGACCCCGATCGCCACGGTCACCGTCGGCACGGCCTCGGTCAACTCCGAGGCCACCTGCTACAACGACGGCAAGGCCCTGGACACGGCCTCGCTCGCCAAGTGCCTCAAGGACACCGGGATCAAGTCGATCAAGGTGGACCCGGACGAGACCGTCCGCTTCGGCGTCGACCCGAAGATCGCGGACAACGGCTGGACCATCCTGATGAACGGTCAGGCGCTCACCGAGTCCAGCACCAAGACCTACCGCACCATCCCGGGCAGCGTGTTCTTCAACGCCCAGTACGGCGCATCCGGCAACTCGACCCTGGTCTCCATCAAGGAGGGCGACAAGTCGGTGCAGGGCCTGTGGTCCTTCAAGCTCAAGAAGGACGCCTGACCACGTCCGCCGTACGCGTCCTCGTAGCCACCGCGGTCCCCGCCGAACGGGACGCGGTGGCGACGGCGTTCGGTGACCGCACGACCGAGGTACGGCTGCCCGCCGGCACCCTGCTGCGCACCGCCGGGGGGTACGACCTCCTCGCCGCCGGGGTCGGCCCGGCCGCGGCCGCCGCGGGCACCGCGACCGCCCTGACCGCCGCCGCCCTCGAAGGACGCCCTTACGCGCTGGTCGTCTCCGCCGGGATCGCGGGCGGTTTCCAGCCCCAGGCCCCCGTGGGTTCGCTGGTCGTCGCCGACGAGATCACCGCGGCCGACCTGGGCGCCGAGACGGCCGACGGATTCGTGCCGGTCACCGACCTGGGCTTCGGAACCGTAAGCCACCGTCCACCGAATTCACTCGTACGTGGGGTCGCAGGGGTGACCGGCGCACGCCCCGGCACGGTGCTCACCGTGTCCACCGTGACCGGCACCGCCACCCGCGCCGCCGAACTGCGCGCCCGGCACCCCGGCGTCCTCGCCGAGGCCATGGAGGGTTTCGGCGTCGCCGACGCGGCCGCCGCGCACGACGTGCCCGTCCTGGAGATACGCGCGGTCTCCAACCCCGTCGGCCCGCGCGACCGCGCCGCCTGGCGCATCGGCGACGCGCTGGCCGCCCTGACGGAGGCCTTCGGGAAGCTCGCGCCCGCCTTGGAGGGTTGGAACCCACATGACCACCGGTGACCTGCTGAAGATCGCTTACTCGCCCTGCCCGAACGACACCTTCGTCTTCGACGCCCTCGCCCACGGCCGCGTCCCGGGCGCCCCCGCGCTCGACGTCACCTTCGCGGACATCGACGTCACCAACGGCATGGCCGAGCGCGGCGAGTCGGACGCGCTGAAGGTGTCGTACGCCGTGCTGCCGTACGTCCTCGACGAGTACGCGCTGCTGCCCTGCGGGGGCGCGCTGGGGCGGGGCTGCGGCCCGCTGGTGCTGACCCGGGAGGCCGGGGTGGACCTGACGGGCCGCACGGTCGCCGTCCCGAGCGAGAAGTCGACGGCGTACCTGCTGTTCCGGCTCTGGGCGGCCGACACCCTGTCGGACGGCGGGGTCGGCGAGATCGTGGTGATGCCGTTCCACGAGATCATGCCCGCGGTGCGGGACGGCAAGGTCGACGCGGGCCTCGTGATCCACGAGGCGCGTTTCACCTACCAGAACTACGGGCTGCACAAGCTCGCCGACATGGGCGAGCACTGGGAGGACACGACGGGCCTGCCGATCCCGCTCGGCGCGATCATCGCGAAGCGCTCGCTGGGCGCGGAGCGGCTGACGCACCTCGCCGACTCGATCCGTACGTCCGTCCACGCGGCCTGGGACGATCCCGAGGTCTCCCGGCCCTATGTCATGGCCCACGCCCAGGAGATGGACCCGGCCGTCGCCGACCAGCACATCGGGCTCTACGTCAACGAGTTCACCTCGGAACTCGGCGAGGACGGCTACGCCGCGGTGCGCGGACTGCTCACCCGCGCCGCAGCCGAGGGACTCGTCCCGCCCCTCGGCCCGCACGCACTCGACTTCCCGTAGGTCGGCGGTTGCCCGCGGCCGTGAGGGGGCCCCGGACCGGGATCAGGCCCCTGACCGAGGTCAGGGGCCGTCCGGCGGGTCGCCGTCGGTGAGGTGGTCGGCCGGTGGCCACTCGGCCAGCGCCAGCATTCCCAGGACCTTGCGGACGAGGAACACCGCCAGCGGCACCTCAACGAAGACCGCCAGCGCGGCCGACTGCCACACGTCCGGGGTGCCGAGGGCGAGCGACACGTCGAACCAGGCGTCGCAGACCAGCAGCGCCCCCGTGGCGACGGCCGTCACCACGACGGCCCGGTGCCGGCGCCAGCCCAGCACGGCGGTGGACGCCATCGCGAGCACGAGCAGGACGTCGAAGCCGACCCAGGTGATCCGCCACTGGCGGACCGTGTACCCGCTGGGCAGCGTGAACGCCAGCAGGAGCGTCCACGGGACGAGACCGACGGCGCAGACGGCGAGCAGTTCCAGGATGTGCCGCCGCTGCCGCCGAATCCGCGCCAGCAGTTCGGGGGACGGCCCGTCGGTCCGTATGTCGCTCACTTCGGCTTTCCCCGGCGGCCTACACGTCCAATTGGTCCGCGACCGCGCGCAGCAGACCGGCGATCTTCTTGCCCGCGGTCTTCTCGGGGTAGCGGCCGCGCTCCAGCATCGGGGTGATGTTTTCGAGCAGTGTCGTCAGGTCCTGCACGATGGAGGCCAGCTCGTCCGGCTTCTTGCGCTGGGCGGCGGCGACCGACGGGGTGGGGTCGAGAATGACCACAGAGAGCGCCTGGTCACCGCGCTGACCGGCGACGACGCCGAACTCCACGCGCTGACCGGGCTTGAGGGCGTCGACCCCGTCGGGGAGAACCGAGGAATGGACGAAGACGTCACCGCCGTCGTCGCGGGAGAGAAAGCCGAAGCCCTTCTCGCTGTTGAACCACTTGACCTTGCCGGTAGGCACGTCTGTCCTCGTCCTCGTATCTCGTCGGGAACTGCTCGGAAAAGTTCTGAATGCAACAGCTCTGAACGGGCCTTGATAGCACTCGGGCGGGTCGACCATGACCCGCCGGTACCAAGGCTAATGGTCTTCGGGCGCGTGACAAGACGTCGCCCGGTTGTTCCTTCGGGCAGGGAACTACCCTGGTCGAGTGCGTGACAAAACCCAAGCGAATTCCGCCGGGCCCGGTGACCGACTGATCCGCGCCGGTGCCGTGGTCTTCTTCATCGGTACGGTGGCCACACTCGTCACCGTGATACCGCTGTTCCTCGGTGCGAAGCCTTTTCCGACCTACATGTACCTGCTGAGCATGCTCATGGGCGTCGGCTTCCTGATCGCGGGCGCCGGAGTGCTCCAGTCGATCGCCGCAGGCCGCCGTCAGGCCCGGGCGGCGTCCTCCCGGTAGCCGTCCTCCCGGTGGCCGTCCGCGCGGTAGCGGGCCAGCCAGGCGGGCAGTTCGGTGAGGTCGGTGAGCACCACGTCGGCGCCGGCGGCGCGCAGCTCCCCGGCGTCGCACGGTCCGGTGGCCACGGCCACCGACAGCGCACCCGCCGTACGGGCTCCCCGCACGTCCCCGACGTGGTCGCCCACGTACACGCCCGCGCCGTGCTCGCGCAGCGCCACGGCCTTCTGCTCGGCCCACAGGTCGCCGACCACCGCGTCCGGGACGATGCCGAGGTGGCCGAGGTGCAGCTTCGCGTTGGGCTCGTACTTGGCGGTCACCACGAGCGTCTTCCCGCCGGCGTCCCGCACGGCGGCGATCGCCTCCCGGGCGCCGGGCATGGCGGGCGTCGCCGTGATCGCGATCTCCGGGTACATGGCCCGGTACAGATCACTCATCTCCGCGATCCGCTCGGCCGGGAACCAGTGGACCAGTTCCTCGGCGAGCGGCGGCCCCAGCCGGGTGACCGCCAGATCGGCGTCGATGAACGTCCCCGTCCGCTCGGCGAGCGCCGTGTAGGTGGCATGGATACCGGGCCGGGAGTCGATGAGCGTCATGTCGAGATCGAACCCGACGGTAAGCGGCCAAGAAGTCATACCGGCCATTGTGCCGTGACCCGTCAGGGGCGCGGGGAACTGCGCGATCAGCCCCGACCGGCCCGCAGCCGCCGTACGACGGCCGCCCTCCTCCCCTAGGGCCGCGCCCGCTGCGACCTCCACACCAGGAACAGCGCCGACCCCACCGCCGCCCCCCGCACGACCCACGGCCACGTCTCCGCCACCGCCCCGCTCATGTGCCCCTCGGCGATCGGCGCCCCCCAGCGCCCCGCACTGCGCCCCCACAGCCACACCAGCCCCGCCGCCACCGACAACCCCGGCACCCACATCACCGCCAGCTTGGTCTCCGCCGGGGTGAGGCGCCGGGAACCGTAGGCGATGAGCCAGCCCAGGATCAGCGCGAACCAGTTGCCGAGCACCGCGCCCACCACCAGGGCCGCCGCGGCGAGCAGGAGCAGCGGGTTGGTCCAGCCGGCCGCCGGGCGGGGGACGAAGCGGATCCCCCGGCGCGGCGCCGCCGCGGCCTCGACCACGGGGGCCGCCTCCGCGGGCTCGGCGGCCCCACCGGAGCCGTCCCCCGGCTCCTCCTTCTGGAAGCCCGGCCTGCGGAGCATCTCCGGGATCTCCACACCGCCGACGAACCCGGGCACACTGTCGACGTCCCCGAACGGACTGCTGTCCACCCGCCACCAGTCGGTGGGAGCGCCCCCCTGCCCGGGCCCGCCCGGCTCGGCGGGCCGGGGCCGCGGTACGACCCGCCGTGACTCACCGGACGAGCCCGACGCCTTGGACGCGCCCGCCGCACCCGACGCGCCCGACGGCCCGGACGCGCCCGTCGGCGGGCCCCCGTCCGGTTGGACCGGCACCGCGGCCGGCGCCGGCTGCGGCGCACCGTCCGTCGTACCGCCCGCCGCCTCGACGACCTCGTCGGGCGTGCCCAGCCGGTCCAGGATGCGGCGTACGGCGGCGGGGCTGTCGACGGTCGCCTTCGACCGGTGCCGGTCGATCTCGTTGCGCAGCCCGGACACCAGCCGCATGCGTTCCGCCGACGACAACTGGCGCTGGTGCGCGATGTCCCCGACCCGGCTCAGATACTCGTAGACGACCTGATCGCTCTCGATACCCACGAAGTCCCCTCCGGGGCCTATGCGTTGAATGACCCGCAACGACGGTAGCGCAGGCCACGGCCGATGTCGGTACGGCACCGGCCGTCGGCGGGCGGTGCGTGCGGGTGTCGCCGGAGGTGGCGTGGCCCGGACAGCTGATGCCGGTCCCGACGTCGTACCCGCTACCGTGGGTCCGATGAGCAACCCGGCCACACCGCCGCGCTCCCTCGCGGAGGCGCTCCGCGCCAGGGACGACGCCTCCCTGGCCGTACTGCTGCGCGCCCGCCCCGACCTCATCACCCCCGTCCCCACCGACCTCACCCAGCTGGCCACCCGGGCGGGCACCCGCGCCTCGGTGCTGCGCGCCCTGGAGCGGCTGGACCGCTTCGCCCTGCAGACCGCGGAGGCGCTGGCGGTTGCCGGTGATCCGGCGCCGTACCCGGAGCTGCTGCGGCTGATGGCCGGCGACGACGGCGACCCGGCCGTGACCGCCGCCCTGCCGGCCGCTCTCGGTGCGCTCCGGGACCAGGCCCTCGTGTGGGGCGACGACGAGCGGCTGCGGCTGGTGCGGACCGCGCGGGAGGTGCTCGCGCCGTCCCCGCAGCACCCGTCCCCGACCGGTCTCGGCCCGACCGTGCGGGAGGCCACCTCGGGGATGTCCCCGGGCCGGATCCAGGAGATCCTGACCACCGCCGGGCTGCCCTCCACCCATGACCCGGTGTCCGCGGTGGACGCGCTCACCAAGCTGTTCGGCCACCGCAGGAAGATGGCCAGGCTGCTCGCCGCCGCGCCCGCGGAGTCGCGTGAGGTGCTGGGCCGGCTGGTCTGGGGGCCGCCGTACGGCCAGGTCACCCCCGAACCGGCGGCCCATCTGCGCTGGCTCCTCGACCGCGGTCTGCTGCTGCCGACCTCCCCGGGCACGGTGGTCCTGCCCCGCGAGGTCGCCCTGCACCTGCGCGAGGGCCGCGCGCACCGTGCGCCGGAGCCGGTGCCGCCCGCCGTGGAGCCGGCCGCCACGCACCGTCCGCAGGTGGTGGACGCCACCGCGGCCGGACAGGCGTACACCGCGCTCGCGACCGTCGAGGAGCTGCTGAAGGACTGGGACGAGGGCGGCCCTTCCGTGCTGCGGGCCGGCGGGCTCAGCGTCCGGGACCTGAAGCGCACGGCGGTGGCCCTGGACGTGCCCGAACCGGTCGCCGCCTTCTGGGTCGAGCTGGCGTACGGCGCCGGGCTGCTCGCCTCCGACGGCGAGGCCGACGAACGCTACGCGGCGACCCCCGCCTACGACGAGTGGCTGGACCGCCCGCCCGCCGAACGCTGGGCCCAGCTGGCCGAGGCCTGGCTGACCGCGACCCGCACCCCCGGCCTGATCGGCGGCCGGGACGCCAAGGACCGCGCCCTGTCGGCCCTCGGTCCGGGCCTGGACCGGTCCGCCGCACCGGAGGTACGGCACCGGGTGCTGACCCTGCTGGCCGGGCTCCCGGAAGGCACCGCTCCCGGCGCCGAGTCGGTGCTGGCCAGGCTCCGCTGGGAACGCCCGCTGCGCGGCCCGCAGCAGCAGGGCGACGACCTGCGCACCCGGCTGGCGCGCTGGACCCTGTCCGAGGCCGAGCTGCTCGGCGTGACCGGACGCGGGGCGCTGTCGGCGCACGGCCGCGCGCTGCTCGGCGCCCCCGCACCCGCGAAGGCCGCCGAACCGCCGCCCGCCGGCCCCGGCTCCGGACCCGGCGACAAGCTCCCCGTGCACCATCACCGTCCCGTCCCCGCCCGGGAACCCCTCTCCCCGCCCGAGCAGGCGGTCGCCACCGCGACCGCCGGCCGGCTCCTCGCCCCGCTGCTTCCCGAGCCCCTCGACCACGTACTGCTCCAGGCCGACCTGACAGCGGTCGCCCCCGGCCCGCTGCGACGCCCGCTCGCCGAGGCGCTGGGCGTCCTCGCCGACGTCGAGTCGAAGGGCGGCGCCACGGTCTACCGCTTCACGCCCGCCTCCGTCCGCCGCGCCCTCGACGCCGGCCGCACCGCCGCCGACCTGCACGACTTCCTCACCACCCACTCCCGCACCCCGGTCCCGCAGCCGCTCGCCTACCTGATCGACGACGTGGCCCGCAGACACGGCCATCTGCGGGTCGGGGCGGCCTCGGCGTACGTCCGCTGCGACGACGACACGGTGCTGGGCGAGATCATGGCCGACAAGCGGGCCGCCGCCCTGCGCCTGCGCCGCCTCGCCCCGACCGTCCTCGCCACCCAGGCGGACCCCGCGACCCTCCTGGAGGGCCTGCGCGCGATGGGCTACGCGCCCGCCGCCGAGTCCGCCGAGGGCGACGTCCTGATCACCCGCGCCCACGCCCACCGCACCCCGCCGCGCACCGCCCCCGAGCCGGTTCCGGACGGCCCGCCGGCCCCGGACCCCACCCTCCTCGCCGCCGCGATCCGCGCGATCCGCGCCGGCGACCTCGCCGCCACCACCCCGCGCAAGCCCACCGGCACGACGGTGTCGGGCGGGGAGCTCCCGCGCACCACGGCGGCCGAGACCCTCGCCACCATGCAGGCCGCCGTCCTCACCGGCGGCACCCTCTGGATCGGCTACGTCAACGCCGAGGGCACCGCCAGCCAGCGGGTCATCGCCCCGATCCGCGTGGAGGGCGGCTTCGTCACGGCGTACGACCACACGGCCGACGAGGTCCGCACCTACCCCCTGCACCGGGTGACCGGCGTGGCGGAACTGGCGGAGGACTAGGGCCCTTCTGACGGACCCCACCAGGACGTCGACCGCCCGCGCCACCGTCGTGGCCGGTCGCGCCTGTCGCGCCGGCCGGGCGGTCAGCCATCCCGCACCGGGGCGTTCGCCGGCAGGCCGACGTGGGTCCGGGCCGCGGCCGCCGGCCCGGCTCAAGGTTGCGCAGGACGATCGGACAGCCGCGGACACCGGGCGCAGGCGGAGCACAGTGCGTACGACGGCGAAGATGATCGCTCGCGCTTCAGGCACACTGGAACTTTGGTCCGTGACGATGGCCGCCATGGCGATGGCCGCATGGACCGAAGGGAAAGGGTGCCGCGCGTGAATGGTCCGTTGATCGTCCAGTCCGACAAGACCCTGCTCCTCGAAGTGGACCACGAGCGGGCGGACGACTGCCGTCGGGCCATCGCGCCCTTCGCCGAGCTGGAGCGGGCACCCGAGCACATCCACACCTACCGGGTGACCCCGCTGGGCCTGTGGAACGCGCGGGCGGCCGGTCACGACGCCGAGCAGGTCGTGGACGCGCTGGTGGAGTTCAGCCGCTACCCGGTACCGCACGCGCTGCTGGTCGACATCGCCGAGACCATGGACCGCTACGGCCGGCTGACGCTCAGCAAGCACCCGGCGCACGGGCTGGTGCTGACCACCACCGACCGCCCGGTGCTGGAGGAGATCCTGCGCTCCAAGCGGATCACCCCGCTGGTCGGGGCCCGCATCGACCCCGACACCGTCGCCGTGCACCCCTCCGAGCGCGGGCAGATCAAGCAGACCCTGCTCAAGCTGGGCTGGCCCGCCGAGGACCTCGCCGGGTACGTGGACGGCGAGGCGCACCCGATCGAGCTCGCCGAGGACGGCTGGGCGCTGCGGCCGTACCAGAAGCAGGCCGTGGAGAACTTCTGGCACGGCGGGTCCGGTGTCGTCGTCCTGCCGTGTGGCGCGGGGAAGACCCTGGTCGGCGCCGGGTCCATGGCACAGGCCAAGTCGACGACCCTGATCCTCGTCACCAACACCGTCTCCGCGCGCCAGTGGAAGCACGAGCTGGTGAAGCGCACGAGCCTCACCGAGGACGAGATCGGCGAGTACAGCGGGACGCGCAAGGAGATCCGGCCCGTCACCATCGCCACGTACCAGGTGCTCACGACGAAGCGGAAGGGTGTCTACCCGCACCTCGAACTCTTCGACTCCCGCGACTGGGGCCTGATCGTCTACGACGAGGTCCATCTGCTGCCGGCTCCTGTCTTCAAGTTCACCGCCGACCTTCAGGCGCGCCGGCGGCTGGGTCTCACGGCCACCCTCGTGCGCGAGGACGGCCGGGAATCGGACGTGTTCTCCCTGATCGGGCCCAAGCGCTTCGACGCCCCCTGGAAGGAGATCGAGGCGCAGGGCTACATCGCACCGGCCGACTGTGTCGAGGTGCGGGTCAACCTCACCGACTCGGAGCGGCTCGCCTACGCCACCGCCGAGACCGAGGAGAAGTACCGCTTCTGTGCGACCACCGCGACCAAGCGGAAGGTCACGGAGGCGATCGTGAAGCGTTTCGCGGGCCAGCAGATCCTCGTCATCGGCCAGTACATCGACCAGCTCGACGAACTCGGCGAGCATCTGAACGCCCCCGTCATCAAGGGCGAGACCTCCAACGCCCAGCGCGAGAAGCTCTTCGACGCCTTCCGCGAGGGCGAGATCAGCGTGCTGGTGGTCTCCAAGGTCGCCAACTTCTCCATCGACCTGCCGGAGGCGACGGTCGCCATCCAGGTCTCGGGCACCTTCGGGTCGAGGCAGGAGGAGGCCCAGCGGCTCGGCCGGGTGCTGCGCCCCAAGGCCGACGGCCACCAGGCGCACTTCTACTCCGTCGTCGCCCGGGACACGATCGACCAGGACTTCGCCGCCCACCGCCAGCGGTTCCTGGCGGAGCAGGGCTACGCCTACCGGATCGTGGACGCGGACGAGCTGCTGACGGAGAGCTGAGCACGGCCCGGCCGCCGGGGAGCGTGGCGCAGGGTGTGGGCCGCGCCCGCCAGCAGCGCCAGCCCCACGAGCGGGTACGGCGCCGCGAGAGGCTGTTGCCACCACGGGAGACGCAGGTCGAGGTCGCCCTCGTGGGGCAGCAGCCACATCGTGCGGGCGGTGAAGACGGCTCCGGCGGCCAGGGCCAGGCGCGGGCGGCCCGCGGCGAGCAGCACGGCCAGGAGCGGGACGCACCACACCCAGTGGTGGGACCAGCTGATCGGGCTGATCAGCAGGGCCGTGAACGCGGTGAGGAGGATGCCCCAGCGGTCCCCCGCCTCGCAGTCCCCCGCCTCACGGCCTCCGCGGTGGACGCGGGACGCCAGCCACAGGCCCGCCGCCGCCACCGCGGCCGTCGGGATCGCCCAGGTCAGGCCCGGTGTCTCGGTGTGCAGCGACCTGGCGATCAGGCCCTGGAGCGACTGGTTGTCGACGATCCAGGCCCTGCCGACCCGGCCGGTCTCGAACAGGCGCCGCGTCCAGAAGTCCGCGGTGGCCGAGGGGAGGAGCAGGGCACTGAGCAGTGCCGTGCCCGTGAAGGACGCCGTCGCAACGCCCGCCTCCTTTCTGCGTGCGGTCAGGAACAGGTAGGCGATGAAGACCGCCGGGGTGAGTTTGATGCCGGTCGCGATGCCCAGGGCCAGGCCCTTGGCGCGGGCGCCGGACGGGCGGGTGAGGTCCCACAGGACCAGGCAGGTGATCGCCAGGTTGATCTGGCCGAAGAGGAGGGTCTGGAAGACCGGCTCCAGCCAGAGGGCGCCCGCGGTCGCCGCGCAGAGCACGGGCAGGGGCGCGGTGCGGCCGGCCAGCCGGGCGGAGAGGGTGACGAGGCAGGCGAGCAGGAGCGCGTTGCCCGCGAGGAACGCCACCTTCAGGGCCGGGACGGGGATCCAGGTCGTCGGGACGAAGAGGACCGCCGCGAACGGCGGGTACGTCGCCGGCAGCCGCCACTCCGTGACCGTGAAGCCGTACAGATCACCGCCGTGCGCCACCGCCTCGCCCTCCGCCCGGTAGACCAGCAGATCGGCCATCGGAGCGTGGAGGAGAAGACAGAGGGCGGCGAGGGAGGTGAGGGAGGCTGACAGGAGAGAGACGGACAGGGGGAGACGCGACGGGAGGAGGCGGGACGAGAGGGACCGGGGCGGGGGAGGGCAGGGTGACGGCACCGTGCGGTTCGGCACGGTGGAGACCCTATGCCGTCACTTGCGGTGTATGCCCGCTTCCTCGCCGTACTCGCCGAGTATGGCGACGCTGAACGCCGCGGTGACGAAGACCTTGACGGCTCGCAGGGCGTCGCCCAGGCGGTGGTGGGGTGCGCCGTCCACGGCTGTGGCGCCCGGCGGACGGCTGGGGGCTGGTGTGATGGCTGCTGCGCTCATGTCTCAATGGTCGTACTTCGGGCATAAGCGCGGCATCGGTCCACGGGTCCAATTTCCGGCTTCCTCCCGTCCACCCCGGGATGGACCCCGACCCCTACCTCCGACCGGCCTTCAGGGTGCTGCCTCCCCTAGGGGGAGGAGCGCCGAGGGAAATCCGTTGGCCTCCCCCGCCCCCACCTCACTACAATCTCCGCTCTTGCCCGCCTCCCTCCCCGGAGTGCCGCCGGCCGGACGGAAACCGGTCGGCTGATCGCCACCCGCGCGACAACCGCACGCGCCGTCCACCGCAGGCCCTCGGAGGCACCCCCTTGTCCACGCCCGCCCACGACCCGCTCACGGACCGCCCCACCGCGACGGCCACCACACCCACACCCGCCACCGCACCCGCGACCGACCCCCTCTCCCGTGAGCGTGCGCACCTCGCCGCGTCCCGGTCGGCCCTGCGCGCCATGCGCGAGGACGTCGAGTCACTGGACATCCGCGACGTGACCGCGAACTGGGTCAACGCCGAGGTACTGGCCCGCCAGATCGACGAGCGCATCAAGGCGCTGGCCGACCTCAGCGACACCCCGCTCTTCTTCGGCCGCCTCGACTACCTGCACGCCCCCGGCGCCGACCAGGCCGAGGGCGCGGACGGGGAGCGCTTCTACATCGGGCGCCGGCACGTGCACGACCACGACGGCGACCCGATGGTCATCGACTGGCGGGCGCCGGTCTCGCAGCCGTTCTACCGGGCGTCCAAGAAGGACCCGTTGGACATCGGGCTGCGCCGCCGGTTCGGGTACACCCGCGGCGAGATCACCGCGTACGAGGACGAGCACCTCTCCGACCCCGGCGAGGCGGCCCGTACCAGCAAGCTGCTCCAGCAGGAGATCGAGCGGCCGCGCGTCGGCCCGATGCGCGACATCGTCGCGACCATCCAGCCGGAGCAGGACGAGATCGTGCGCAGCGGGCTCGGCGGCACGGTGTGCGTGCAGGGCGGCCCCGGCACCGGGAAGACGGCCGTCGGCCTGCACCGGGTGGCCTACCTCCTGTACGCGCACCGGGAGCGGCTGGCCCGCACCGGCACCCTCGTCATCGGCCCGAACCGGTCCTTCCTGCACTACATCGAGCAGGTGCTGCCCGCGCTGGGCGAGCTGACGGTCCAGCAGGCGACGGTGGACGACCTGGTGGGCCGGCACGTCGAGCTCCGGGGCAGCGACGACGCGGCCGCCGCGGTCGTCAAGGGCGACGCCCGGATGGCGGAGGTCCTGCGCCGGGCCGTCTACGCGCACGTCACGATGCCCACCGAGCCGGTCGTGGTGGTCCGCGGCTCCCGGCGCTGGCGCGTTCCCGCGTACGAACTGGAGGACATCGTGCGTGAGTTGCTGGACCGGGGCATCCGGTACGGCGCCGCGCGCGAGGCCCTGCCGCAGCGCATCGCGCACGCCGTGCTGGTGCAGATGGAGCGGTCGGGGGAGGCGCCCGACGACCGCGTGCAGGACTCGGTGGCGCGCAACGCGGCGGTGAAGGCGGCCGTGAAGCAGGTGTGGCCGCCGGTCGACCCCGCGAAACTGGTCCTGCGCCTGCTCACCGACGCGGACTTCCTGGCCGAGCACGCCGACGGGATCCTCACCGAGGACGAGCAGAAGACGATCCTGTGGGCCAAGCCGGTACGGTCGGTGAAGTCGGCCAGGTGGTCGCCCGCGGACGCCGTGCTGATCGACGAGGCGACGGATCTGGTGGAGCGCACGCACTCCCTCGGCCACGTCGTCCTGGACGAGGCGCAGGACCTCTCTCCCATGCAGTACCGCGCGGTGGGCCGCCGTTGCACCACCGGCTCGGCGACCGTCCTCGGCGACCTGGCGCAGGGCACCACGCCCTGGGCCACCCGGAGCTGGGACGAGGCGCTGGCCCACCTCGGCAAGGCGGACGGCGTGATCGAGGAGTTGACGGCGGGTTTCCGCGTACCGACCGACGTGATCACCTACGCCTCCCGGCTCCTCCCGCACATCGCGCCCGGCCTCACCCCGGTCGCCTCGGTCCGTGAGAACCCGGGTTTCTTCGCCGTCCGTGCCGTCACCGAGGCCGCCGACGTGGTCGCGGCGTGCGCGGAGCTGCTGCGCAACGAGGGTTCGACGGGGCTGATCGCGGCGGACGCGCGCGTGCCCGCGCTCGCCGAGGCGCTGACGGCGGCCGGTGTCGGCCACCTGTCCCCCGGTGAGGAGACCACGGCCGAGACCCGCCTCACCCTGGTCCCCGCCTCGCTCGCCAAGGGTCTGGAGTACGACTACGTGGTCCTCGACGAGCCGCAGGCGGTGGTGGACGGCGAGCCGGACGAGCGGACGGGCCTGCGGCGGCTGTACGTGGCGCTGACCCGAGCGGTGTCCGGACTGATCGTGACCCACACGGCCCCACTCCCACCGCAACTGACCTGACCGGCACGAACGCCCACGGGGCTGGAGAGGGCCACCGGGCCAGGGGTCCCGCCCGGCTAGGGGCCGACCGGACTGGCGGCCCGCCGAACCGACGACCCGTTCGGCTGGCGACCCGCCGGGCCGGGGCCCCACCCGGCTGCCGACCCGCCGGGCCGAGGGACGCCCACCCCGGCCGGGAGCCAGGACCGGCGGGCCGCCGTCTGCTGATCGCGGCCGACTGCGGGTGCCCGTGGGGTCGCCGACCCACCAGGACGGGGAGGCCCCACCGGCTCCTGGCCTGCCGGGCACCGGGCCCACCCGACTGGCCGAGAGATGCCCACCCCCGCCGAGGGGGCCGGGCTCCTTGGGTGCCGTCTGTGAACGGCCGGGTCGGGGGACGTCGCGGCTGAGTGACGGAGTGGCGGATCAGTGTGGGGCCGCAACCCTGGGTGGGGTCGCTCGCGGGCGGTCCAGTGCGTGGCGCCACTCCCGCACCGCCGCCTCCGACACCGGGCCGGTCCAGCCGCCGGGGCGGGCCGCTCCCCCGATGTGGAAGGCGTCGATCCCTGCCACCAGCAGGTCGGGGACGTGGTCGAGCCGTAGCCCGCCGCCCACCAGGAGGGTCTGCTCGTAGCCCGGTTCGCCGCGCCGGCGGGCCTCCGCCAGCAGCGTGGGCAGGCCCTCGTCCACGCCCTGCGCGGCGCCCGCCGTGAGGTAGGTGTCCAGGCCGGGCAGGTCGGCGAGCTCCTTGCGCAGGGCGTCGCGGTCGGCGGCCCGGTCGATCGCGCGGTGGAAGGTCCAGCGGCAGCCCGCCAGCGCCTCCGCCACCCGCTCCACCGCGCGCAGGTCCACCCCGCCGGCCGCGTCGAGGAACCCGAGCACGAACTGGTCGGCGCCCGCCGTGCGCAGTTCCCCGGCCACGTCCAGCAGACGGCCGACGTCCCCGGCGGCGAACCCGTCCGCCAGCCGCAGCATCACGCGCAGGTCGAGGTGGACGGCGGCCCTGATCGCGGCGAAGGTCCCGGGCGGGGGCGTCAGCCCGTCGGCCGCCATGTCGGTGACCAGTTCGAGGCGGTCCGCGCCTCCGGCCTGGGCGGCGACCGCGTCCTCGACGTCGAGGGCGATCACCTCCAGGACTGCACGCGTGCTCATAGGGCCCCTTCCGTGGTGTTCCCCGTGTACCCATGCGACCGACCACAGGAGGTCTAGTCCAATCCAGGGTACGCGGGGAACACCGACGGCCGCGAGACCGCCTCCCGGGCCCGGCCCGACCGAAGAGGGCCGGCGCCGGAGAGGTTCACCCGTACAGGTTCAGCTCCTTCGCTTCCGCCCCCGTCAGCTCGTACGACGCCCCGTCCGCGGACCGTCCGGTGTACAGCCGTACGAGCGTCGCCGCGTCCCCGATGAAACGGGCCGGGGTCCGGGTCCCGCTCGGCTCGCCCAGTTGCAGGGGCTCGTCCACGTCGTCCAGGTCGGCCTGCAACCGCAGGTGTCCCCGCTGCCGGGTCACCTGGGCCAGCAGCGCGAGGGCGTCCGGCAGGCCCGCGCCCGCGTACGCCCCCGGCTCCCCGAGGGTGTCGCGGACATCACCGGCGTGCACCCACTCCCCGAGGGCGACCCGGTCCAGCACGCCGTCCGCCCGCCCCGCGATCACCTCCCCGGCCTCGGTCATGCCACGCTCCAGTTCGTCCAGCACCCGCGCGTGGGACCAGTCGGCGCGCTCCGCGATGTCCCGGTCGTTCGACGCGGGCGAGAACACCCCCTCCTCGAAACGGCCGTCCACCACCCGCATCAGGGCGGACGAGCAGTGCGCGAGCACATCCCGCACCGTCCACCCCGGACACGCGGCGGTCGGCAGCGCGAAGTCCGCGTCGGGGCGGGCGCGCAGGAGCGGGATCAGGGTGTCGCGCTCGACGGTGAGGAGACGTCCGGGCAGCTGGGGATCACGTACGTCGGCAACAGTCATGCCTCCCACGCTAGGGGGATGTCAGCGGCGCGCGGGAGAATGCACGCATGGCCGATCTCGACGACCTGCGTTCCCGCTGGCTGCGCGCGCTGCGCACGACAGGGGAGGAGGACGCCCGCCGCCCCGACCCCTCCCGTTACGCCGACGCCCTGCTGGACCGCTGGCAGGAGCCGCAGCGCCGGTACCACACGTTGACCCACCTCACCGCGGTCCTCGACCACGTCGACACGCTGGAGGAGTACGCGGACGACCCGGACCTGGTCCGGCTCGCCGCCTGGTTCCACGACGCGGTGTACGCCCCGGACCGCTCGGAGAACGAGGAGCGCTCGGCCCGCCTCGCCGAGCGCGCCCTCCCCGAGGCCGGGGTGTCCGCGTCCGCGACCGCCGAGGTGGCGCGTCTGGTCCGGCTGACCGTCACCCACGACCCCGCCCCCGGCGACCGCAACGGTGAGGTGCTGTGCGACGCCGACCTGGCGATCCTCGCCGCCCCGCCCGCCGCGTACGCGGCCTACACCGCCGAGGTGCGCGAGGAATACCACTTCGTGCCCAACGACGCCTTCCGGGCGGGCCGTTCCGCCGTCCTGCGCCAACTCCTGGACCTGCCCCGGCTGTTCCGAACCCCGTACGGACGCGCCAACTGGGAGGCGACCGCCCGCTACAACCTCGCCGCCGAGCTGGAAATGCTGTCGACCGCCGGGGATCCGCCGTCCTAAGGTGCCGCCCATGCGTGCAATGGGCGGGGATCAGGTGACGGAGGCCGTCGCGGACTGTGTGGCGACCCTGGGGACGGTGGTCGACCGGGACTGGGAGGGAGTGAAGGCGGGGCGCCTGGAGTGGAGCTGCCACGAGACGGCCGTCCATGTCGCCGACGACCTCATCGGCTACGCCGCCAACCTGGCGGGGGACGCCCAGGACGACTACGTGCCCTTCGAGGTCAGCCTCGACGAGGGCACCGACAACTCCGGTGTCCTGCACGTCGTCCGGGCCACCGGCGCCCTGCTCGCCGCCGCCGTGCGCACCGCGCCGCGCGGGGCCCGCGCCTTCCACCCGTACCCGTTCCGCAGCGCCGACCGCGTGGGGTTCGCCGCGATGGGGGTCGCCGAGGTGCTGCTGCACACGCACGACATCGCGCAGGGCCTGGAGATCCCCTACCGCCCCGCCGAGGAACTCGCCGAGTTCGTCCTCACCTTCCTCTTCCCGCACGTCCAGCCCGGCCCGACGCCCTGGGAGACCCTGCTGTGGGCCACCGGCCGCGGCGAACTCCCCGGCCGCGCCCCCGTGACCGAGTGGCGCTGGCGCAACAACCTCGTCCTGCCCGCCGACCGGCTCGACCTCGTCGGCATCCGCCCCGCCGAGGCCCGCGACCTGCGCCTGGGCGGCGACGGCGGCTTCGAGTGGATCGAGGGCGGCCCCTACGAGGGCACCAGGGACGCGGCGGGCCTCCTGCTGAAGGCGTACGAAACAGGCGTGCACCGGCCCGAGTTCGGGGTCTTCGCCCTGGTCCGCCGCGAGGACGGCCGCGCGATCGGCGGCCTCGGCTTCCACTCCGCGCCCGACGAGGAGGGCCGCGTCGAGATCGGCTACGACCTGGTCGAGGCCGCCCGCGGCAACGGCTACGCGACCGAGGCACTGCGCGCCCTGGCCGACTGGGCGCTGGCCCGCTCCGACGTGAACTCGCTGTTCGCGACCACCGACCCCGCCAACACCGCCTCCCAGGCGGTGCTCGTCCGCGCCGGATTCACCCGGGTGAGCGAGGACGGCGAGGGACCGGCCTTCGAGCTGCGCGCCGGCCGGTGACCGTCACCGGCGTGCGTCGCTCTTGCGCCTGCGCAGCCCCGCCCCGTGCAGCAGCCGCACCACCTCGCGGCTGCTGACCTCCACGGCACCGGCGCGCACCGCGTCGGCGTAGCGGTGCGCGGGGATGTCGTAGTGGTCGCGTTCGAAGGCGCGGCGCGGGACGGACAGGTGCTCGGCGAAGACGTGCAGCTCGGCGTAGGAGACGTCGCTGACCAGGTGGGACCACATCCGGCCGTGGCCCGGCCAGTTCGGCGGGTCGATGTACACCGTCACGAGGACGTCGCCCCGCCCATGGCGTGCCCCAGGGAGCCGATGGAGGCGACCTTGACGCCCGCCTTGTGGCACACCCAGTGCGGGTCGGGGCCGAGTTCGGGTTCGACGTCCAGCGCGTGCGGGTCGCCCGAGCCGCACACCGGGCACAGCGGCCAGCGGCCGTACCGCTCCAGCAGCGCGTCCTGCACGTCCTGGGCGACCAGCCCCGCCACGTACCCCGCGCCCTCGGGCCACTGCTCGACCCACCAGCGCCGCTGTACGACCGAGTCCTCGACCAGCGAGACCACGTCCGCCTGGGCCACGTCGCCCGCGACGAGATCGGCGAGCACCAGGGCGCGGGCGGCGTGCAACGTCTGTTCCAGGGGGCTTACCGGATCCATGGTCCCATTGTGCGGGGTCTTGACCGAGAGCCCGAGTCGAAAATACTTTTCACGAGTGAACGAGGACGTGAAGGAAACTTTCACCGAGGACCGTTCCACTCCGCCCCGGGGCCGCCCGGGAAACGCGCGGCCACCCGCCCCGGGCGCGCTCGCCGCCAAGGTGCGCACCCTCGCCCCGTCCATGACCCGCTCCATGCAGCGCGTCGCCGAGGCCGTCGCCGGCGACCCCGCGGGCTGCGCGGCCCTCACGGTCACCGGACTCGCGCAGCTCACCGGCACGAGCGAGGCGACCGTCGTGCGCACCGCCCGGCTGCTCGGCTATCCCGGCTACCGCGACCTGCGGCTCGCCCTCGCCGGGCTCGCCGCGCAGCAGCAGTCGGGCCGCGCGCCCGCCCTCACCACCGACATCGCCGTCGACGACCCGCTCGCCGACGTCGTCGCGAAACTCGCCCACGAGGAACGGCAGACCCTCGCGGACACGGCCGCCGGCCTCGACACGGCGCAGCTCGGGGCGGCCGTCGACGCGCTCGCCGGTGCCCGGCGGACCGATGTGTACGGCATCGGGGCGTCCGGGCTCGTCGCCCAGGACCTCACGCAGAAGCTGCTGCGGATAGGGCTGATCGCGCACGCCCCCGGCGATCCGCACCTGGCCGTCACCAACGCCGTGCAGCTGAGGGCGGGTGACGTGGCCGTCGCGATCACGCACTCCGGGTCCACCGGGGACGTCATCGAGCCGTTGCGGGCCGCCTTCGAACGGGGGGCGACGACGGTCGCCGTCACCGGACGGCCGAACTCACCGGTGACGCAGTACGCCGACCACGTGCTCACCACCTCCACCTCGCGGGAGAGTGAACTTCGGCCCGCGGCCATGTCCTCGCGGACGAGTCAGCTGCTGGTGGTGGATTGTCTGTTCGTGGGGGTGGCGCAGCGGACGTACGAGGCGGCGGCACCGGCGTTGGCGGCGTCGTACGAGGCGCTCGCCCATCGGCACCGGTAGCCGCACCTCCCCCACGTTCCCGCGCCCCTGAGTCAGCCGACCTGGCGCCCGTCGAGAAGAGCCGTCTGCCCATGACCACCGAACACCGCGCCCTCCGTGCCGAACTCGACTCGCTCACCACCGAGGCGTTCCGCCCCGAACTCGCCGACATCGACACCCTGCCCACCCTCGACCTCGCCCGCCTGATGAACGGCGAGGACGCCCAGGTCGCGGCTGCCGTGGGCCGGCGCCTTCCCGAGATCTCGGCCGCCGTCGACGCCATCGCCGCCCGGATGGCGGACGGCGGCCGGCTGGTGTACGCCGGGGCCGGTACCGCCGGGCGGCTGGGCGTCCTCGACGCGTCCGAGTGTCCGCCCACCTTCAACACCCGCCCCGGACAGGTGGTCGGCGTCATCGCGGGCGGGCCGGAGGCCCTGGTCACGTCGGTGGAGGGGGCCGAGGACTCGGCGGAGCTGGCCCGGCAGGATCTCGACGCGCTCGGTATCGGCGCCGCCGACACCGTCGTCGGTATCTCGGCCTCCGGCCGCACCCCCTACGCCGTCGCCGCCGTCGCGCACGCCCGCGCCCTCGGCGCCCTCACCGTCGGACTTGCCTGCAACGAGGGCAGTCCGCTCGCGGCCGCCGCCGAGCACGGGGTCGAGGTGGTCGTCGGCCCCGAGCTGCTCACCGGCTCCACCCGGCTGAAGGCGGGCACCGCCCAGAAACTCGTCCTCAACATGCTGTCGACGATCACGATGATCCGGCTCGGCAAGACCTACGGGAACCTGATGGTCGACGTCCGCGCCTCCAACGACAAGCTGCGCGCCCGGTCCCGGCGGATCGTCGCCCTCGCGACGGGTGCCCCGGACGCCGAGATCGAGGACGCCCTCACCGCGACCGGCGGCGAGGTGAAGAACGCCGTCCTGGTGATCCTGGCCGGGGTGGACGGGCCGACCGCCGCCCGCCTTCTGGAGGAGTCCGGCGGCCGTCTGCGCGCGGCGCTCACCACGGCGGCGGGCTGACCCGCACGCTCGGGGGGTGCAGAGATCGCCGTACGACACCGCCACCGCGCTGCTCCCCCTCCTGGGCGGCCCCGCGAACGTCACCTCCGTCGCCCACTGCATGACCCGGCTGCGGGTGGGTCTCGTCGACCGCTCCATGGCCGACGCGCAGGCGGTGCGGGCGGTGCCCGGGGTGCTGGGGGTGGTGGCCGACGGGGACACCCTCCAGGTGGTGATCGGACCGGGCGCGGTGGTGACGGTGACCGCGGCGTTCGAGGCGCTGCTCGGCGCGGCCGGGGCGACCGACGGGACGCCGGGCACCCCCGCCCCACCGCCCGGCAGCCCCGTCCTCGACGACGCCCGGCCACGCGGCCTCGCGCTCGGCGGCGCCCCGGCAGACGGCACCGCGCTCGACGACTCCCCGGCAGGCGGCACCACGGTCGGCGGCTCCCCGGCAGGCGGCACCACGGTCGGCGGCTCCCCGGCGGACGGCACCGGCGCCGCCGGCTCCCCGGTGGGCGGCACCGCGCTCGGCGACTCCCCCGCAGGCGGCACCGCGCTCGGCGACTCCCCCGCAGGCGGCACCGCGCTCGGCGGCTCCCCGGCGGACGGCTCCCCGGCAGGCGGCACCGGCGCCGCCGGCTCCCCGGTGGGCGGTGGCTCGGTCGAGGGTGGTCTTCGGGCGCTCGACGCCCCGGCGCTCGCCGCCCGTGGTGCCGAGTTGCGGGCGGAGCGGGCCCGGCGCAACGCGACCCCCTTCAAGACCGCCCTCCGCCGGGTCGCCGACGTCTTCGTCCCGCTCATCCCGGCGCTGATCGGGTGCGGGATGCTCGCCGGGCTGGGCGGGCTCCTCGTCAACGCCGGTTGGCTGCCGGGCCTGACCCCCGCCCTCGCCGCCGTCGCCTCCGGCTTCATGGCTTTGATCAGCGTCTTCGTCGGCTACAACACGGCGAAGGTGTTCGGTGGGACACCGGTGCTGGGCGGCGCGGTCGCGGCCGTCGTCGTCTACCCGGGCGTCGCGAAGGTGACCGCCTTCGGGGTCGCCCTCTCCCCCGGCCAGGGCGGGGTCCTCGGCGCGCTGGCCGCCGCCCTGCTCGCGACGTACGTCGAGAAGTGGTGCCGGGGACGCGTCCCGGCCGCCCTCGACGTCCTCCTCACCCCCACCGTCACCGTCCTCACCGCCGGCCTGGCCACGCTCTACGGCCTCATGTACGTCGCCGGTGTCGTCTCCGCCGCCATCGGCACCGCCGCGAACTGGCTCCTCACCACCACCGGCCCCCTCGCCGGACTGATCCTCGGCGGCCTCTTCCTCCCCCTGGTCATGCTGGGCCTGCACCAGGCCCTGATCCCCATCCACACCACCCTCATCCAGCAGCAGGGCTACACCGTCCTGCTCCCCCTGCTGGCCATGGCGGGCGCGGGCCAGGTCGGCGCGGCCCTCGCCGTCTACGCCCGCCTCCGCCACGACACCTCACTGCGTACGACGATCAGATCGGCCCTTCCCGCGGGCCTGCTGGGCGTGGGCGAACCCCTGATCTACGGCGTCTCGCTCCCCCTCGGCCGCCCCTTCCTGACCGCCTGCGCGGGCGGCGCGGCCGGCGGGGCGTTCGTCGGGTTCTTCGCGACGCTCGGCGACCGGGTGGGCGCGACCGCGATCGGACCGTCGGGCTGGGCCCTGTTCCCGCTCGTCACGGGCAACAGGGGACCGGCCCTGGCGGCGGCGGTGTACGCGGGCGGGCTGCTGACCGGTTACGCGGTCGGCTTCCTGGCCACGTACATCGGGTTCAGGGCCGACACGCGGCGTGTCGCGAATACGGCGGGCGAACCGTCCCCCAGGTGAACCGGGCCGAGCCGGCACCCGGCGTCACAACGCCCCGGCGCCCCCCGGCTGACGCCTCACCGCGTGGCGGCGTCGGCGAGGATCGCCCGGAGCCGGGCGAGGCACTCGGCGACGAAGGCGGGAAAGGTCTCCCAGTAGTAGGCGACTCCGGCGACACCGACGGCGATCGCCCAGGCGCGGGCCCGGACCCAGGTCGGTTCGTCGAGGCCCAGGGCGTCCCAGTAGGCCTGCCGGGCCTCCTGCGGCAGGTCCCAGAGCACGGCGTGCTCGGCGTCCGGGTGGCCGACCGAGAGGGCGCCGAAGTCGATGACCGCGTGCAGCCTGCCCCGCCGGACCAGCAGGTTGGTGGGCCTGAGGTCGCCGTGCAGCCATACGTGCGGCCCGTGCGGGTCGGGCAGCGCGAGCGCCGCCCGCCACAACCGCTCCAGGGTGTCGACGTCGAGTTCGCCGCCCGCGATCCGGCGGCAGTCCGCGAGATACTCCCCGACCCAGTCGTCGCACTCCCGCAGGCTGCCCCCGCGGTACCAGCTCAGATCGTCCGCGCGCACCGCCCCCATGAGGCCGACACCGTGCAGTTCCCGCACGACCGCCGCCAGGTCGGTGCCGAAGGCGGCCCAGTCCCGGACGCTGGCAGGACCGGCCTCGGCACCGTCGATCCAGCGGTAGACCGACCAGCGGGCCGGGTAGGCGCCGGTGGGCGTCCCGGCGTGGACGGGCGTGGGCACTGCGCACGAGAGGGAGGGCGCCAGGCGCGGCAGCCACTCGTGCTCCTTGCGCAGGGCCGCGCCCTTCTCGACGGTCCGGGGCAGCCGCACCACCAGCTCGTCCCCCAGCCGGAACATGGTGTTCTCCGAACCCGCCCCCACCCACGACAGGGACAACCCCGCCCACTCAGGACGCTGAGCCGCCACCAGCGCCCGCACCACCGCTTCGTCGACCGCGATCTCACCCTCATGAAGACCCACGCCGGCAGTGTCCCGACCACCGACTTCGCAGGGCCACCGAATTACCGCCTCGGTCTCGCACCACCCGTTCCCACTCGTTCACCCCCGTCCGAGACTCGAAAACCCCCTCGACCCGAAGCTGTTCACCACTTCGGAAGGCAGCCGACCCCGGCTCTGTTCGATATTTGTGACGTGGGTCGAGCTGCCCCGATGGTCCGGCCGTAGCGGCTGAGCCGCGAAGCTACCCTTCGGCCATGCCCCCTCAGAACCCGTCCGCAGACCACGTCGGCGACCAGTTGTCGATCCTCGACGGCTTGATCCTTCGGCCCTTCCCTGACGAGGAGGGGCGACCGGACGCGAACGGGCAGTGGGGCGGGCCCGGCTTTCACCTGGCGGTGCTCCGTGAGAGCCAGGACTTCTGGGAAGACCGGAGCACCGAGATCGTCGATGCGGCCGAAGGGGAGCTGGAGGCCGACCTTGCCGCGCTGGCTGTCGTTCTCACCGGACGCTGGGGTGCCCCAGAGACTATCGACTTGCGGCCCTATCTCGGACTTGACGACCCGGTCTACTCCGGCAACGAGGCGCCCGAGCCGTTGAGCTACTTGTGCAACGTCGCCGTGGACATGCAGGTTTGGAGGATGCCGTCTGCCGGCCGCTGGCTCGGCCTCACTATCGGCCAGGGGGACCGAGAGTTTCCCTTCGAACTTCTTGCCGCCGTCGGTGAGAGTTCCGAGTTTCCGAGGTGAGCAGAGAAGAGCGGCGCCTCCGAGGTGGCCCAGGCTGCCGACCGTTCGAATCGATCGCGCCTCCCGAAGTGGAGAAGATTCGCTGTCCGTTCGCGCGGACAAAGCCAGCCTGGGCGGCCCATCGTGGCGGACGTGAAGGGGAACGCCCGGTGACGAAGTGACCCCGGGGAGGCGATCGGCAGCCGTTGTCAGTGGCGTCTGCGAGGGTGGCGTCACAGAGGTCAGCGGGGCTGGAGGGGGCGCGGGATGACGGGGCGGGATGACGGGGGCTGGGCCGGTATGGACTACCGGGGCTGGCTGGACCATGCGGACGTGACGCGACGGCTCGATGCCGGGGCCGATCCCGAGAGGTGGGGTGTCGGAGGCTCACGCCCCCTGCACCGCGCGGCGGTTTTCGGCTCACCCGAGGTCGTCGCCGAACTGGCCCGCCGGGTCGCCGATGTGGACGCACTGGAAAATGGGACAACCGCTTTGTGGGACGCGGTGGCCGCGGGCCGTACCGGCAACGCGCGAGCACTCGCCGCCGCCGGGGCCGACCCGCTGTGGACGGGGTTCGGCGGCTGGACTCCGGCACGCCTGAGTCTGGCCGGGCCGGAGCCGGACCTGTTCACACCATCAGAGGACCTACTCCCTCTGACGGACACCGAGCGCGCCATGGCGGAGGAGAGCCGGAGGCTCCTCACGGCGCTGGGGGAGTTCCACTACGAGGGCCTGGGGCTCGCCTGCGTCGCCGGGATCGACGCCGAGGAGGCGATACGTCGCCTGGAGGCGATGCCGGCCGACGCCCAACGCGTTGAAGACGTGCTGGAGGACCCCTACGAGTACGAGCTCGACGACACCCTGCTGCTGGTCGGCGTGACGACCGTGCCGGGCGGCTGTGTACTCACCCAGCCCTGGGGATACGGCCCGTCCATGCCCGGCCTCCATGCCCGTCTTTCCCAGGGCACCGTCTCCTACGGCCTCTACGCCAACCCCAAGAGCGGCAACCAGGGCAGCATCCACCGCGACGGCGTCTGCGAGGGCTGGGACCTGCACCCTGGCGGCGGCCCGGACGCCGAGGACAGCCCGGAGGAGGTGCTGCTCTCGTACCTGTACCAGTACAAGGCCGTGGCCTACTGCCTCGCCCGCACCGGTCTGCGCCCCACCGACGCCCGCGCGGTCATCGGCCCACCGGACCACTGGGTCGAACTGCCCGAGCGCGACTACTGGGCGATGTGAGAAGGGTTGCCGAGGCTCGGGCGTCCAGCTCCGCGCACGGTCGCGGCATCCGGCATCCCGGTCAGGACGTTCGGCGGTGTTGTCGGTGCCCTGTGCAACCCTGGGTCCCATGAACCACGCCCAGCTCACCGCCCTCGGCCGGGCCCTTCGCGTGCTCGGGGAGCACGGGGACGCGCTGACCGGCGACACGCCCGATGCCAAGCTGTACGAGGTCAAGGACGATCTGCGGCGCGCTCTCGACCTGCTGGAGGAGAGCGTCGGCGCCGCCGCCCCCACCACGCGGTGCCCCGAACACCCGCAGGGCCCCGTGGACAAGAGCGCCCCTGATCTGTGCCTGCTGTGCGAGACGCGGCGGCGGGCCGCGCGGCGGTCGGAGTTCGCCGGTGGGCCCCGGCCCGCCGACGCGGGGGAGGCCACCGGGCCGTCCATGTCCCGGTACGGGGTCCGTGCCGACCGGCCGCAGCCGCAGCAGCGCTGGCTGCCGGAGGCGTGGAACGGGCGGGAGTGGCAGCTGTGCGGCACCCCCAGGCGCGACCGCCGGGAGGCCGAGCTGTACATCGCCGCCCAGCGCCGCGGCTCCCGGCCCGCGGCGGCCTACCGGCTGGTGCACGAGTTCACCGACTACGAGGTGCTGCGGGTGTGGGGCAACCCCGTCCACGTCGACATCGAACCCCTCGGCAACCTCTGACCCCGGCCGACGGCCGGTGCGGGTCAGCCGAGCAGGGGGGACGGGGTGAACTCGTATCCCTCCCAGAGCTGCCTCGTCCGCTCCTCCGGGTACGCCGTGACCGTCGGGGTCGCGTCCATGAGCTGGGTGGCGCGGGTCCGGGTGTCGAACGCCGGCCAGCCCGGGTCCCCGGTCCTCGCGAACGCCGTCCACGCGGTGCGGAACCGGGTGGAGAGGGTCTGGGCCTCGGCGGTGACGTCGGCGCCCGCCCAGAGGAGGTTGGCGAGGTCCGCGTCGAAGGTGCCGAAGAGGAGGGGGATGTCCAGGCCGTGGCAGGCGCCCAGGACGCCGCCGGCGCCGGGGGCGCCCCAGGTCAGTTCGTAGAGGTGGGCCCGGCCGCCGCCCGCGGTCTGGGCCTCCGCGAGGCGCAGGGACGGCATCGCGAACAGCCAGTCCGTCTGCACCTGTGCGTACAGCGCGGTGGGTGACGCGTCGGGGTGGGCCGCGCGGTAGGCCCGCTCGCCCGCCTCGCCACCCGGTCCGAACAGACGCAGCGCGCCGGTCGCCTGCTCCTCCGTGACCCTGCCGTGCATGCCGGCCATGACGAGGAAGAGGCGGAACTCGTCGCGGTTGTGGCCGACGAGCAGGTCCACGTCGCGGGCGGCGCCGGAGGCGAGCGCCTCCCAGGGGGTGCTGGGCAGCACGTCCCCGTCGACCACCGGGGAGAACGGAGTGAGCGTCGGCGCGATCCGGCCCCAACGGTCCACGTACTGGGCCATCTTGGCGCTCAGCGCCTGTCCGGCCTCCGGCAGCCGGCGCGGGTCGGTCGTCGCCAGGTCGGCCACCGTGGGGCGCAGGCCGGCCTCGGCCGCGAGGGCCCTGCCGATGTCCTCGGCCAGCTCGGCGGAGAAGAAGGTGCCCGGGACGCTCTGCGCGATCGCCCGCCGGAACAGGCCGCGCGCCCTGGGCATCGCGAGGAGCGAGGCCACCGACCCGGCGCCCGCGGACTCGCCGAAGACCGTGACCTGGCCGGGGTCGCCGCCGAACGCGGTGACGTTGTCCCGTACCCACTCCAGGGCCGCCACCTGGTCCAGCAGGCCGCGGTTCGCGGGCGCTCCCTCGATGTGGGCGAAACCCTCCATGCCGACGCGGTAGTTGAGGGTGACCACGACGACGTCGCCCTGGCGGGCGATGCGCTGCGCGTCGTAGCCGGGGCTGCCGGAGTGGCCCAGCTTGTACGCGCCGCCGTAGATCCACACCATCACCGGGCGGCGGGCGGCCGGGTCCGGGTCGGGCGTCCACACGTTCACCGTCAGCCAGTCGTCGCCCTCGGGGGCCTCCCGTACGCCCGTGCGCCCCTGGATGCCCAGGTCCTGCGGGGGCGGCGGACCGAAGGCGTACGCCTCGCGGGTGCCGTCCCAGGAGCGGACCGGCCGGGGCGCCGCGAACCGTGCCTCCCCCACCGGGGGTTCGGCGAACGGGATGCCCCGGAAGACCGCCAGTCCGTCCTCCTGGAGTCCGCGCACGGCACCGGCGGCCGTCCGCACGACGGGGCCCTCGGCGGCCGCGGAGGCCGGTGGCCGGGTTTCACTGGCGGTCATGGTCGCTCGCTCTCGCCTCGGCGGCTGCTGGTCACCGGTGGAACGCACGGCACCACGGGTAAGTGCCGGTGTCCGCGGTCGGTGCATAGAATCCACCCCACCCGTACGGCGGTTTTCAGCCAGTCGACGGGCTTGGACGTCGCGTTCCCCCGTCAGCCGTCGACCGGAGCAGCACTGATGACCGGCCTCGCCAGGCAGTTGCGTGTCTCGCTCCTGGTCACACTCGCAGTGCTGGCCTTCCCCGTGCTCTCCGACCTCCTGGACGGACTGCTGCGGTGGGACTTCCCGGCGGTGCTGGGTGACAAGGCCCTGGAAGTGGCCGTCGTCTGCGCCCTCGTCGCCGTCCTGCACACAGTCATATACGGCGTGATGCGGGTCGGGCGGCCCGAGACGCGCGGGGCACGCGGTGTCCGGGCCGGGCTGGTGCTGCTGTCGGCGCTCGACGTGGTGCCGCTGTGCGTGGCGGGTCACGTCGTACCGGCCCTCGTCCCCGTGCTGGCCGCCGTCGGCGGCTGGGGCTGGGCGCGGTGGCGGCGCCTGGGGGCGGAGACGGCGCGGATCTGGGCCCTGCTCTTCGGCGTCCTCTCCCTGCCGGTGCAGGGAGCGGTCGCACTGGTCATGACCGTGTTCCGGTGATCTCGCACGTCTCCGCCCGCCGGCCCGTTCGGCTGGGCTCGGCTCGGAAGCGGTTCAGCTCAGCGACTTCAGGGCCGCCGCGTCGTACGGCTTCAGCTCGTCGGTGTTGCCTGCGAGGACCTTCGACGCCCACTCGGGGTCCTGGAGGAGGGCGCGGCCGACGGCGACCATGTCGTACTCCTCGCGCTCCAGGCTGTCGAGGAGGTCGTCGATGCCCCTGACCGGGGAGCCCTCGCCCATGAAGCCCTTGATGAAGTCGCCGTCGAGGCCGACCGAGCCGACGGTGATGGTGGGCCTGCCGGTGAGCTTCTTGGTCCAGCCGGCCAGGTTGAGGTCGGAGCCCTCGAACTCGGGGAGCCAGTAGCGCCGGGTGGAGGCGTGGAAGACGTCGACGCCGGCGGCGGCCAGCGGCGTGAGGATCGCCTCCAGCTCCTCGGGGGTCTCGGCGAGGCGGGCGTCGTAGTTGTCGGACTTCCACTGCGAGAAGCGGAAGATGACCGGGAAGGTGGCGGAGACCGACGCGCGGACCGCGGCGACGACCTCGGCGGCGAACTTCGTACGGGCCACCAGGTCGCCGCCGTACGCGTCGGCACGGCGGTTGGTGCCCGCCCACAGGAACTGGTCGAGCAGGTAGCCGTGCGCGCCGTGCAGCTCGACGCCGTCGAAGCCGATGCGCTCGGCGGCGGCCGCGGCCTCGGCGAACGCGGCGATCACGTCGTCCAGGTCCTGGCGGGTCATCTCCTTGCCCTCGCCCTCGGTGCCGTCCAGGCGGATGCCGGAGGGGCCGACGGCGGGGGCGTCCGCGAACGGCGGCCGGCCCTGCTTGCGGACCATGCCGATGTGCCACAGCTGCGGGACGATCGTGCCGCCGGCCGCGTGCACGCCCTCGGCGACCTTCGCCCAGCCCGCCAGCTGCTCCTCGCCGTGGAACCGCGGGACACGGCCGCTGTCCCCGGCCGAGTCGTGGCCGACGTACGTCCCCTCGGTGACGATCAGACCGACACCGGCGGCGGCCCGGCGGGCGTAGTACGAGACCACGTCCTCGCCGGGGATGCCGCCGGGGCTGAACTGGCGGGTCATGGGGGCCATCACGATCCGGTTGGGGACCGTGAGCCCGTTCAGGACGATGGGGCGGGAGAGGATCTCCGCCGCGCGGGAGGCGGGGGTCGTGGTGACGGTCACGTGGGGGGCTCCTCGTGAGTGGGGCGGGTACCCGAGGCCGGGCGCCCGAGGTCGTACGGTCCGGCTCGTTGACCGGGTGGTATGTGCACGCGCATCGAGTGCGCGTCGTGCACAACGATCCGTCCGCCCACGCGCATTCCCACTCCCGCCGACGAAGCCGTGTGACCCCCGCCACGGCCCCGGGGGCCCACCCCACGCCCCTTATCGGCCAACGCCCCGCGCCTCTTGTCGGCTGGCGTCCCGCTCCTCTTATCGGGTGGCGGTGCGCATCGGGGCGCTGGGAGCATCTGCGGATGCAGACACTCGCCGACGAGCTCGGCCACCTCTCCTACTCCGTCACCGGTGACGGGCCGCCCGTCGTACTCGTGCACGCCGGTGTGGCGGATCACCGTATGTGGGACGCGGTCGCACCCGCCCTCGCCGAACGGCACACGGTCGTCCGGTACGACCTGCGCGGCTTCGGCGAGTCCGCGCCGCCGAGCGGACCGTTCGGCGAGAGCGACGACCTGCGCCGCCTCCTGGACCACCTCGGCCTCGACCGGGTCCGGCTGGTGGGCGCGTCCTGGGGCGGCCGGGTGGCCGTGGACTTCACGCTCACCCACCCGGACCGGGTGCACTCGCTGGCGCTGCTCGCCCCGCCGTGGCCGGGGTACGACTGGTCCGCGGAGATGATCGCGTACGACGAGGCCGAGACCGCGGCGCTGGCCGCGGGCGACCTGGACACCGCCGTCCGGGTGAACCTCGACATGTGGCTGCGCGGGCCGGCCCGCGGCTGGGACGACGTCGCCGACGGACTGTCCGACCGGCTCCGCGGCCCGCTGCGCACGTCGCTGGTGAACCAGGACGTGGTGGGCGAGCACTCCCAGGGGCCCACGGCCGGCGACCTCGCCGGCATCCGCGTGCCCACCCTGGTGGGGATCGGCAAGCTCGACGTCCCCGACTTCCAGGACATCGGGCGCCGCTACGCCGCCGGGATCCCCGGCGCCACCCTGGTCGAGTTCCCCACCGCCGCGCACCTGATCGCCCTGGACGCACCGGCCGAACTCACCGAGGCACTGGGCCCCTTCCTCACCCGCTAGGGGCTGCCGGGGCACGCCTTCGGCGGCCCGTCGGGCATCGCCATCCGCGTCCTCCGGCCGGGAGGCGCCCCCACCGCGTCGCCCGCCGGATCGCCCGCCGGGCAGCGGCCGCTCGACCACGGCGCCTTGCCTCGCCGTCGGACGCACTGGACGCGCCCGCCGAACTCATCGCCGCGCTGGTCCCGTCCCCCACCCGCCAGGGGCAGCCGGGGCCCGCCTGCAGGATCACCGTCGGTCACCGACGTCCCGCAGTTTCCGGCCGGGAAGGCGCTCACCGAACTCGCCGCGACGTTGCGTTCCTCACCCGCCAGGGGCCGTTCGACCCCGGGTGCGGCGAAGGGCGGTACCCCCTGTCGACCAGGGGGTACCGCCCTTCGTGCTGTGCGGGAGCTGCCGAGCCGTCAGGCTCAGAAGTCCATGTCACCGCCCGGCATGCCGCCCGGGGCGGCCGCGGCGGCCTTCTCCGGCTTGTCGGCGATGACGGCCTCGGTGGTGAGGAACAGCGCGGCGATGGAGGCGGCGTTCTGCAGGGCGGAACGCGTCACCTTCGCCGGGTCGATGATGCCCTCGGCGACCAGGTCGACGTACTCACCGGTCGCGGCGTTCAGGCCGTGACCCGGGGTGAGGTTGCGGACCTTCTCCACCACGACGCCACCCTCGAGGCCGGCGTTGACGGCGATCTGCTTGAGCGGGGCCTCCAGGGCGAGCTTCACGGCCTGCGCGCCGGTCGCCTCGTCACCTTCCAGCTCCAGCTTCTCGAAGACCTGGGAGGCCTGCAGCAGGGCCACGCCACCACCGGCGACGATGCCCTCCTCGACGGCCGCCTTCGCGTTGCGCACGGCGTCCTCGATGCGGTGCTTGCGCTCCTTGAGCTCGACCTCGGTCGCGGCACCGGCCTTGATGACGGCGACGCCACCGGCGAGCTTGGCCAGGCGCTCCTGGAGCTTCTCGCGGTCGTAGTCCGAGTCGGACTGCTCGATCTCGGCGCGGATCTGGTTGACCCGGCCCTGCACCTGCTCGGTGGAGCCGGCACCGTCGACGATGGTGGTCTCGTCCTTGGTGATGACGACCTTGCGGGCGCGGCCCAGCAGGTCGAGGGTCGTGTTCTCGAGCTTGAGACCGACTTCCTCGGAGATGACCTCGCCGCCGGTGAGGATGGCGATGTCGTTCAGCATCGCCTTGCGGCGGTCGCCGAAGCCCGGGGCCTTGACGGCGACGGACTTGAAGGTGCCGCGGATCTTGTTGACGACCAGGGTCGACAGGGCCTCGCCCTCGACGTCCTCGGCGATGATCAGCAGCGGCTTGCCCGACTGCATGACCTTCTCCAGGAGCGGGAGCAGGTCCTTGACGGAGCCGATCTTGGAGTTGGCGATCAGGATGTACGGGTCGTCGAGGGACGCCTCCATACGCTCCATGTCGGTGGCGAAGTACGCCGAGATGTAGCCCTTGTCGAAGCGCATACCCTCGGTGAGCTCCAGCTCCAGACCGAAGGTCTGGGACTCCTCGACGGTGATGACGCCTTCCTTGCCGACCTTGTCCATCGCCTCGGCGATGAGCTCGCCGATCTGGGTGTCGGCGGCGGAGATGGAGGCCGTGGAGGCGATCTGCTCCTTGGTCTCGACATCCTTGGCCTGCTCGAGGAGGGCACCGGAGACGGCCTCGACGGCCTTCTCGATACCGCGCTTGAGGGCCATCGGGTTGGCGCCGGCGGCTACGTTGCGCAGGCCTTCCTTGACCAGGGCCTGGGCGAGCACGGTCGCGGTGGTCGTACCGTCGCCGGCGACGTCGTCCGTCTTCTTGGCGACTTCCTTGACCAGCTCGGCGCCGATCTTCTCGTACGGGTCCTCGAGCTCGATCTCCTTGGCGATGGAGACACCATCGTTGGTGATCGTGGGGGCGCCCCACTTCTTCTCGAGGACGACGTTGCGGCCCTTGGGGCCGAGCGTCACCTTGACGGCGTCCGCGAGCTGGTTCATGCCGCGCTCGAGGCCGCGCCGCGCCTCCTCGTCGAACGCGATGATCTTGGCCATGTGAAGTGGTCCCTCCAGGACTGGGGGTGAGTCTTCGAGGACCGCGCCCGCGCCCGCGACGGACGGCTCGCCGACCCGTGGGTTCCTTGCCCCACCCGGTCCGCGGGCCTCACCGACCCGGTCCTTCTTTGTCACTCTCACCTTCAGAGTGCTAACGCAATGATTAGCACTCGGCCTAGGCGAGTGCAAGCGCCTCCCGGGTATCGGGCGGCGCGCTCAGCCGCCCGCGAACACCGGGCGGCACCCTCCGGAGACCCGGACCGGCGCCCTCCGGGGACACGGCGAAGGGCCCGCCCCCCTGACGGGAGCGGGCCCTTCCTCGTGTGTGCCGTTTCAGGCGGTGACGCGAACCATGTCGGCCTGCGGGCCCTTCTGGCCCTGCGAGATCTCGAACTCCACCCGCTGGCCCTCTTCCAGGGTGCGGTAGCCGTCCATCTGAATCGCGCTGTAGTGGACGAACACGTCCGCACCACCGTCGACCGCGATGAAGCCGTACCCCTTCTCCGCGTTGAACCATTTGACGGTGCCCTGAGCCATGCCTAACTCCCCTATTACTGGCCCTTGCACAGATCCACACTTCGCGGATCCGGGTCAGACCTCACCCCCCATTGGTTGGGGGCGTGCGCCGGAACGCGTCGACCGCGGCTGAATGTATCTGTCCAACTGCCGTCTGCAACAGGTCAATCGGACGAGAATTCTGGGCGGGAAGGGTCCGGAATGTAGCGAGAATTCGGTCGAATTCAGGGCAAGTCGGGCCCCATAAAAGCCACGAAAGCCGCATATGACCCGCACACTTTGGCTACTTCTTGGCAGGCCCGAGGTATCCAATAACAGGGCCCGCGCCCCGGTGATCGGGACCGTGTTCCCCAACTGTACCGCGCTCAACCACACAGAATTGCCCCCTCCGCTTCTCTCGCGGAGGGGGCAATCCCATTCACAACCGGCGACGTTTGTTACCGAAGGTAATGTTCGGTCATTCGGCCATCACGTCAGGCGGGTCGGCGGCTCAGCCACCGGCGACGGCCGGGATGATGGAGACGCCGGCGCCGTCCGGCGTGACCGTCTCCAGGCCCTGCTCGAATCGCACGTCGTCGTCATTGACGTAGACATTGACGAACCGGCGCAGCTTGCCCTGGTCGTCGAGAACACGGGCGGCGATCCCGGTGTGGTTCTTCTCCAGGTCGGCGATGACCTCGCCGAGGTTGGCGCCTTCCGCGGCGACCTCGGCCCGGCCGCCGGTGTAGGTGCGCAGGATGGTGGGGATGCGAACGGTGACGCTCACTGTCTAGACCTCCGGTCCGGGCAACGCCCTGGTTCTGTGCGGTCGGCTCAGGCGAGCCCGGCCTCGTGGAAAGACTCGAGATTCGGGCGGATGGTCGCGGTGAGTCCCGTACCCGCGACCGCGTCCAGTGTCTTCAGTCCGTCACCCGTGTTGAGGACGACGATCGACTTCGCCGGATCGATGAGCCCGTTCTCGATGAGCTTCCTGGTGACCCCGACCGTCACCCCGCCCGCGGTCTCCGCGAAGATGCCCTCGGTCCGCGCGAGCAGCTTGATGGCGTCGACGACCTGCTCGTCGTCGACGTCCTCCACCGCGCCGCCGGTGCGCCGGGCGATGTCGAGGACGTACGGGCCGTCGGCCGGGTTGCCGATGGCGAGGGACTTGGCGATGGTGTTCGGCTTCTGCGGCCGGACCACGTCGTGACCCGCCTTGTACGCGGTCGACACCGGCGAGCAGCCCTCCGCCTGCGCACCGAAGATCTTGTACGGCTTGTCCTCGACGAGCCCGAGCTTGATCAGCTCCTGCAGCCCCTTGTCGATCTTCGTGAGCTGGGAGCCGGAGGCGATCGGGACGACCAGCTGGTCCGGGAGCCGCCAGCCGAGCTGCTCGCAGATCTCGTACGCGAGCGTCTTGGAGCCCTCGGCGTAGTACGGCCGCAGGTTGACGTTGACGAAGCCCCAGCCCTCGCCGGCCGGGTCGCCGATCAGCTCGGAGCAGAACCGGTTCACGTCGTCGTAGTTGCCCTCGATGCCTACGAGCTCGCCGCCGTAGATCGCGGCCATGACGACCTTGCCCTGCTCCAGGTCGTGCGGGATGAACACGCAGGAGCGGAAGCCGGCCCGGGCCGCGGCGGCGCCGACGGCGCCGGCCAGGTTGCCGGTGGAGGAGCAGGAGAGCGTGGTGTAGCCGAAGGCGCGGGCGGCCTCGACGGCCTGGGCGACGACGCGGTCCTTGAAGGAGTGCGTGGGGTTGCCCGAGTCGTCCTTCACGTACAGCCCGCCGGTGACGCCGAGCTCCTTGGCCAGGTTGTCGGCCTGCACGAGCTTGGTCCAGCCCGGGTTGATGTTCGGCTTGGTCGCCACGTCCGCGGGGACGGGCAGCAGCGGCGCGTAGCGCCAGATGTTGGCGGGGCCCGCCTCGATCCGCTTGCGGAGCTCCTCGGTGTCGTAGCCCGAGAAGTCATACGCGATCTCCAGCGGGCCGAAACACTCCTCGCAGGCGAACACCGGGCCGAGCGGCACGCGGTGGCCGCACTCGCGGCAGGACAGCGCGGCGGCGGGGCCGAGGTCCACGGTCTTCGGGGAAGCGGTTGCAACAGTCTGCGCAGCCATGTGAGGCGAGGCCCTTTCTCCTCATCTTCCTCACGACGCATCTCGCCGTGAGACGGATTTGGCACCTTCCCTAGTCGGGAGCCTCGCTGTGCAACACGAGACCGACTGGAGGGTTGCCGGGGCTTCATCGGGCCGTTTCCCTCTGCCCCTCTGGATGAGCTGTATTCGGTTGTCAACGCACGGTGACGCCAGGACATGCGATGGTCACGCGCGTTGTTCAAGACTGTAACCGAAGGCCAGGACAGTTGAGATAGTCGTCCGTACCGCGAGATGGATCACACCCCGCAGTGTGACCGTGACAGTGAGGAGCCGCTGACTGTGCTGGAAGAAGCCGAACGCTGGCTGGCCACCCGCTCCTGGTCCGTGACCGACCGTCCGCTGCACCGGATACTCGCCGCCAAGCAGCGCACCGGTCAGTCCGTCTCCGTCGTGCTGCCCGCGCTCAACGAGGAGGAGACGGTCGGTGACATCGTCGCGGTCATCCGCCACGACCTGATGCGGCAGGTGCCGCTCGTCGACGAGATCGTCGTCGTCGACTCGGGCTCCACCGACCGCACCGCGGCGGTGGCAGCGGCGGCGGGCGCCCGGGTCGTCCACCGTGACACGATCCTCCCCCGCATCCCCGCCGTCCCCGGCAAGGGCGAGGTCCTGTGGCGCTCCCTGCTCGTCACCGGCGGGGACGTCGTCTGCTTCGTCGACGCCGACCTGAGGGACTTCTCCTCCGACTTCGTCACCGGCATCGTCGGCCCGCTGCTGACCGACCCGGACGTGCACCTGGTCAAGGCGATGTACGACCGCCCGCTCGCCGGCGCGGCGGGCCAGGGCGGCCGGGTCACCGAGCTGATGGCCCGCCCCCTGCTGAACATGCACTGGCCGCAGCTGGCCGGGTTCGTGCAGCCGCTCGGCGGCGAGTACGCGGCCCGCCGCACCCTGCTGGAGCAGCTCCCCTTCCCGGTCGGCTACGGCGTGGAGCTGGGCATGCTGGTGGACGCCCTGCACCTGGTCGGCCTGGACGCGCTCGCCCAGGTGGACGTCGGGGTGCGCAAGCACCGCCACCAGGACGGCCAGGCCCTCGGCCGGATGTCCGCCGCGATCTACCGCACGGCCCAGCTGCGGCTGGCCCGCGGCCATCTGATCCGCCCGTCCCTGACCCAGTTCGAACGCGGCGAGGACGGCTTCGAACCCCGCACCTACTCCGTGGACACGGAGGAACGCCCGCCGATGGTGGAGATCGCGGAGTACGCCGACCGCCGGGTGGCCTGACCTGGTACACGTTCGCCCGTCGGGCGTGGCCGTACGTTTGAGCGTTTACAAGCCGGGCTAGGTTGAGGCGTATGGCTTCCCCCATGGCTTCCACCGGCAGTGCAGAGGTGCTGGTCGCGTCGAACCGCGGCCCGGTTTCGTACGAGTTCCGTCCGGACGACGGGGACGGCGCGCTCCGTGCCAAACGGGGCGGCGGCGGGCTCGTCTCGGGGCTCTCGGCGATCGGGCCGGACGCGAACGCGGTGTGGGTGTGCGCCGCGCTGAGCGACGGTGACCGCGAGGCGGTCCGGCGGGCCGGGGGCGGCCTGCTGCCGGAGGCGGACACCGGGGGCCAGCGGGTCCGGATGCTCGACATCGACCCGGGCGTGTTCTCGGACGCCTACAACGGCATCGCGAACTCGGTGCTGTGGTTCGTCCACCACATGCTCTACCAGACCCCGCTGGAGCCGGTCTTCGACGCGGAGTTCCGGCGCCAGTGGGAGTCGTACCGGGCCTACAACCGCGCGTTCGCCGAGGCGCTGGCCGAGGAGGCCGGCGACGGCGCGGTGGTGGTGATCCAGGACTACCACCTGGCGCTCGCGCCCCGGATGCTGCGGCAGCTGCGGCCCGACCTGCGGATCGGCCACTTCTCGCACACGCCGTGGGCGCCGCCGGACTACTTCCGGCTGCTCCCCGACGACATCGCGGCGGAGCTGCTGACCGGGATCCTCGGCGCCGACCACGCGGCGTTCCTGACCCGCCGCTGGGCGGACGCGTTCGTGGCCTGCTGCCACACGGTGCTGGGCCCGGGGATCCCCTCCTCGTCGGACACCCGGATCGGGGTGCACGGCCTGGGCGCCGACGCCGACTTCCTGCGCAAGCGGGCGCACGAGCGGGACGTGGACGAGCGGATGGCGGCCCTCCGGGAGGAGATCGGGGAGGGCCGCAAGACCATCGTCCGGGTCGACCGGACCGAGTTGTCGAAGAACATCGTGCGCGGGCTGCTCGCCTACCGGCAGCTGCTCGACGACCGTCCCGAGTGGCGGGAGCGGGTGGTGCACGTCGCGTTCGCCTACCCCTCGCGGCAGGACCTCCCCGTCTACCGGGACTACACGGCCGAGGTGCAGCGGGTCGCGGACGAGATCAACTCGGCGTACGGGACGGCGGGCTGGACCCCGGTGGTGCTGCACGTCAAGGACGACTTCGCGCGCTCGCTGGCGGCGTACCGGCTGGCCGACGTGGCCCTGGTGAACCCCATCCGGGACGGCATGAACCTGGTCGCGAAGGAGATCCCGCTGGTGTCGGACGAGGGCTGCGCGCTGGTGCTCTCGCGGGAGGCGGGGGCGTACGAGGAGCTGGGCGAGGACGCGGTGGTGGTGAATCCCTACGACATCGGGGGGACCGCGGCCGCGTTGCAGGAGGCGTTGACGATGGGGGTGGCGGAGCGGGCGGAGCGGTGCAAGCGGCTGGCCGCCGCGGCGACCGCGTTGCCTCCTGCGGCCTGGTTCCTGGAGCAGTTGGGGGCGTTGGGCGGGGGTGGGTGAGCGTCGTGGGGAACTGCGGGTTCGGTGGGGGCTTGTCGCGCAGTTCCCCGCGCCCCTAAAGGGCGCTCATGGCAGCCAGGGTCTGCAGGAGCCGCACGACCCCCTCCGGGCCGTTCACCACCAGGTCCGCTCGGTCGGCGAGGTCGGTCACCTCCTCGTTGCCGCTGCACACCAGGAGGCCCGGGACGTTCTCCTTGCGGAGTTCCTCCACCGCGGCGAAGGCCGGGATGTCGCCCAGGTCGTCGCCCGCGTAGAGGACCGCGCCCGCGCCGATCTCCCTCGCGAACTCGCGGAGCGCCACCCCCTTGTCCATGCCCGGGGGGCGCAGTTCCAGGACCAGGCGGCCCGGTTCGACGATCAGGGCGTGCCGGGTGGCCAGGTCGGTGAGGGGGGCGCGGAGGGCTTCGAAGGTGGCCTGGGGGTCGTCGGCCCGGCGGGTGTGGACGGCCACCGCGAACCCCTTGTCCTCGATCCAGGTGCCGCGCGCGGCGCCGACGCGGTCGAGGAGGGCGGGGAGTTCGGCGCGGACGGCCGCGATGCCGGGGTGCGGGGGCGGGGCGGTGAGTTCGCCGGTGGCCGCGTCCCAGCGTTCGGCGCCGTAGTGGCCGAGGACGACCAGGTGCTCCAGGCCGGGGATCTCGGCGAGGCCGCCGTTGCGGACGGCGACCTCGGCCGGGCGGCCGGTGATGACGGCGACGGCGGCCACCTTCGGCGCGAGGGCCGACAGGGCCGCCGCGGCGTCCGGGTGGGCCCGCGCCTGCTCGGGGTCGGCGACGATCGGCGCCAGCGTCCCGTCGAAGTCGAGTCCGACGAGGGCGGTGCGGGGCCGCGCGAGCAGCGCCTCCAGTCCTTCGCGACCGGCGGCGGTGCGGGGCGTCGGGAGGGGTTCCGTGACGTGGGGGTCCGTGCTGTGGTTGCCCATACGGCTGACAGTATCCGAGCGCCCTCGTTTCAAGCGTCCCGAAGATCCCCCAGGACCGTCAGCGCTCCCCGCGCCGCGTCTCGCGCACTCTGCGCAGCCGGTTCACCGTCACCGGGTCGTGGGCCAGGGCCCGCTCGTCGTCGAGCAGGGCGTTGAGGAGCTGGTAGTAGCGCACCGGCGCCAGATCCAGCTCCTCCCGTATCGCCCGTTCCTTCGCGCCGGGGCTCGGGAAGCCCCGGCGTTCCAGGGCGAGGATCGTCAGCTCGCGTGCGCCCAGTTCTTGCCGGTCCATGCCGAGAACCGTACGCGCTCAGCCGGTCGCGGCCGCCGTACGGCTGTCCGCGAGGGACGCCTCGGCCTGGATCTGCGTGAGCACGCTGGTCGGGTTGCCGGACGGGCCGACCGCCGTACCGATCTGCTTCTTGATGTCGGCGCTGACGGCCGCCCAGGACGTCTTGCCCGCCGGGTACAGCTCGGAGGTCGGCAGCTGCTCCAGGAAGGGGCGCAGCTGCTTGTCCTGGGCCTGGCCGGAGTCGGTCATCGTCTGGGACGCGGACGTGGTGACGGGCAGCAGGCCGTACTCGCGGGAGAAGTCGAGGACGTTCTTCTCGCTGTAGACGTAGTCCAGGAAGTCGCCGACCTGCTTGGCGTGGCCGTTCTGCTTGAACGCCGCCATCCAGTCGGTGACGCCCATGGAGGCGGTGCGGGTGGCCTGGCCGGCGCGGGCCGGCATGGCGACCGTGCCGAACTTCACGCCCTTCTTCTCGGCCTGCTTGATCAGGGTGGGGTGGCCGTTGAGCATGCCGACCTGGCCGTCGGCGAACGCGGCGAACGCGGTCGCGCGATTCAGCCTGCCGGGAGCGGTCGGGCCGGTCAGCCCCTTGCCGACCAGCTCGTCCTTGAGCCAGGTGAGGGTGTCGATGTTCTGCGAGGAGTCGATCGTGTACGTGCCGGTGTCGTCGGTGTAGCCGCTGCCCCCGCTGAGCAGCCACTGCATGGTCTCCGCCTGCGCCTCCTCGGGGCCGAGCGGCAGCGCGTACGGGTACTTCACGCCGTGTGCCTTGAGCGCCTCGGCGTCGGACGCCAGTTCCGTCCAGGTGGTGGGCGGGGTGAGGCCGGCTTGGGAGAAGAGGGTCTTGTTGTAGAAGAGGACGCGCGTGGACGCGGCGAAGGGGATGCCGTACTGCGCGTGGTTCCACTGGCCCGCCTCGGCGAGCTGGGACGGGAAGTCGGCCTGCACCGGGATGGAGAGCAGGTCACCGGCCTCGTACAGCTTGCCGGCCGCCGCGTAGTCGGCGTACGCGCCGATCTGCGCCAGGTCGGGGGCCTTGTCGGCGGCGACCATCTCCTTGACCTTGCGGTCGACGTCGTTCCACGAGTAGACGGTGACGTCGATCTTCACGCCGGAGTGCGTGGCCTCGTACGCCGCGGCCAGCTTGTCCCAGTACTTCTGGGAGCTGTTGGCGGCGGAGTCCCCGTAGTCCGCGGCGACGAGTCTGAGGGTCACGTCCGAGGATCCGGTCGTCCCACAGCCACCGAGGACCGCCGTCATGCCCAGAGCGGACACCACCGCGGTCATTCCTGCCTTACGCCGCCGCACCTGTACTACCTCGATCTAACTGTCTCGCCGTTCAACATGTGGACCCATAAGGTCTACACCACGTGAGTGGACTAGACCTCTTGCGGGTCGGCGGGCCACACTGTCCTCGTGAGACATGTCATCGCCCTGGACGTGGGCGGCACCGGAATGAAGGCCGCGCTGGTCGGCCCGGACGGCGAGCTGCTCCACCAGGACCGCCGGGCGACCGGCCGTGACCGCGGCCCCGACGCCGTGGTCGCCGCCATCCTCGACTTCGCCGCCGACCTGCGGGCCCACGGCGAGCAGCGGCTCGGCGAGCCGGCGGCCGCGGCCGGCGTGGCGGTGCCGGGCATCGTCGACGAACGCGCCGGGACCGCGGTCTACGCGGCCAACCTCGGCTGGCGCGACGTCCCGCTGCGCGCCCTCCTCTCCGACCGCCTGGGCGTCCCGGTCGCCCTCGGCCACGACGTGCGCACCGGCGCCCTCGCCGAGGGCAGGCTCGGCGCGGGCCGGGGAGCGGACCGCTTCTTCTTCGTGGCGCTCGGCACCGGTATCGCGGGCGGCTTCGGCCTGGACGGCCGGGTGGAGCCGGGCGCGCACGGCTTCGCGGGCGAGATCGGCCACGTGGTCGTACGGCCGCGGGGCATCCCCTGTCCCTGCGGGCAGCGCGGCTGTCTGGAGCGGTACGCGTCGGCGGCGGCGGTGAGCGAGGCGTGGGCGAAGGCCTGCGGCGACCCGGAGGCGGACGCGGCGGACTGCGCGAAGGCCGTCGCGTCCGGCGACCCGAACGCCGTACGGGTGTGGGAGGAGGCGGTGGACGCGCTGGCCGACGGCCTGGTCACGGCCCTGACCCTGCTGGACCCACGCGTCCTGATCATCGGCGGCGGCCTGGCGGAGGCGGGAGACGTGCTCTTCGCCCCGCTGCGGGAGGCGGTACAGACCCGGGTGACCTTCCAGAAGCTCCCGGCGATCGTCCCGGCCGAACTGGGAGACACGGCCGGCTGTCTGGGCGCGGGACTGCTGGCCCAGAACCTGTTGACTACGACGACTACTGCGGAGGTAACCCCCTGATGGCTGCCAACGAGCGTGAGGACAGCGCCCCCTCAGGGGCGCGGGGAACTGCGCGATCAACCCCCACGCACCCGCAGCCGGGAACGCACCGCCTGATCCTCTCCGGCGCCCGGACAGTCCTCCCCACCGGATTGGTCGAAAAGGGCCAGGTGAACGTCGACGGCACCACGATCACCGCCGACCCCCCGGCGGACGCCCAGCGCATCGACCTCACCGGCCACTACCTGATCCCCGGCTTCGTCGACATCCACAACCACGGCGGCGGCGGAGCCTCCTTCAGCTCGGGCACCGCCGAACAGATCCTCACCGGCGTCCACACCCACCGCCTGCACGGCACCACCACCCTGGTCGCCTCCACCGTCACCGACGACATGGACGTCCTCGCCCGCCAGGCCGCCCTCCTCTCCGAGCTCGCCGAGCAGGGTGACATCGCCGGCATCCACTTCGAGGGCCCGTTCATCTCCCCGTGCCGCAAGGGCGCCCACTCCGAGGGGCTGCTGCGCGACCCGGACCCGGCGGAGGTCCGCAAGCTGGTCGACGCGGCGCGCGGGCAGGCGAGGATGGTCACGCTGGCCACCGAACTCCCCGGCGGCATCGAGTCGGTGCGACTGCTCGCCGAGCACGGCGTGATCGCGGCCGTCGGCCACACGGACGCGACGTACGAGCAGACGGTGGAGGCGATCGACGCGGGCGCCACCGTCGCCACCCACCTCTTCAACGCGATGCCGCAGCTGGGCCACCGGACCCCCGGGCCGATCGCCGCGCTCCTGGAGGACGAGCGGGTGACGGTCGAGCTGATCAACGACGGTACCCATCTGCACCCCGCCTCCCTCCAGCTGGCGTTCCACCACGCGGGGCCGGACCGGGTCGCGTTCATCACGGACGCCATGGACGCGGCGGGCGCCGGTGACGGCCGCTATCTGCTGGGCCCGCTGGAGGTCGAGGTCACGGACGGGGTGGCGCGGCTGGTGGAGGGCGGTGCGATCGCGGGCTCGACCCTGACTCTGGACCGCGCGCTCCGGCGGGCGGTGACCGTCGACCGCCTCCCCGTCGAGCACGCCGTCGCCGCGCTGTCCGCCAACCCGGCCCGCCTGCTCGGCCTCTACGACCGCGTCGGCTCCCTGGAGCCCGGCAAGGACGCGGATCTCCTGGTCCTGGACGACGAGTTCACGCTGAAGGGCGTGATGAGGAAGGGCGAGTGGGTGGTCGCACCCGAACTGCCCTGACCATGACCGTGGTTTGAGGGACGGCGGCCTAGGCCGGGCGCCGTCCCTTTGGCATGATCGAGCCTCCGAAACGAACCCCACGGCCGCGTCTGCGAGGGAGGTCGCCGGTGATCCTCACCGTCACGCTCAACACCGCTCTCGACATCACCTACCGGGTCGGCGCGCTGCGCCCGCACACCTCGCACCGCGTCGCCGCCGTGACCGAACGGCCGGGCGGCAAGGGGGTGAACGTGGCCCGGGTGCTGGCCGCGCTCGGGCACGAGACGACGGTGACCGGGTTCGCGGGCGGGGCCACCGGGGCGGTGGTACGGGAGCGGCTCGCGGAGACGGCGGGCGTACGGGAGGCGCTGCTGCCGGTGGCCGGGGCGACCCGCCGGACGGTCGCCGTCGTGGACGAACGGACGGGCGACACGACCCAGTTGAACGAGCCGGGTCCGCAGATAGCGCCCGCCGAGTGGGGTGCCTTCCTCGACCACTACGAGGAACTGCTGCGCGGGGCCTCGGCGGTGGCGCTGTGCGGGAGCCTGCCACCGGGGGTGCCGGTGGGGGCGTACGCCACGCTGATAAGAACCGCCCGGTCCGCCGGCGTCCCCGTCCTCCTCGACACCAGCGGCGAAGCCCTGCGGCGCGGGGTGGCGGCCCGGCCCGACCTGGTCAAGCCGAACGCATACGAACTGGCCGAACTCACCGGCTCCCACGACCCGTCCCGCGCCACCCAGGACGCCCGCCGCCGCGGCGCCCGCGCGGTGGTCGCCTCCCTGGGCCCCCAGGGTCTTCTCGCGCTCACCCCGGAGGGCTGCTGGCGCGCCCTCCCACCCACCCGAGAACACGGCAACCCGACGGGAGCGGGCGACGCGACGGTCGCCGCCCTCCTGTCGGCCCAGGTGGAACAACTCCCCTGGCCGACCCGCCTGACCCGCGCGGTGGCCTTGTCAGCGGCGACGGTACGCGCCCCGACGGCGGGCGAGTTCGACCACGGGACCTACGAGAAACTACTGGGCCAGGTCACGGTGACCGGTGGGGCGACGGCCCCTTAGCCCTTGTTCGTGTGCTTGCCCTGCTGCACCCACAGCTGGTCCAGCAGGACGTCGCAGCTGTCGCCGCTCTGGCAGGACAGGGAGATCGTGTTGGTGCCCTTGGTGAGCGTCGGCCAGGCGTAGCTCGTCGTCCAGGCCTTGGTCGGGTCGCTCTGGTGCGTGTAGTTGTCCAGGCTGAACTTGCTGCCGAACGCCTTGCCGTTGATGGACAGCGTCATCTTGCCGTCCTGTACGGCGCTGTAGTGCGCGAAGACGGTGTACAGGCCGTCCGACGGAATGCCGTTGACCGTCCAGGTGACGCCGGCGCCCGTCTGGTTGAGGTTCGTGACGTAGATGCCGCCTTCGGCCCTCGCCCCCTTGACGTCCGAGGCGAGGCTCGCGCCTCCGTCCAGCCGGAAGGCCTTGGCGTCGACCGGCGCGATGTCACCGGACGCCGACACCGAGCTGGAGCTGGACGGGCTCGGGGACGCGCTCTCGCTCTGGGTCGGCGTCGTGGAGGCGCCGGTGTTGGTCTTGTCCTTGTCACCGTTGCCGTTGAGCATGGCGACGCTGATGCCTATGACCACCGCGGCCACGACCGCGATCGCGCCGATGAGGAGGCCCTTGGTGTTCGGCCCGCGGCCGCGGGCCGGGGCGGGCGGGGCCTGGCGGGAGGCCGGGGCGCCGCCCGGGAAGGTCTCCGGGGCCTGGTAGGCCGCGGTGGGCTGCTGGCCGTAGCCCCCTGCCCCCGGCTGCTGCGGGATGGTCTGGCCGCCGTACTGCGGCGCCTGCTGCTGCCCGCCGTACGTGCGCTCGCCGACCGGACGCACTCTGCTGACGGCGTTCGGGTAGCCGTAACCACCGGAGCCGGACGGCGGCTGGGCCCCTCGGGCCTGGCCGTCGGCGTAGAGGTAGCCGAACGGGTCGTCGTCCTCGGGCGTGCTCGCGCCGTTGTCGCCGGGCGTCATCCCTTGGTACTCCTCAACAGGTGCGGGCGGATGCGGTACAGGTATTGAGTGTCGAGCCTACCCGGTCTCACTGAGCCAAACGGGTGACCCAGACCGCATCAGCGAGCTGACCTGCGCATCATCCGGCACGCCGATGCGCTTTGGGACGAGATCGTTTCTCTACGTACATCCGCTCGTCCGCGGATTTCAGGACTTCGTCCGCCGTCATGCCGCAGTGCGCCCAGCCGATGCCGAAGCTGGCGCCCACCCGGACCGCCCGGCCCTCTGCGCGGATCGGCTGGATGATCTCGTTGCGCAGGCGTACGGCGAGGTCCTGGGCGTCGGCCTGGCCGAGTCCGTCGGCGAGGATCACGAACTCGTCGCCGCCGAGCCGGGCCACGGTGTCGCCGTCGCGGACACCCCTGCTGAGGCGCCGGGCGACCTCGATGAGGACCGCGTCACCCGCGTTGTGCCCGAACCGGTCATTGATCGACTTGAAGCCGTCGAGGTCGCAGAAGAGCACCGCGAGCCCCTTGGCGCCGTCGTCGCGGCTCTCGTCGGGGGCGACGGTGTGCACGTGGTGGTCGAACCCGTCGTACGACGACGAGGAGCTGCCCGTCGCGCCGGCGAAGTCGAAGCCGTGGCCGTTGACGTCGTAGGCGGGGTGGCCGTAGGCCGCGTCCAGGGACTCCGGCTCCCCGCTGCGGCGGCAGAGCCGGGCGGTGAGGCGGGAGCGCAGCTCGGCGGAGTTCGGCAGGCCGGTGAGGGCGTCGTGGGAGGCGCGGTGGGCGAGCTGGAGCTCGCGGCGCTTGCGTTCCTCTATGTCCTCGACGTGGGTGAGCAGGAAGCGGGGGCCGTCGGCCGCGTCGGCGACCACGCTGTTGCGCAGGGACACCCAGACGTACGTGCCGTCGCGGCGGCCCAGGCGCAGTTCCGCGCGGCCGCCCTCGGCCGAGGTGCGCAGCAGGGTGCCGATGTCCTCGGGGTGGACCAGGTCGGAGAAGGAGTAGCGGCGCATCGCGGAGGCGGGGCGGCCCAGGAGGCGGCACAGGGCGTCGTTGGAGCGCAGTATCCGGCCGTGCTGGTCGCCGCCCATCTCGGCTATCGCCATGCCCGAGGGGGCGTACTCGAAGGCCTGCCGGAAGGATTCCTCGCTGGCGCGCAGGGCCTGCTGCTCGCGCTCCAGCCGGACCAGGGCCCGCTGCATGTTCGCACGCAGACGCGCGTTGCTGATCGCGATGGCGGCCTGGAAGGCGTACATCTGGAGGGCCTCGCGGCCCCAGGCGCCGGGGTGGCGGCCGTTGCGCGGGCGGTCCACGGAGATCACGCCGAGCAGTTCGCCGCAGGAGCTGCCCGATATGCCGGGCGTGTACATCGGGGCGAAGAGCCGGTCCGACGGGTGCCACTCGTCCTCGAACCGGGGGGCGGGGCCGTCGGTGTACCACTGCGGGACGTCGTCGTCGTCGAGGACCCAGCCCTCGGTGTGCGGTATGAAGACGAGGTCGCCCCACTTCTCACCCATCCCGAGCCGCCGGTCCCAGGAGTCGCGGGAGCCGACCCGGCCGGTGATCAGGGCCTCGGCAGCCGGGTTGCCGGAGAAGGCGGCGACGACGAGGTCGCCGTCGGGGCGCACGAGGTTGACGCACGCCATCTCGTAGCCAAGAGCGGATATGACGCCGTCCGCGACGGTCTGCAGTGTGTCCGCCAGGCTGCGGGCCGTGTTCATGTCGGCCATGACCTGGTGCAGCTGTCGCAGGGACGCAAGACGGACGTAGGGTTCCGACTCGGTCTCCATGCTCGCCCTCCCCCCGAGACCTCGCAGCGAATCAAGGGTCTGCTTCGGCGCTACTTTTCCCCGCCACTGAATCACAGCGCGCTGCCCACTCGGTACACAGGGTCAACAATTAATGCCCCTTGTGACTCAAGTCACAGGGAAAGGTGAGCAATTGCGTGGAGTTTCTGCGTTTTCCCTGTGTGTTTACCGAACACAGCCTTTGTCGGCCCATGGTCCTAGGACCCGGCTCGGGCCGATGGCCGATGCCGTCGCGCGGGGACCGACATTAGCGTTTCCGGCGTGCTGAAGACTCCCTCTCCCGCCGCCGCAGAAGCCACCGGGCATGCTGTGGGGGTGAGCAACGAAGCGTTCAAGGCCGCGATGTCCCGGCTGGCCGCCGGTGTGGTCCTGGTGACCGCGCAGGAGCCGCCGCTGGACCCGGACGACCCGATGGCACCGGTGGGCGAGGACGTCGGCATGACGGCGACCGCGTTCCTCTCGGTGTCGCTGGATCCGCCGTTGGTGCTGGTCAGCCTGCGTACCGGGGCCCGTATGGACGACATCCTCGACGAGCAGCCACTGTGGGCGGTCTCCGTGCTCACCGAGAGCCAGCGGCACATCGCCGGCCGCTTCGCGATGAAGGGCCGCATCAGCGACCGGCTGCTCTTCGAGGACATCCCGTACGTCCGCGGCGAGGTCACCGGCGCCCCGCTGGTCGGCGGCGCGCTGGCGACCCTGGAGTGCCGCACCGAACAACGGGTCGTCGCGGGCGACCACACCCTCGTCATCGGCCGCGTCCTCGGCGCGGAACTCCCGAGCGCGGAAGGCGGACCGCTGATGTATTTCCGGGGCCGGTATCGCCAGTTGGGATGAAACCGCGCGGTCTGTTTTCCGGAATTCCCCCGGCCGACCGCCGAACACCGTCTTACAGAAGTGACTTCTGCGAATTGGCGACGGCACACGGGAGACCCGGCGGAACCGGAACGCCCGCCGTGTGATCGTCGGCACAGACCGCGCGGTCGGGTTTTCCGCGCTTACCAGTCGCGGCCCGTCCGCCCCCGTTTGGTCTCCGAGCGCTGCTTCTTCTCGCGCAGCCGGCGTTCGTTGATACCGCGCGGGATGCGGGTCGGCCTGCGGGGCTTGGGCGGGGGTGCGGTGGCCTCGGCGAGGAGGGCGGCCAGGCGTACGGCCGCGGTCTCGCGGTTGCGCCACTGGGAGCGGTGCTCGGAGGCGCGCACGGTCACGACACCGTCCACGAGCCGCCCCGCCAGCTTCGCCAGCGCCCGTTCCTTCCACACCTGCGGCAGCGCCGCGGTGTTCGCCAGGTCGAAGCGCAGCTCCACCTGCGAGTCGCTGGTGTTGACGTGCTGCCCGCCGGGCCCGGAGGAGCGCGAGAAACGCCAGTTGAGCTCGGCCTCGGGGAGCGAGACGGAGCCGCGGATGACGTAAGGACCGGACATGCCCCCATGGTCGCGCGCCTGCCCGGCGCACGTCACGCGAATAAGTTCATCAACCGTTTGGCAAAGAAGGTAAAGGAAGCTGGAACCTTCGGTACCCCTCGTGGCGTTCATACCGGTAGCTGTAGCTTCAAGCGCGTACGCCGCACGGCCGTACGCATACGAGGGAAAGGACCCCCGACCATGGCTGTAAGCCTCTCCAAGGGTGGCAACGTCTCGCTCACCAAGGAGGCTCCGGGCCTGACCGCCGTCACCGTGGGCCTCGGCTGGGACGTCCGCACCACCACCGGCACGGACTTCGACCTCGACGCCTCGGCCATCGCGGTCAACGCGCAGGGCAAGGTCTACTCCGACGCCCACTTCGTGTTCTTCAACAACAAGAACACCCCGGACAACTCGATCGTCCACACCGGCGACAACCGCACGGGTGAGGGCGCCGGCGACGACGAGGCGATCAACGTCAACCTGGCGGCCCTGCCCGCCGACATCGACAAGATCGTCTTCCCGGTCTCGATCTACGACGCCGAGAACCGCAGCCAGAACTTCGGCCAGGTCCGCAACGCCTACATCCGCATCGTCAACCAGGCGGGCGGCGCGGAGATCGCCCGCTACGACCTCTCCGAGGACGCGGCGACGGAGACGGCCATGGTCTTCGGCGAGCTGTACCGCAACGGCGCGGAGTGGAAGTTCCGCGCGGTGGGCCAGGGTTACGCCTCCGGCCTGGTCGGCATCGCCCAGGACTTCGGCGTGAACGTCTGACGGACGCCAACCCCCGGCCGTGTGGGTGCGGCCGGGGGATCCGGCGCCGGATCAGTGCGCCGACGCGTAGGACACGAAGGCCGCCCAGGCGGAGGGGGCGAGGGCGAGCCGGGGACCGGGGGCGGCGGGCGGGGGTGTGTGGGGGTACTTGGAGTCGCGGATGTGGATGGTGGTGGGGGTGGGGGCTATTTCTAGGCAGGATTCGCCGTCGTTGCCACTGCTATAGCTGCTCTTGAACCAGGCGAGGGCGACTTCCACGCAGGACTCGCCGTCGTTGCCACCGCTGAAGCTGCTCTTGAACCAGGCAAGTTCGGGGGCGTCCCCGGGAGGGGCCTTGCGGATCATGTCTCTCCCAGTAGTTGCTCGATCAGGGCCAGCGACTCCCGTGGTGAGAGAGCCTGCGCCCGGATGGTGCCATACCGCAACTCAAGGATGCGGAGCTGTTTCGGGTCGGATGTCGCTCGGCCGTTGAACGCCCCGTCGGAGCGCCCAACAGCCGTGCCGTCCGGGAACTTCAGCACCTCGATCCGTCCGTCCAGACCGGAGTGGACCTCGGAGTTCAACGGCATCACTTGAAGCGTGACGTTGTGCAACCGCCCCATTTCCAACAGGCGTTCAAGCTGTCGTCGCCACACCATCGTCCCTCCGATGGGACGACGCAACGGCGCCTCTTCCAGCACGAAGTGGATGGACGGAGCCGGGTCGCGATCGAAGACCGACTGTCGGGCCACGCGGGCTGTCACCATGCGCTCCACGTCGTCCGGCGAGTAGGGTGGCTGAGCGGCCGAGATCACCGCTCGTGCGTGTTCAGGCGTCTGGAGCAGCCCGGCGATGATGTTGCTCTCATACAACCCGATCTCAATGGCTTGCCCCTCCAGCCTTGCCAGCTCCCGCACCTTCTTGGGATACCGGACCCTCTTCACGTCCTCCCAGGTCGCCGCGATCAGCCCACCGGCCCCCAGGACCTCGTCCGCCCGGTTCAGGTACTCCTGCCGGGGGATCCGCTTCCCGCCCTCCACTTTGTAGACCATGTCCTCCCCGTAGCCGACGGCCTCCCCGAACTCAGCAGCGCGCATCCCCACCGCCTCGCGCCGCAGCTTCAGTTGACGCCCGACGGTGGCGATGACGGCCACCCCCCAGTCGTCGTCCGGGTCGACCTCCCACCCCGGCTCGGCCACCTCACCGTCCACGGTCATCCCGCCCACCCCTCCCTCCGACAGCCCAGACAGCACTGGACAAGCGCCGGACAGTCACCGTACGTAGCGCTTCGATCACTGTTCACGGTACGCACGGGCGGCCACGCTGGGTGACGTGAACGACGAAATCTCCACCCCCCTCCGGAACATGAGCCTGCGCCTCTCCCCCACTCCACGGGGCGCACGCCTGGCGCGCCTGCTGACCGCCGAGCAACTCCGCATGTGGGGACTGCCCCTGGACCCGGCGACGCAGATCGTGGCGGAGCTGGCGGCGAACGCGGCGACGCACGGGCGGGTGCCAGGCCGCGACTTCGGCCTCCTCCTCTACGTCGTGGGAAGCACCCTGCGCATCGAGGTCACGGACACGCGAGGTGACCTCCAGCCACAGCCCCAACACTCCGCACCCGACGCCGAGTCGGGCCGGGGCCTCGTCCTCGTGGACGCACTCGCCGACAAGTGGGGCGTGACACCGGGGCTGTCGCCGCGCAAGACGGTGTGGGCCGAGATCGAGATGGCGCCGTAGCCCGGAAACGCGGACCCCGGGTGCACGGGACGTCACCACCAAAGAACGACGGGAGAAAGAACTCCCACCAAACCCCACCCCTCCCGCCCGTCGCGCAGACTCACTCCCGCGAGTGAATATGCCCAACTCAGCTGGATTTGAGGTGGGTTGCCTGCCCTACGCTCAGCGCACCAACCGCAGAAAAACTTCGGCCCCCGCCGGGACGGCAATCCCAGTGCGAGGGCCTGACCACCCAGGAAGTCGATCCCCTTCCCGATGGATACCGAAAACCCTAGCGCGCCCTCGTGCGCCGAGTCCCGCGTTGCCGCCAGGAAGCACCCGAACCGGGGGTCAGGCGGTCTCCTGCACGACAACGCCCGCCACACCTCGCACTTCGTGGTGATCGGCAACCACCTCGCCCAGCACCCCACCCTCTCGGCGCTCGCGATCGGCCTCGGGGTGCACATCCAGTCGCTCCCCAAGGGCGCCCAGGTCGACATCAAGAGCCTGGCGCTGCGCTTCCCGGAGGGGAGGGACCGTATCGGCGCGGCCCTGCGGGAACTGGAGGCGGAGGGCTACCTGCGGCGCGAGCGGGAGCGGATCTCCGACGGGCGGATCGTCACCCGCACGGTCTCCTGCAACAAGCCCGGGCACCGGACCGCCACGACCGAGACCCCCGACCGGCCCGCCCGGCGCACGAAGACCGCCACGGATGCTGGACGCGTGGGGAACCGAGGAGCGGGACGACGAGGAGTCGGCGAGGACGTCACCATCGGCGGGTGGACCATCGCGACGGACAACCTGCCCCGCTACGGCGAATGACGCCCGTCATGCCAGCCACGTCCCGGCGCGCATGATGACTCTCCCGCGCAGTTCCGGCTCACCGCGCCAGGCACGCACCGTTCCCGGGGTCACGCGTATGTACAGGAAGGAGCCCTCTTCCGTGCGTGGGTCCCAGCCGAACTTCTCGGTGAACGCGTCCGCCGCGGCCGCCGGGACCTCCCGGTCCGGGAAGCATTCCGTCACACCCTCGATGAGCACCACATCGAAGCTGTCCGGGAGCGCCAGGCGCACGCGCGGCTCCTCGCGGAGGTTGCGCGCGGTCACGGACGTCGCGCCCGTGCACATCCACACCGCTCGCCCGTCCCACAGGAACCACAGCGGCACCTGGTGAGGCCCGTGCTCGGGATGAGCCGTCGACACCCATACGTCCCGCTCGGTCGCGAGCCGTTCGAGAGTGTCGTGCTTGCGCTCCGCCGCCTGGCGACGGACGGTCCCCGTGGTCTCCATGCCGACCGACCCTAGCGCTCTGACCGGGCAGGTTCGTTCACGACCGGTGTCTCCAGGGCGGTGGGTCATCGGCTCACCAGGCTGGGCGGATCGGTCCCGGCGGTGCAAGGCGTGTCAGGTCGGCGACGAGTTCGCTGAAGCGCGCCTGACCCAGTACTTCTCGCCACGGTGCGACGGCAGCCCGGGCCGCCTGGTCTGCGGCGCGCGTGGCGGCCCAGCCGGTCTCGGTCAGTCCCAGGAGGCGGGCGCGGGCATCGTGCGGGTGTGGATGCCGCTCCACGTATCCCTTTCGGACCAGCTCCTCGACCAGCTGGGCGGCGGCCTGCTTGGTCACTCCCAGGTGCTCGGCCAGGTCGGCCGTCGTGGCGCCGCCTCCGGAGATGCGGGCGAAGGCGAAGCCGTGTGCGGGTCGTAGGTCCTCGAATCCCTGCTGGGACACGCTGGTGTGGATTTCCTGCACCAGCTGTCCGGAGAGTGCCAGCACGAGCGCGGAGAAGGCCAGGGCGTCGTCCATGGGCTTGACTATAACTCGTCAAGTTGCTTGTCTATCTAGACAAGCAACTTGTCTATAGGGAGGCTGGGACATGCCGTTCATCCGTAGTGACGAGGCCGTCGTACACGAGGTTCACGGTGGCCGTTTCGTTTCCTACGTCCGCCCGGACACCGGCAGCCGGGACCTTGCCGCCTGGCGCGTCGAGGTCCCGGCCGCAATGGTGGGGCCGACCCACACGATCAGCGACGAGGAGACCTTCTACGTCCTCTCCGGTCGCCTCCGGCTCACCATCGACGGTGAGAGCGCCGAACTCCGCGAAGGTGACGCGGCGGTGGCACCTGCAGGCTCCGAACTGGCGGTCGTCAACACCACCGATCAGCCCGCCCACATGTGGGTCACCACACGCGTCGGGCTCACCGCCGAACTGGCTGACGGCAACACCCTCGCACCGCCCTGGGCTCACTAGTGCGCAGGGCGGCTCAGCCGATGGCGTTCAGCGTCGCATCACCGCAGGGGCGGGGATAGGTTGCCCGCATGATCCTCCAGCCTCTGGGCGTGCGGCCCGGTGACGACATCCCGGGACCGGTGCTCACCGAGATCACCGCCCTGTACGCCTCGAACCGCGCCTTCCACGCGCTCAGCGGGGACTTCCCGGACCCGGACGACGTGCGGCCCGAGCAGGTGGCGCGGGCGCTGGCGGACGAGCTGGCGCATCCCGACGCGGAGGTGCTGCTCGCCCGCAGCGAGGGGCGGCTGGTCGGGGTCGCCGTCACCCTCGCCCGGCATCCGGACCCGGCCGACCCGGACCCGTGGATCGGGCTGCTGATGGTGGACGCGGGCGTGCGGGGGCAGGGGCACGGCCGCCGAATCGCGACCGCCGTCGAGGACCGCTTCCGGGAAGCCGGCCGTACGGCGGTCCGGCTCGCCGTGCTGGAGAACAACCCGGACGGCCTCGCCTTCTGGACCGCCCTCGGCTACGAGGTGATCGATCACCGCCCGGACCGGCAACACGGCCGCCCGTGCACCGTCCTGCGCCGAGAACTGGGCGACGTGGACGGCTGACCGCCGGGGGCCCTAGGGATGCGCCGGCTTGCCGTCGCCGTACAGCCAGTCCTTCCAGATCGCGTCGAAGTTCTTGCCCGGCGCCATCTTCTCCACGTACGCGGTGAACTCGGCGGTGTCCGCGTTGCCGTGGCGGTGGGCGGCCGCCCAGCCCCGGAGGATGGCGTAGAACCTGTCGTCGCCGACCGTCTGCCGGATCTTGTGCAGGACCATCGCGCCCCGTTCGTACACCGGCCGCCCCGAGATGTGGGCGGCGCCCGGCGGCTTCGCCGGGGGGAAGCCCCAGAGGGTCGCGTCGTCCTTGGAGGTCGCGTAGACCCCGTCGAATATCTGCTGCGCGGTCTGGCCGCCGTGGTCCTCCTGCCACAGCCACCCGGCGTAGGTCGCGAAGCCCTCGTTGAGCCACATGTCCCGCCAGTTCTTCGGGGTGACGGAGTCGCCGTACCACTGGTGGGAGAGTTCGTGGACGAGGGTGTGGAGTTCCGGAGCGCCGGGGAAGACGGGCCGGTTCTGGGTCTCCAGGGCGTACCCGGCGTCGCCCGGCCGGTCGACGATCGCGCCGGTGGAGGAGAAGGGGTAGGGGCCGAAGGTGTGCTGCTCCCACTCGATGATCTCGGGGATCCTCGCGACCACGCTCTTGCTCGCGGCGGCCTGCGTGGGGTCCACGGCGACGTACACCGGCAGACCGTCCGAGGTGGTGGACCGGGTGATCGTGAAGTGGCCGATGGCGACCGTGGCGAGGTAGCTCGCCATCGGCTCCGCGCAGTGCCAGACGAAGGCGGTCCGGTCGCCGTCGGTCGTCTCGCTCTTCAACTCGCCGTTGGAGACGGCCTGGAGGCCCTTGGGCACGGTGATCGTGATGTCGTACGACGCCTTGTCCGAGGGAAGGTCGTTGTCGGGGAACCAGGCCATGGAGCCGACGGGTTCGCCGAGGGCCAGCGCGCCGTCCGCGGTGCGCAGCCAGCCCTCCTTGGAACCGTCGGGGTCGGTGATCGTCTCCGGGCTGCCCGAGTAGCGCACGGCGGTGGAAAAGGTCGCGCCCTTCTTCAGGTCGCCGTGCGGGCGGATCGTCAGCTCCTGGCCGGCGCGGTTCCAGCGGGCCTTCTTGCCCCCGACGGTGACCGTGTCGACGTCCAGCCCCTTCAGGTCGAGGTCGAAGGCGGTCAGGTCCTGGGTGGCGCGGGCGGTGATGACGGCGGTGCCGGTGAGGTGCCGGGTTCCCGGGTCGTAGGCGAGGGTGAGGCCGTAGTGGCGCACGTCGTAGCCACCGTTCCCCGCCTTCGGGAAGTACGGGTCGTGGAGGCCCGCGCCACCGGGGGTGCCGTGGACTCCGCCGCTCGCGGTGAGCGTGAGGGCGAGGGAGAGCGCGAGCGCGCCTGCGGCGACCGAGAAAACGCGTACACGTGTGGACACGCGAGCGATCCTAATGAGGCCGGGGCCGTTCCCTCAGGCCGATGAGGCGGATGGTTCCGGCCGTGACACCATCGGCTACGTGCTCGACATCGGCTACGCCCTCTCCAACCGCTTCCCGGACCCGCCCCAGACCGACTACCGGCGGGTGGACGTCCACGCGCTGCGCCACGACCTGTTCTGCGGGGACGTCTACCTCGCCGACACCAAGGCGGACCGGGAGGTGTCCACAGCCTGGGGATGGGTGCCGGTGCTCGACTTCGCGTGGGCGCTGTGCGACATCGTGGAACGGCTGGACAGGGATCCGGCGGGGTCCCGGGCCGCCCGGCCCCAGCACGCGGAACTCGACTTCACCGAGTCCACCGACCGCATGCTCTTCGAGCGCCGCTTCGGCTGGGTGGACATCGAGGCCGACTGGATGCCCGCCGAGGAGCCGCCCCTCACCTTCTCCCACGCCGAACTGCGCCGGGAGGCCCGGGACTTCCTGCACGACCTGCTCGCCGACCTGACCGACCTGCACGAGGACCTCGCCGACAACCCGGCGGTCTGGACCCTCCAGGCCCGCTTCCCGAGGCTCCCCTGAGCGACGGCGGTGCTGCTGAACGACCGTTGCGTGTACGGGAGTTGACCGCTCGCTGAGGCGTGAGTGACAACTGGGGCCGGAGTCGGCGGAAGCCGTCGCGGCCGTCCCCGCCGTGCATACGTTGACTCCGTGCGGACGCAGCGCCAGGCAGGCGACAACGGAAAAGACGCCTCTCCCGAGCCTTCCCGGGCACCGGTCGGCGCCCGGCCCACCGGCCCCGTGGAACACGCCGTGCTCGCCCTCCAGGGCAAGGCGGGGAACACCGCCACCACGCGGGCGCTGCGCGGCGGCACGGGCACCGGCAAGGGCAAGGGCGTCTCCCGTCCGGCGCCGGGACGCGGCCGGTCAGCGCCGCCCGCCCCCATCGAGGAGGAGCACACGGCACCGGGCCTGGTCCTGCCGCCGTACCTCATGGAGTTCCAGGCCGCCGGACTGTCCACGGCCTACGGGCTGACCGGGCACGAGTTCGTGCGCAACGCCGTGGCCGCCGTCGTCGGCCACGCCGACGGCGAGGTCGCCGCCCTCGCCGCCGACCTGGCCGGCCGCCCCGAGGCGTACTACGGACAGGGCCGCGCCGTCGCGGTCCAGGGCAGGACGGGCAAGGAGTGGTACGACGTCACCGTCACCGTCTCCCGCGCCCCCGGCGACCGGCCGCCCGTCTTCCACCCCGGGAACCTGCTCGCGAAGACCGTGCCGGACCCGGACGGGGCGCCGCTCGCCGCCGTCGACGAGGCCGAGGGCAAGGACACCAAGGTCGACGTCCAGCACAACACGGCCGCCACCGTCGCGACCACCGCGACCGGCGGGTCGAGCAAGGGCCTGGGCGGCATGGCCTTCGGGCTCGCACCCGTCGTACCGGGGCTGTGGCTGGGCGGTGCCGGGATGGCGAACGCGCAGCCCTGGCAGTCCTCGCGGGAGTCGCGCGGCCAGCGGAACGTGGCCGAACCCCGGGTGCTGCGCAGCGACAAGGGCTCCGTCGAGGCACCCCGCAAGGTGCGCTACGGCGTGCGGATCAAGAAGCACGGCGCCGAGCGCGTCCAGACCTTCCACGGCTCCGGCACCCTCACCCAGCGGGTGCCCACCGAGCACCTCGTCCCGGCGGACACCCCGGCGCCCGCGGCCCCGGCCGCCGTCGGGGCGGACACCGCCCGGCGCGTCTCGCTCGCCGACTCCCTGGCCCCGGTCGCGGTCACCGGCACCGGCGCCCCGCACCAGGGCGGCGGGGGGCTCTTCGACGCGGTCGCCTCCGTGCTGCACCCCTCGCTCACCGCCCCCGGCGCCCCCGGCCGCGCCCGGCTCCACGAGGCGACGGCCACCGCGACCGTCCTGGAGGACCTGCCCCGGCTGCTGCGGGACGGCGTGACCGGCGAGGACCTGTCGTCCAAGGACGGCAGCACGACGGGCAGTTACCGCATGCACGCCGCGATCACCGGGATGTCGCCCGCCTGGGGCACCGGCGGCACCCAGCTGCGCACCCACCAGCAGACCCAGCACACCGTCACCGAGAGCGCGGGCAAGGGACGGGCGGTCACGGGCGGCCTCGGCCCTGCTGTCGGCGTCGGCGCGGCCGGGAACGCCGCCGTCCTGCGGGGCACGGCCATGCCGGTCGCGGCGGCCCGCAAGGCACGGTTCACCGTGGCCGAACAGACCGTGTCCAGCCGCCAGGGCGCGGAGGTGCGCGGCGACAAGGTGCTCTACCTCGCGAGCGTGCAGATCACCGCGGAGGGTACGGGGCCGCGCTCGGCCGAGATGGTCCTGCACCCCGGCACCCGGGTGGCCCGGCACTCGATGCGGGTGTGGATGAGCCTGCGCGCGGACGAGGCGCGGTCGCTCGGGCTGCCGCTGCCGCCCGGCGTCGAGGCCGGCGAGTTCATCGAGAAGCCCAGGCGGACCGACGAGAACGGGACCGAGACCGACGTCGAACGCCACCTCCCCTTCGGCGCCATGGGCTCCAGCGTCACCCTCAGCCAACTCGACACCGGCCCCCTGATCCGGGCCGTACGGGAGCTGTTCGCGACCGACCCCCGGCTGGCCGGCTACCTGTCCGCCTTCGGGACGGACGCGGTGACGTCGGCGCCGGGCAAGGAGGAGGCCGCGCTCCAGCGGCGCAACCACCGGGAGCTGATGGCCGCGTTGTCCGAGACCAACCTGCGTGTCAACAAGGACCAGCTGACCACGACCGGCATCCGGGTACGGCTGCGCCGCAAGACCACCCTGCACGCGCACGACGTACAGCTCCGCGTCCGGGGGCACCTCCGCGAGACCGGCTACCTCGGCGACACCGACAACTGGCTGGTGCGCAGCCACGCCGGAGTCACCGGCAACACCCAGAGCGGGCGCAGCAGTTCGCGTTCCATCGGCGGTCTGGTGCTCGGCCAGGCCAGAATCATCCCCGGCGCCCTGACCGGCTCGGCCCGCTACGAGAAGCACCACACCGGCACCCGCCGCAACCAGGCCGGTCCCACCACCCGCACCGACGTCCTCACCAACGGCTCCGAGAAGGCCGCCACCTTCGGCGCCGCCCTGCGCCTGGACGTCGACGTCACCATGACCTCCCGGCAGCGCAAGCTCGGCCGCGCCCTGGTCCCCGGCTCCCCGGGCCAGGACGCTCCGGAGGCGGCCCCGATGGCGGGACTGCGCCTGGACGAACAGGACGTACGGCTGGTCACCCCGACCGAGTTCACCCTCGACGACGAGGGCAGGCAGCGCCGGGACGCGGTGCGCGACCGGCGCCGGGCACAGGCGCCGCGGCCCGAGCACGCCGTCACCGCCGAGGGCATCGGCGACCTGGCCACGCTGGTGCCCCGGCCGTCCGTCGGGCAGCCGCTGCGGGACTGGCAGCTGGTGGAGACGGTCGGTGACGGGCAGGCCGTCCGCGACCTCGCCTTCCAGCTGCTGTCCCGGGCCGCCGCCCGCAACAAGGGCGTCCGCGAGGACCCCGCGCTGGCCGCGGAAGGGCTCGCGCCGCGGCAGGCCGTCGAGGAGCGGTTCGCGCCGCAGGCGATCACGGCGGCGCTGCGCCAGGCCGCGTCCTCCGGGTGGGTCGTGAAGAACCTGCGGTACCCGCGGCGGCTCGCCGCGCTGAACGGGGCCGTGGGCACCCGGCTCACCCTGACCAACCCGAAGTTCCTGCACCGGGGCGCGGGACCGGGCACCGAGACCTTCGTGCTCGGCGGTCACCAGGCGGCCGGCCAGGAGGGCCAGGGCACCACCAGCACCTGGCAGTTCGGTGCCACCGGCTCCGAGAACGCCGCCGACTGGCGGCTCGGCCAGGGCCTCTCCGGGAGCCGCACCACCAGCGCCGGCGACACCCGGTCCACGGCCCTCGCCGGGACGGTCGAGCGCAACGCCCACACCCCGAAGAAGGCACCGCTCTACCTGGTCCAGTGCGACCTGCTGGTCACCATGGTCGCCGAGGTCAAGGTCACCGGCGGCGGCCCCTACGTGGCGACGGCCGCCCGCACCCTGCCGGCCGAGGCGGCGGTGTGGCTGACGGAGGCGCAGCTTCCGGCACCGATCCGCAGACAGCTGGGACTCGACCCGGAACCGCCCCTGATGACACCTCCCTCCCGACCGGGGCAACACCCGGGAGAGAAGACACGGACAGCGGAGGGCGCACGGGCAGCGGAGGGCGCGCGGGCAGCGGAGGGTTCACGGACGACGGAGGGCGCGCGGGCGGCCGAAGGCTTCCGAGGGCCCGAAAGCTCGCGGGCCGGGGCGGAACGCGAGGCTCGGGAAAGGGCGGCGGGCACCACGGCTCCGGCCGAGACCGCGAGGCCGGCGACCGAGTCGGCCAAGGACGCGACCGACTCCGCAAGGGGCCCGGCCGAGTCGAGCAGATCCGCCACCGACCCCACGCCCAAGTCCGCGACCGACCCCACATCGACGTCCACCGCCGACCCCACGCCCAAGTCCGCCACCCACCCCCCGTCCAAGTCCGCCGCCGATTCCGCCACCTCCACCTCCACCTCCGCCGCGCCGCGCAGCGGGCCCTCCTTCGCCCGTGCCCTCCCCCTCGGCTTCGGCATGGTCGAGGAGCTGCCGAACTTCGTACCGCTGCTGGCGCGGCTGCGCACCCGTCTCACGGAGAGCGGCCGGCAGGACCTCGCCGACGCCCTGCTGCCCCGGCGGCAACTGGCCGACCGCAACGACAACGTGCAACGGCTGCTGCGCGTCCTGGACCGCGACGGCAGCACCGGTCTGCTCTCCGGCGCCATGGACGGCGGCGTCACCGTCGAGCTGTTCGACGGCCGGAGAACCCCGTACTGGGCGGTGTTCAGGATCAACCGCCTCGGCGACGGCGGTTACGACGGCCCGGCGGGCGACGGCCGGGACATGGAGTACATCACCGCGGCCGTCGCGCAGCAGGCCACCTCCCACGACGACGGCGTGACGACCGGCGTGGAGGGGATCTTCGCCGGCTCCGGCAAACCGGACGGCGGCGCCGGGCAGTTGAAGAGCACGGGCGGCGCGGCGGGGCTCGGCGCGGGCTGGGGCGGCTCGCGGCGCTCCGGCACGGCCGGCCGCGGGCAGCTCGGCATGAAGACGGTCGCGGAGGCGAAGACCGCGAAGTCGTCGAGGATGCGGCTGCCGATCGAGGCCACCCTCGAACTGCACCAGGGCGACCGTCGGCTCGCCCTGGTCTCGCTGGGCCGCCAGGCCCTGACCCACCGCGTCCTGGACCAGGACCTCGCCGCCCTCGGCCGACTGACCGCACCGCGCCACCGACCCCCGACAACGGCACCGGCCCCGGCACCCGGCCCCCGGGACGACCACCGGGCCGCGCTCGGCACCTGGCGCTCGGGCGGCGTACGCCTGCCGATGGAGGCGCAGGTCAACGGCTTCCAGGGGGCCCCGCAGGTACGGGAACTGGTCAACGCCGCGGTCCGGGAGGCGGGCGGCGGCGACCGCTTCCGCACCAAGGGCCAGGCCGCCGCCTACGCCCTGAACGAGGCCGTCTCCACCGAGTGGCTGATCGCGGCGCTGCCCCTGCTGACCTCCGCCGGGGCCGAACTGCCCCCGGTGCACGCCACCGGAGCGACGGGCCAGGACCTGCGGACGTCACTGCACGCGCGGCTGCGGGACGGGCGGGTGCTGGGCGTCGGCGACAAGATGACCTTCGAGACGGTGGGGCAGAGCCATCTGGACGCGCCCCGGCCCACCCAGACCGACGGCCTGAGCTCCGCCGACCACGGCAGGTCGGCGCGCGGTCTGGCGGGCGCGGGGCTGCTCAACGCCGACGAGTTCCGCCTCAACCAGCTGATGGGCAACGCCGGCGGCGCGGGCGGCGCGGCCGGCCTGGCGGCGAACGCGGCCGGCTCGATGCCGCTGCACAAGCCCAAGTCCGGCTCCGTACTGGTGCAGTTCACGCTGGACATACGGGTGGTGGCGAAGGTGACCGACCGCGTCCGCTCCGGCCGTACCGGCACCGCCGTACGGGAACTGACCCTGCCCCGGCCGGTGGTGGTCCGGATGCCGGAACCGGCGGTCCGCCGCATGCTTGCCGCGCAGCCGGACCGGCTCCAGGACCCGGACGACCGTCTGGGCCTGCGGAAGACGTCGGCGCCCCCGCCCGGGGCCTGAGCCACCGACCCGCGCCACCGGAGGCGGCCGGTGGCTCTCACCCCTCCACGCGGATCCCCAGCTGCACCGCCAGCACCGGTGCCAGGTCCAGCAGTTGAGACATGCTGATCACCGCCCCGGCCAGCCGCTCCACCCCGCTCGCGATCTCCAGCGACGCGGCACCGCGCAGATCGACGTCCTTCATCGTCACGCCCCGGAAGTCCGCCCCCTTCACGGCGCAGTCGACGAACTCCACCCGCTCCAGGACGGCGTCGCCGAAGTCCGGCTCCACCAGGACGCAGCTCTCGAAGACCACGTCCCTGAGCCTGGCCGTGCGCAGGTTCAGGTAGTCGATCTTGCCGCCGCGGACCACCACCCGCTCCAGCACCGAGCCGTGCAGCTGGGTGCCGCCGAGCCGGGCGTCGACCAGCTCCACGTCGCGCAGGGTCGCCTCGGCCAGGTTCGTGCCGACGCCTCGTATGCCGGTGAGGACCGAGTCCAGCACCCGGGCGTGGCGCAGCCCCGTCTCGTCGAAGGCGCAGTTCGTCACCGCGCAGTCCAGGAAGCGGGCGCCCGCGCCGTCCTGCCCGGCGAGGTCCGCGTCCCGGAACTCCACCCCGTCGTAGTCCCCGTCCGGTTCCAGCCCGCCGTCGGCCCACGGCTCCAGCGGGGGCAGCCGCACCTCCGGCCGCCGCGCACCCTTCGCCCTGCCACCACCGACCCCGCCGGACCCGCCGGCCCCAGTCCTCGCCATGCCCCCCATAGTGCAGCCCCCCACTGACAATGCCGTGTCACACCCCGGCCGCCCGATCCGTCGTACCGGTGAGGAAGCGGACTCTTCGGCCCGCACGGCCGGGAAGGTGGTCTCGGAGCCATGACCAGGAACAGCGCAGCACGGGATGCGGACCGTCCCGATCCGTGGTCTTCTGACCGGATGAGCGGCGTCCGGACGGCTGGGACGAACGCCGGTGCGGACGGAGCCGACCCGCGCCGCTGGTGGGGGCTGGTCGTCATCGCGCTGGCCCAGCTGATGGTCGTACTCGACGCGACGATCGTGAACATCGCCCTGCCGTCCGCGCAGCGTGCCCTCGGCATGTCCGACGGCAACCGGCAGTGGGTGATCACCGCCTACACGCTCGCCTTCGGCGGGCTGCTCCTGCTGGGCGGCCGGATCGCCGACCTGGTCGGCCGCAAACGCACCTTCGTCATCGGACTCGTCGGCTTCGCCGCCGCCTCCGCGTTCGGCGGCGCCGCCCAGACCCCGGGGATGCTGTTCGGCGCCCGCGCCCTCCAGGGCGCCTTCGCCGCCGTCCTCGCGCCCTCCGCGCTGTCCCTGCTCACCACCACGTTCACCGACCCGCGCGAGCGCGGCAAGGCCTTCGGCATCTACGGCGCCCTCGCGGGCAGCGGCTCCGCGATCGGGTTCATCGTCGGCGGCCTGCTCACCGAGTACCTGAACTGGCGCTGGTGCCTGTACGTCAACGTGCCCATCGCGATCCTCGCCGTCACCGGCGCGCTCACGCTGCTGCGGGACCGGCCCGGCCACACCGGCGCCCGCCTCGACGTGCCCGGGGCGCTGCTCGGCTGCGGCGGACTCGTCGCCATCGTCTACGGCTTCAGCGAGGCCCAGCCGCGCGGCTGGAGCGACCCGCTGGTGCTCGGCCTGTTCGCGGCCGGCGCCCTCCTGCTCACCGGGTTCGTGTGGTGGCAGACGCGCGCCCCGAGCCCCCTGCTGCCGCTGCACATCGTCAAGGACCGCAACCGGGCGGGCAGCTTCCTGACGATGGCGCTCGCCACCGTCGCCATGTTCGGGCTGTTCCTCTTCCTGACCTACTACCTCCAGGTCATCCTCGGCTACTCCCCGGTCCGGGCGGGCCTCGGCTTCCTCCCCCTGACCGTGGCGATCATCGTCGGCTCCACCCAGATATCCGCCCGCCTGCTGCACCGGGTGGCCCCGCGCCTGCTCATGGTCCCCGGCATGCTGCTCGCCGCCTGCGGCCTGCTGCTCCTGACCCGGATCACCGTCCACTCCTCCTACCCCACCGAGATCCTGCCCGCGCTGCTGCTGATGGGCCTCGGCATGGGCCTGACCTTCATGCCGGTGTTCGCCACCGCCACCTCCGGGGTCGCCCCGCAGGACTCCGGGGTCACCTCGGCCACCGTCAACACCTCACAGCAGGTCGGCGGCTCCATCGGCACCGCCCTGCTCAACACCGTCGCCACCACCAGCACCGCCACCTACCTCGCCGCCCACCTGCACGACCCCGCCCAGAAGGCGGCGGTCGTCCCGGCAGCCGTCGTCCACGGCTACACGGTGGCCATCTGGTGGGCGGTGGGCGTGATGCTGCTGGCCGGCCTGGTCGCGGGCCTGCTGGTGACGGCGCGACCCCCGAAACACGACGCACCGGCCGAGACACCGATGCCGGAGCCGGTCGGCTGACCGTCAACCGGCCGGAATGTCATTCACCCGTGCGACGTCACAGTCGTGCGTGAATCACCTCATGGGATTTCTCCGGGGCCTCGGCGGCAGGGCGTGGGCGTACGTCCGCAGCGCCCCCGGCACGTACATCTGGCTGACGATCCTGTTCGTGACGACCGTCGCGCTGCACTACATGTCACCGGCGTTCGAGCAGCAGTTCCTGCGACAGCGCTCCACCAACCTGCGGGAACTCTCCGACAACCCCGTGCGGGTGCTGATCGCCAGCGCGATGTGGATCGACGGCGGCGACTGGGTGCCGTACGCGCTGCTCTACACCGTCTTCCACGCGCCCGCCGAGCGGTGGCTGGGGACGGTGCGCTGGCTGCTGGTGTGCGTCCTCGCGCACGTGCTGGCGACGCTGATCAGCGAGGGCGCGCTGCTCAAGGGCATCCACGACGGCATCGTCCCGCACTCCGCCGTCAACACCCTCGACTTCGGAGTGAGTTACGCGCTCGCCGGGGTGATCGGGGTGCTCACCTACCGGATCACCCGGCCCTGGCGGTACGCGTACGCCGTGATCGTCCTGCTCGTGTACGGACTGCCCCTGACGGAGTCGCCCACCTTCACCGACCTCGGCCACTTCGTCGCCGCACTGATCGGCCTGGCCTGCTATCCGCTGGTCAGAGGCCGCGGAAAAGCATGGAATCCGAAGGAGACACTGGACGCCCTCAGAGGTTAGCGTCCGGACATGAACAGCTCGGCACGCAGTTCGGCAGGCAGCGTCGTCAACGGCGGCATCTCCTTCTGGTACGCGGACGACGGCCTCCCCAAGGGACGGGAGCCGCTCACCGGCGACGCCTCGGCGGACGTCGTGATCGTCGGCGGCGGCTACACCGGCCTGTGGACCGCGTACTACCTGAAGCAGGCCGCCCCCTTCCTCCGGGTCACCGTCCTGGAGCAGAAGTTCTGCGGCTACGGCGCCTCCGGCCGCAACGGCGGCTGGCTCTACAACGGCGTCGCCGGCCGCGACCGGTACGCCGCACGACACGGCCGGGAAGCCGCCGTACGCCTCCAGAAGGCCATGAACGAGACGGTCGCCGAGGTCGTCGCGGTCACCCGGGCCGAAGGCATCGACGCCGACCTGCACCAGGGCGGGGTCCTCGAAGTCGCCACCACCCCCGCCCAGCTGGCCCGCCTCAGGGCCTTCCACGAACACGAACTGTCCTACGGCGAGACCGACCGCGAGCTGTACGGCGCCCGGGCGACCCGCGAGCGGATCCAGGTGGCCGACGCCGTCGGCTCCACCTGGACCCCGCACGGCGCCCGGCTGCACCCGGTGAAACTCGTGAAAGGGCTGGCGGCGGCCGTGGAGGCACTCGGCGTGGTCATCCACGAGTCCACCCCGGTGACCGAGATCCGGCCGAAACACGCCGTCACCCCCTACGGCACGGTCCGCGCCCCCTACGTCCTGCGCTGCACCGAGGGCTTCACCGCGAACCTCAAGGGGCAGCGGCGCACCTGGCTGCCGATGAACTCCTCGATGATCGCCACCGCCCCGCTCACCGACGAGCAGTGGGAGACGGTGGGCTGGACCGGCCTGGAGACCCTCGGCGACATGGCCCACGCCTACATGTACGCCCAGCGCACCGCCGACGGACGGATCGCGCTCGGCGGGCGCGGGGTGCCGTACCGCTTCGGCTCCCGGACCGACAACGACGGCCGCACCCAGCAGACGACCATCGACGCCCTCCGTGACATCCTCGTCCGCTGCTTCCCCTCCCTCGCCGGTCTCGCGATCGAACATGCCTGGTCAGGGGTGCTCGGGGTGCCGCGCGACTGGTGCGCGACGGTCACCCTGGACCGCTCCACCGGCCTCGGCTGGGCGGGCGGCTACGTCGGCTCCGGCGTCGCCACCACCAACCTCGCCGCCCGCACCCTGCGCGACCTCGTCCAGCTCGACTCCGGGCAGGCCGGCCGCACCGACCTGACCGAGCTGCCCTGGGTGAACCACAAGGTCCGCAAGTGGGAGCCGGAACCCTTCCGCTGGCTCGGCGTCCACGGCATGTACGCCACCTACCGAGCCGCCGACCAGCGCGAACGCCTCCACCCCAGCACCACCTCATCCCCCCTGGCCCGCATCGCGGACCGCGTCGCCGGCCGCCACTGACCCACCGCTCCGCGCGGAGCCCGTTACGGCTGCTGCCCAGGGGTACCCGTGTGCCACGGCCGGCCGCGTCCGGCACCCGCACCCCACACAGCGCGGAGCAGATACGTGAAGACCCTCGTCACCAGCGCCACCCCCCGGACCTCCGGCGCGCCCCCGCGCCCGCGGGCGCTGCCTCCCACGGCCGGCGCACGGCCGCCCCGGCCCGCCGGAGGACCGCCCGCCCCGTACGCCACGACCCCGATCACCGCCCACGCCGGCACCCCGGCGCCGAGCGCGAAGCCGTGGGTGCCTCAGGCGACGGGGGCCCGAGGATGACGACCGAATCCCTCGCCCCCCAGTTCCGGTGCTGGGCCCCGCCCGGGGTCTACCGGCCCCAGACCGACACCGGGCTGCTCGGCCGGGCCCTGCGCAGGGAGCACGTCACCAGCCGTACCGAGGTCCTGGACCTGGGCACGGGCAGCGGCGCCCTCGCGGTGCAGGCCGCCCGGCTCGGCGCCCGGGTCACCGCCGTCGACATCTCCTGGCGGGCACTGGCCACCGCCTGGTGCAACGCCCTGCTCAACGGCCAGACCGTACGCGTACGCCACGGCGACCTGGCGTCCGCGGTGCCCGGCCGCCGCTTCGACCTCGTCGTCACCAACCCGCCCTACGTCCCCGCCCCACCCGGCGACGGCCCGCCCCGGGGCCCCGCACGCGCCTGGGACGCCGGCACCGACGGCCGCCTGCTGATCGACCGCATCTGCGCGGCGGCACCGACCGTGCTGCGCCCCACGGGACGGCTGCTCATGGTCCACTCACACCTCAGCGGCGTCGAGGAGAGCCTCGACCGGCTGCGCGCGGCCGGCCTGCGCGCGGAGATCGTCGACCGCACCCGGCTGCCCTTCGGCCGCGTACTGCACTCCCGCCTCGCCTGGCTGCACGAACGCGGACTGGTCGCCGACAGCACCGGCCGCCCGACGGAGGAACTGGTGGTCATCCGTGCCGAACACACCTGACCGACCGCGCCGCGTCCGCGTCCAGCGCGACGGCCCGCTCCTGGTGGAGGGGCCGGTCGAAGTGGTGGGCGAGGACGGCGAGGTGTGCGTGTCACGACGCTTCATGGTGGCCGTCTGCACCTGCCGCCGCACCCGCACCCCACCCTGGTGCGACACCAGCCACCGCCGCCGTACGAAACGGGACGAGACCTCATGACCGGCGCCCCCCTGCCCGCCCCCCGCGGCCCGCTCTCGGCCGCCCTCCTCGACACCCTGCGCGGCTCACCCGTCCCCGACCCGCCACCGCCGCTCCCCGCCGACCCCTACGGCGACGACCTGCAACTCTCCCTCTACGTCCTCTACGAACTGCACTACCTCGGCTTCGACGGCGTCCCCGACGACCGCGAATGGGACCCCCGGCTCCTCGCCCTGCGCGCCGAGTTGGAGGCCCGCTTCCTGCACGCGCTGCGCACCGACGTGCCCGTCGAGCTGACCGCGACCGCCACCCAGGCCCTGGACGAACTCCAGCTCGAACCGGTCGGCGAGGTCGACGGCAGCCTCTCCCACTTCCTGCGCGACCACGGCACCCTCGACCACTTCCGCCAGTACGCGGCCGTGCGCTCGCTCTACCACCTCAAGGAGGCCGACCCGCACGCCTGGGTGATCCCACGGCTGCGCGGACGCGCCAAGGCGGCCATGGTCGCGGTCGAGTTCGACGAGTTCGGCGGGGGCCGGGCCGACGAGATCCACGCCCAGCTGTTCGCCGACCTGATGGCGGACCTGGGCCTGGACACCTCCTACGGCCACTACCTGGACGCCGCCCCGGCCGAAGCACTGGCCACCGTCAACCAGATGTCCCTGTTCGGCCTGCACCGGGCCCTGCGCGGCGCGCTCGTCGGCCACTTCGCCACCGTCGAGGTGACCTCGTCCCCGGCCTCCCGCCGCCTCGCGGAGGCGCTGCGCCGCATGGGCGCCGGCCCGGCGGCCGTCCGCTTCTACACCGAGCACGTCGAGGCGGACGCGGTCCACGAACAGGTCGTACGCCACGAGGTGGTCGCGGGCCTCCTCGCGGACGAACCCCACCTGGAACCCGACGTGGTCTTCGGCATCCGCACCACCGACCACCTGGAGACCCGCCTGGCGGCCCACCTCCTGAACACCTGGCAGAACGACCACGCCGAACAAGAGAAAGACCGGGTCACCACAACGTGACCCGGCCCCTGCGGAGCCCCCTGTCGGATTCGAACCGACGACCTACGCATTACAAGTGCGTTGCTCTGGCCAGCTGAGCTAAGGAGGCGTGCACGCGCGCGTGGCGGTGAGTGCCAGTGCAGTGTACCCAGGTCGCGGACGGCCCCTGTCGAAAATTTCCGCGAAGTTCACAGGGCTCCAGGTACTGACATACAGGGTGAACGCCGGGTACCGTCTCGATCCAGTTCACTCTCGTGGACTACACCACCACCTTCCTACAACGGATCGTCCGGCACGTTCCTGCCGGTAGAAGGGGGCCTCTGAGCCATGGCCACTGTCACGTTCGACAAGGCGACCCGGATCTACCCCGGTTCCACCAAGCCCGCCGTCGACGGCCTCGACATCGCGATCGAGGACGGCGAGTTCCTCGTCCTGGTCGGCCCGTCGGGTTGCGGCAAGTCCACCTCGCTCCGGATGCTCGCGGGGCTCGAGGACGTCAACGGCGGCGCCATCCGCATCGGTGACCGCGACGTCACGCACCTGCCGCCGAAGGACCGGGACATCGCCATGGTGTTCCAGAACTACGCCCTCTACCCGCACATGACCGTCGCCGACAACATGGGCTTCGCGCTCAAGATCGCCGGCGTCAACAAGGCGGAGATCCGGCAGAAGGTCGAGGAGGCCGCGAAGATCCTCGACCTGACCGAGTACCTGGACCGGAAGCCGAAGGCCCTGTCCGGTGGTCAGCGTCAGCGTGTCGCGATGGGCCGTGCCATCGTGCGTGAGCCGCAGGTCTTCCTCATGGACGAGCCGCTGTCCAACCTGGACGCCAAGCTCCGTGTGTCGACCCGTACGCAGATCGCGTCGCTGCAGCGCCGCCTCGGCATCACCACCGTCTACGTCACCCACGACCAGGTCGAGGCCATGACGATGGGCGACCGGGTCGCGGTCCTCAAGGACGGTCTGCTCCAGCAGGTCGACTCGCCCAGGAACATGTACGACCGGCCCGCCAACCTCTTCGTCGCCGGCTTCATCGGCTCCCCCGCCATGAACCTGGTCGAGGTCCCGATCACCGACGGCGGCGTGAAGTTCGGCAACAGCGTGGTGCCGGTCAACCGCGAGGCCCTCAAGGCCGCCTCCGACAAGGGCGACCGCACGGTCACCGTCGGCGTCCGCCCCGAGCACTTCGACGTCGTCGAGCACAACGGTGAGGCCGCCTCCGCGCTGTCGAAGGACGCCGAGGACGCCCCGGCCGGTCTCGCGGTCTCCGTGAACGTCGTGGAGGAGCTCGGCGCCGACGGCTACGTCTACGGCAGCGCCAAGGTCGGCGACGAGCTCAAGGACCTGGTCGTCCGCGTCAGCGGCCGCGCGGTCCCGGAGAAGGGCGCCACGCTGCACGTCGTGCCGCGTCCGGGCGAGACCCACGTGTTCTCGACCTCCACGGGTGAGCGTCTCTCCGACTGAGGTCTCCGCGACTGAGTGCTCGTCACCGTGACAAACCTCTGACCAGGGTGAATCAACCCAGGTTGACGTCGAGGGCCCCGCAGCCTGCTGCGGGGCCCTTTCCGTTGCCCGATTTACCCCGGCAAGCGGGTGGTTTTCGAGCAGCGTGCGTCAACCCCTTACCCGGAAAAAAGCACTTCCTCATCCCCCGAACCGGTGACTAAATGTCGCCAAATCATTACCGCACGCTACCCTCACACGCGTGAAGCACTCCACCACCCCTCAGACGCGACGTGGCCATCGGGGCGGCCCTGCCCGCCGGATCGGCCGCACACTCGCCCTTGTCCTGCCCGTCGTCCTGGTGCTCTCCGGGACCCTCGCCGTCACCCGCGTCAACTGGACGGGAAGCCCGCGGAGCTCGGTGCTCACCGCGACCGACGTGACCGACGCGAACCTCTCCCGCAAGGCCACCGTCCAGGCCCCGCAGGACGTGCTGCGCGACCAGCTGATGACCGAGCTCCAGGACAAGAACCCCGGCCAGGTCCTGACCCACCTCCAGCAGGCGGTCAACGGTCATCCGTCGCTGGCCGAGCACTGCACGTCCATCGCCCGTGCGCTGGGCCGGGCCGCCGTGCGCATCTACGGCGCCTCGCGCGCCCAGTCGTACGCGCGCCCGGTCTGTGACACGTCGTTCGCGTCCGGAGTCCTGGCCGCGCACAGCTGACGCCGGCGGGTAAGGGAGGTAACGGCTCCTTAAGGGCCCCCGGGCGGCGGTCGGCCGCCCCCGGGGCGCGTCGTACAGTTCGGGGCATGACCCATCCGAACGCCGCGTTGCGCCCCACTCAAGCCGTGGTCCTGGCCGGTGGCCAGGGCTCACGGCTTCGTCCGTACACCGATGACCGGCCCAAGCCGATGGTCGAGATCCCCGGTACGGGCACGCCGATCATCGGCCACCAGTTGAACTGGCTCGCCGAGGAGGGCGTCACCGACGTGGTGGTCTCCTGCGGCCACCTCGCCGAGGTGCTGCAGAAGTGGCTGGCGACGGCCGACCTGCCGCTCTCCGTCACCACGGTGGTGGAGAACGAGCCGCTGGGCCGCGGTGGCGGCCTCAAGTACGCCGCCGCCCACCTTCCCCACCCCGAGCGGCCCTGGTACGCCACGAACGGCGACATCTGGACGCGGTTCTCGCTGCGCGACATGGCCGACTTCCACACGGAGCGGGACGCGGTGGCGACGCTGGCACTCGCCCGGCCGCGGATCCCGTGGGGTGCGGTGAAGACGGACGGCTTCGGGCACATCACCGACTTCATCGAGGCGCCGCCGTCGACGTTCGAGATCAACGCGGGTGTGTACGTGTTCTCGCCCGCGTTCGCCGGGATGCTGCCGGAGCGGGGGGATCATGAGCGGACCACGTTCCCGCATCTGGCGCGGAGCCGGCAGCTGGCCGGGTTCCCGATTCCGCAGGGGGCGTACTGGCGGGCGATCGACACGGCGAAGGATCTGACGGAGGCGGCGAAGGAGTTGGCCGCGCTGGGGCGGTAGCCGGGAAGGGGGCCTGCGGCCGGTTGTCGGCTGCGGGTGCCTGGGGGTTGCTCGCGAGTTCCTCGCGCCTCTGAAGGACGTTTGCAGCGAGTGCGTATGGAGGAGCCCCGTACCTCTCTTGGTACGGGGCTCCTCGTTCGTGGTCCTGTCAGCCCAGCAGGCCGCCCACCAGGCCCGGTTGGCCTGTGGAGGTGCCGCCGCCGGTGGTGGTGCCGGTGGTGGTGCCGCCGCCTCCGGAGGAGGACGCGCCGCCGGTGGCGGTGCCGCCCGAGGTCGGGCCCGCGGTGGTCGGGGCCGGAGCTGTGTGGCGGGGCGGGAGCTGGCCCGTGGTGCCCTGGGTCTGGCTGGGGGTCGTGGTGGTGGTCCCGGTGCTGTGGGTCGTGCCCGGGGTGGATGCCGACTGGGACGGACCCGCCGTGGCGCCGCCGGAGGGAGCGGTGGCGGCCGAGGGGGTCTTCTTGGGGTGGCGCTTGGCCGGCTGGCCGGGGAGCGGGGAGCCGGGGAGGTTGTTGCGGGGGGCCTCGCCGGGACCGGGGACGACCACGCGGCTGGAGTCGCGGACCGCGCCGCCGAGCAGGGAGCCGACGAGGAGGGTGAGGCCGATGGTGACGGCGGTGATCAGGGCGCCCCGGCGGAGCACGAAGGCACGCAGGTCCCAGATGTCGGAGTGGGGGCCGAGGCGGCGCCAGGCGCTGCCCGCGAGACGGCCGTCCACCGAGTAGACGGGGGCGCCGGCGATGATCAGCGGCGACCAGGCGGCGAGGTAGATGATGTCGGGGGCGTCGTACGCGGGGACCGTCTTCCAGCTGACGGTGACGATGAGCGCGGCGGAGAGCAGGGCGCCGACGACCGCGGCGACCCGCTGCCAGCAGCCGAGGACGGTGAGCACGCCGACGATCACCTGGAGGAAGGCGATGACGAGGCCGGAGCCGACCGGGTGCTGGAGGGCGAACTGGCGCAGTGGTTCGGCGACTTCCCACGGGTGCAGGGAGTCGAGCCACTTGACCATGGAGCCGCGCTTGCCGCCGTCGAAGTAGACGGGGTCGCACAGCTTGCCCATGCCGGCGTAGACGGAGATGAAGCCGAGGAAGATCCGGAGCGGGAGCAGGACGACGCCGAGGTTCATCCGGCGGCCGGGGTAGTAGGCGTGCCGGGCGGGGTCGCCTTCGCCGGTTCGCCTGGCCGGCGCCGGTTCGCCGAAGTCCTCGAACCGGTCGTCGTCGTAGCCGTGGTCGCCGTAGCCCTGGTCGCCGTAGCCCGGCCCGTGGTAGCCCGGTTCGTCGTAGGCGCTGCCCACCGGCGGCATGTCGGGGAGCAGTCGGTTCTCGCCGGAGGCCGGGGAGCGGGGGTGGCCGACCAGCGGCGTCTCGACGGTCTGGTCGAGTGCGCCGTAGCCGTCGTCGACGCGCGGGATGACCTGGGTGGCGCCGGCCGGTTCGAGGGGTTCCTCGGCGTGCCGGACGCTGCCGCCCCGGACGGCCTGGAGCAGCCGGTGGGCGCCGGTGTCGTCGGGCGCGGACTTGCCGCTCCAGACGACCGGGCGGCGCCGGCCGGGTGCCGCCCCCGCTCTGCCCGCCGGGCCGGCGACCGGGATGCGCGCGGTGTCCTGGGTGGCGCTCAGGTGCCGTGCGACCCGGGGGGATTGGGTACGCCGTGTCGATGCGCCCAACTGCACGCGGAAACTCGCGTGGTTGACGATGACCTGCGCCGGATCGCTCGGCACCTTCACCATGCTCAGCGCGGGAGCGTCGTCGGGCCCGGAGGCGAATCCGGAGCGGAATCCCGGCGAGCGGTCCCCCGTGGGAGTGCGGGGTGTTCTGGTGTCCACACTCATCTAACCGAGTGACGTGGAGTTAGGACACTGCTTTGACCGGCCGGATGTGTCCGGACCCCGTCAAGGATGTCCCGGACGCCGGAATTACCCCGCACGGGCGAGGTTACGGACGTTTGTTCAATCCCGGCGCCGGGTCGCCTCGTACGGTGGTCAGCCGCGCTTCCGCGCCGCCTCGTACAGCACGATTCCCGCCGCCACACCGGCGTTCAGCGACTCCGCGCCGCCCGGCATCGGGATCCGAACCCGGAAGTCGCATGTCTCGCCGACCAGCCGCGACAGACCCTTGCCCTCGCTGCCCACGACGATGACGACCGGGCCGGACAGGGCCTCCAGGTCGCCGACCTCGTGCTCGCCGTCGGCGGCGAGGCCGACGACCACGATCCCGGCCTTCTTGTACGACTCCAGCGCCCGGGTCAGGTTGGTGGCGCGGGCGACGGGTGTACGGGCCGCCGTGCCGGCCGACGTCTTCCAGGCGCCCGCCGTCATACCGGCCGCGCGGCGCTCGGGCACGACCACGCCGTGGCCGCCGAACGCGGAGACGGACCGGACGACCGCGCCGAGGTTGCGCGGGTCGGTGACCCCGTCGAGGGCGACGATCAGCGGGTCCTCGCCCTCGTCGGCGGCCGCGTCGGCGAGGTCCTCGGGGTGCGCGTACTCGTACGGCGGGACCTGGAGGACCAGGCCCTGGTGGTTGAGGCCGTTCGTCATGCGGTCCAGCTCGGGGCGCGGGGCCTCCATGAGGTTGATGCCACCGCGCTCGGCGGCGAGCTGGAGGGCCTCGCGGACCCGCTCGTCGTTGTCGATGAACTGCTGGAAGTAGAGGGTGGACGCCGGGACGCCCTCGCGCAGCGCCTCGACGACCGGGTTGCGGCCGACGACCATCTCGGACGTGCCCTTGCCGCCCCGGCCGCGCGCGACCGGACGGCGCTGGGCCTGCTTGGCCTTGGCGGTGGCGATGCGGTTCTTCTTGTGACCCTTGCGCATCTCGGCGGGCGGGGTCGGGCCCTTGCCCTCCAGGCCCCGGCGCCGCTGGCCGCCACTGCCGACCTGCGCGCCCTTCTTGCCGGACATGCGGCGGTTGTTGGCTGCCATGAGTTACCCGTCTCCGTGAGCTTCGTTTCGTACGTGCGTCTTATGCAGTGTGCCGCCCGGGGGGCCGGGCGGCACAGTTGATCTTCAGATCGGGGCGGCTGGGGCCCTAGGACCTGAGGGTCCAGCGCGGGCCCGAGGGACTGTCCTCGATCGCGAGCCCGGACTGGTTCAGCTGGTCGCGGATGGCGTCGGCGGTCGCCCAGTCCTTGCGGCCGCGGGCGGACTCGCGCTGGTCGAGGACGAGTCGTACCAGGGTGTCGACGACCCCGTGCAGGTCCTCGCCCTTCTCGGTCCCGCCGGCCCAGTGCGCGGCCAGCGGGTCGAGGCCGAGCACGCCGAGCATGGCGCGGACCTCGGCGAGGCGGGCGACGGCCGCTTCCTTGTCGTCGGCGGCCAGCGCGCTGTTGCCCTGGCGGACGGTGGTGTGCACGACGGCGAGCGCCTGCGGGACGCCCAGGTCGTCGTCCATCGCCTCGGCGAACGCCGGCGGGACCTCCGCCGAGGGCTCGACGGCTCCCCCGGCCAGTTCCACCACGCGCTGCGCGAAGCCCTCGATCCGCGCGAACGCCGACTCGGCCTCGCGCAGCGACTCCTCGCTGTACTCGATCATCGAGCGGTAGTGCGGGGTGCCCAGGTAGTAGCGGAGCACGATGGGGCGCCAGTGCTTGACCATCTCCGAGACGAGCACCGAGTTGCCGAGGGACTTCGACATCTTCTCGCCGCTCATGGTGACCCAGGCGTTGTGCACCCAGTACTGGGCGAAGTCGTCGCCGAACGCCTTGGCCTGGGCGATCTCGTTCTCGTGGTGCGGGAAGATCAGGTCGAGGCCGCCGCCGTGGATGTCGAAGGCCTCGCCGAGGTACTTGTGGGCCATCGCCGAGCACTCCAGGTGCCAGCCGGGACGGCCGCGGCCCCAGGGCGTCTCCCAGCTGGGCTCGCCCGGTTTCACGGCCTTCCAGAGCGCGAAGTCCCGCTGGTCCCGCTTCCCCGTCTCGCCCTCGCCGCTGGGCTGGCGCAGGCTGTCCAGCTCCTGGTTGGAGAGCTGGAGGTAGTCCGGGTAGGAGCGGACGTCGAAGTAGACGTTGCCGTCGGCCTCGTAGGCGTGTCCGCGCTCGATCAGCCCGCGCATCATCTCGATCATCTCCGGTACGTGCCCGGTCGCGCGGGGCTCGTACGTCGGCGGGAGGCAGCCGAGCGCGGTGTAACCGTCGTTGAACGCGCGCTCGTTCTCGTAGCCGATCGCCCACCAGGGGCGGCCCTGGTCGGCGGACTTGGTGATGATCTTGTCGTCGATGTCCGTGACGTTGCGGATGAACGTCACGTCGTAACCGCGGTATTCGAACCAGCGGCGCATGATGTCGAAGTTCAGGCCCGAGCGGATATGGCCGATGTGCGGCGCCGCCTGCACGGTGGCACCACAGAGGTAGATCGAGACACAGCCCGGGACGAGCGGGGAGAAGTCACGGATCTGCCGGGCGTTGGTGTCGTACAGGCGAATGGTCACGGGTCCAAGGGTAGTGGGCGGAGGGTGGTGCGCGGCACCGGTATGGGAAGCGCCGTGGCCGGGTGCGGGTGCACTGCGGCTCGGCGCGCGATTCCCCGCGCCCCTAAAGGAATCCGGTCACGCCGTTTTCACGACCAACGCCGTCGCCACCGCCATGAGACCTTCGCCCCTGCCCGGGAAACCGAGGCCGTCCGTAGTGGCCCCGGACACCGACACGGGAGCCCCGGCCGCGGCCGAAAGGATCTTCTCGGCCTCGTCCCGGCGCTTTCCGATCTTCGGGCGGGGGCCGACGACCTGCACGGCGACGTTCCCGATCACGAATCCGGCGGCGCGGACGATCCGGGCCGCCTCCGTCAGCAGGGTCACCCCGGACGCGCCCGACCACTGCGGGCGCCCCGTGCCGAAGTGCTGCCCCAGGTCCCCGAGCCCCGCCGCCGAGAAGAGCGCGTTGCACGCGGCGTGCGCGACGACGTCCGCGTCGGAGTGTCCGGCGAGTCCCGGGCCCTCGCCCTCCCACTTCAGGCCGGCGCACCACAGTTCGCGGCCCTCCTCGAAGGCGTGGATGTCGGTGCCGATGCCCACCCGGGGGAGGAGCACCTCGGAAACCGGCTCAGAGCCCGGCTCAGAACCCATCGTTCAGCCTCCTGCGGGCCAGGACCGCTTCGGCCAGCACCAGGTCGAGGGGGCGGGTGACCTTGAAGGCCTCCTCGTGGCCGGGGACGACCACGACCTGCTCGCCGAGCCGCTCCACCATGCTCGCGTCGTCGGTGACGTCATCGGTGACCGTCTCGTGGGCGCGGACCAGCGTCGCGCGGTCGAAGCCCTGGGGCGTCTGGACCGCGCGCAGGCGGTCCCGGCGCGGGGTGGCGAGCACGGGCTCGGGGTCGCCGGGTACGGCCGCCGGCTCGACCTCCTTGACCGTGTCGGCCAGCGGAAGGGCGGGGACCACGGCCCGGGCGCCGTCGCGGACCGCCTGGACGACCGCGTCGACCGTGTCGACGGGGACGAGGGGGCGGGCCGCATCGTGGACGAGGACGATGTCGTACTCGGGGGGCAGCGCGTCGAGGCCGAGTCGCACCGACTCCTGGCGGGACTCGCCGCCGGGGACCACGAGGAAGTCGGTGCGGTCGGGAAGCGCGTGCGCGTCCAGCAGGGACTTGACCTCGGCGGCGCCGTCGGGCGGGGCCACGACCACGACCAGGGAGACGGCGCGGGAGGCGGCCAGCGCGCGCACGGCGTGCACGAGCATGGGGGTGCCGTTCAGCGCGCGGAGCGCCTTCGGAGCGCCCGGACCGAGCCGTACGCCGCGGCCGGCGGCGGGGATCACGGCTGCCGTGCGCAGCGCGGTGCGCGGTTCCGCGGGCCGTTCCGTCGGCGGTTCCGTACGCGAAGGACGCGAATCGTCAGACATCGGTTCCTGTCAGGTTTGTGTGCGGGCCTGGCGTGGGTATGGCCTGGGAAGTGCCGGGCGCGACGCCTTGACCGGACCCTTCCGTGACACTGGTCGAGCCAGCAGCCCGGGCCCGGCACGCCTAGTATCGGGGGTCCCCGCCGGGGTGGGTCTCAGGGCGGGTTTCCGAGTGAGCGTTCCGTACGGTGGGTGCTCGTTGCCGCTGAGGTTTCCGTGTGACGGGTGCCGGGCACAGGGATGCCGGGCACAGAGATGCCGCAGCGCCCGGCGACGTGGCTTGTCATCGGGCACCGCGGCATTTCAGTGTGCGGAGTTCAGCGTTTCAGCGTGTCGAGCCGGACCGCGTCAGGACGCGAGCACCTCGTCGAGCAGGGCCTCGGCCTTGTCCTCGTTCGTGTTCTCCGCGAGGGCGAGCTCGCTCACCAGGATCTGGCGCGCCTTGGCGAGCATGCGCTTCTCACCTGCGGAGAGTCCGCGCTCGCGCTCACGACGCCACAGGTCACGCACGACTTCCGCGACCTTGATGACATCGCCGGAGGCGAGCTTCTCCAGGTTTGCCTTGTATCGACGGGACCAGTTCGTGGGCTCCTCGGCGTACGGCGCGCGCAGCACCTCGAAGACCCGGTCCAGCCCGTCCTGACCGACCACATCACGCACGCCGACGAACTCCGCATTGTCCGCTGGCACACGTACCGTCAGGTCACCCTGGGCGACCTTCAGCACCAAGTAGGTCTTGTCCACGCCTTTGATCTGGCGAGTTTCGATGGCCTCGATCAGCGCGGCCCCGTGATGGGGATAGACCACGGTGTCGCCAACCTTGAACGTCATGTGACAGGTACCCCTTCCGTGGCTATCCAGGGTAACACGGAAACCGGCGGTTCTGAATGGCGTTTTCGCAGGTCAGGGCATATCTCAGGGCTTGACAACAGCGACAGGAACGTGCTGCGCGGGCCGTCCGGAAGCAGGTATTCGCAGGTGGGAGCGGCTCTTCGGGCGAGGAGAAACGCGCACGTTACACACATCCGGACAGCTCCCCAAGTGGCTTAACGTCCACAAATGTCCGCTTCCAAGCGTACGACTTACGCTACTCCGTTCGGTCACCCGAGCCGGATCGGAGGGGTTTCCGGAATTGATCACCGACGTCCGACCGAACGGTACGTGATCGATTTCCCCGGTGGTCATGCATTCCTTCACGTAAATTTTGCGCCGCGTGTTGCGGACGAGTTATGTGAATGCCTGACGAGCGCCGCCGCAAAGTGGCCGGGGAGCCACGTGCGGCGCCCCGGGTACCCCCTGGTGGAGGGAAGGACGGGGCTTGGGGAGGGTCGGGTGCGGCCGCGCGGGAACGGCTCGGTAACCTAAGGCCGCTGACAGACACTTAGGGTGGCTTTATAAGGGAGTCGCCCGCGCGTTCAAGGAGATGCCGCCGCCGTGAGCAGCAGCCTTCGACGCGGCGCCCTCGCCGCCTCCGCCATCGCCTTCTCCGTCGCCTCGCTCGCCGCGTGCGGTGCCGGCAACGACTCCCAGACCCTGGAGATCAAGCCGGACAACGCCGCGACCAGCGTCGGCGACATCAAGGTCCAGAACGCGACCGTGATCACCCAGCCCGACCTCACGTCGACCGGGCCCGCCGTGGTCTCCGCGACCATCTTCAACACGGGCACCCAGCCGGAGACGCTCCAGTCGATCGTCGTCGCCGGCACCGGCAAGACCGCCGAGCTGCACGCCACCAAGTCGCAGCCGCTGACCATCCCGGGCGGCGGCCGGCTGATCCTGGGCGGCAAGGACAACGCCTCCGCGGTGCTGCCCAGCAGCCGTGAGGCGATCAAGGACGGCAACGCCCAGAAGATCACGTTCACGTTCAGCAAGACCGGTGACGTGAGCCTGCGGGCGTTCGTGGTCCCCGCGGAGAGCTACTTCACCGGCTGGGGCCCGAGCTCGGTCCCGTCGCCCTCCGCCTCGGCCTCGACTTCGGCCTCCGCGTCCGCATCCGGCTCCCCGGCCGCGGGCAGCAAGCCGAGCGAGAGCGCCAAGCCGGGCAAGGGCAAGCCGTCGGAGAGCGCCTCGGCCAACCCGAGCGACTCGGCGTCGGCGTCGGCGAACGCGGGCTGACCCGTCGCGGGCCGGTCACGCCGCCGTAGGCGGTTCGCGCCGTCGCACGCGGTTGCGCGGTCGCACGAGCGGTCGTACGAGAACGTCTGAAGGGCGGCCCCCAGTGGGGGCCGCCCTTCAGACGTAGGACCAGGTCGGCGGTTTACGGCTCGAACTTGTACCCGAGCCCCCGGACCGTCACCAGGTACCGCGGCGCGCCCGGGTCCGGCTCGATCTTCGCGCGCAGGCGCTTGACGTGGACGTCGAGGGTCTTGGTGTCGCCCACGTAGTCGGCGCCCCACACCCGGTCGATGAGCTGCATGCGGGTCAGGACGCGGCCCGCGTTGCGCAGCAGCATCTCCAGCAGGTCGAACTCCTTGAGGGGGAGGTCCACCTTGGAGCCGGAGACGGTGACCACGTGGCGGTCGACGTCCATGCGCACCGGCCCGGCCTCCAGCGCGGCCGGCGTGACCTCCTCCGGCTCGCCCCGGCGGCGCAGCACCGCGCGGATGCGGGCGACCAGCTCACGGGAGGAGAAGGGCTTGGTGACGTAGTCGTCGGCTCCTATTTCGAGGCCGACCACCTTGTCGATCTCGCTGTCCTTGGCCGTCACCATGATGACGGGGACGTTGGAGCGGCCGCGCAGCTGGCGGCAGACCTCGGTACCGGGCAGCCCCGGCAGCATCAGGTCGAGGAGGACGAGGTCGGCGCCGTTGCGCTCGAACTCGTCGAGTCCGTCGGGCCCGGTGGCCGCCACGGCGACCTCGAAGCCCTCCTTGCGGAGCATGTACGACAGGGCGTCGGAGAAGGACTCCTCGTCCTCGACGACGAGCACACGGGTCACGGAAGGACCTCCGGGGCGGGAAGCGGTTCGTACGGGGATGACTCGGTGGTGCCGGCCTCGTCGTCGAGGTCGGGGTCGGGGTACTGCGACGCGCGGTCGCGTACCGCGCCCGCCTCCGGCAGCCGGAGGGTGAACGTGGAGCCCTGGTTCTCGGCGCTCCACACCGTGACCTCCCCGCCGTGCGAGGCGGCCACGTGCTTGACGATGGCGAGGCCGAGGCCGGTGCCACCGGTGGCCCGGGAACGGGCCGGGTCGACGCGGTAGAAGCGCTCGAAGATGCGCTCCTTGTCCTTGTCGGAGATGCCGATGCCCTGGTCGGTCACGGCGAGCTCGATCATGTCGCCGCCGGGCGCGCTGACCCGGCGGGCGGCTATCCCGACCCGGGTGCGGGCCGGGGAGTAGTTGACGGCGTTCTCGACCAGGTTGCCGAGCGCGGCGGCGAGCTGACCGCGGTTGCCCCAGACGTGCAGGTCGGCGGTGCCGCCGGCGGCCATGGTGATCTGCTTGGTGCCGGCCTGGTGGCGGCACCGGTCGATCGCCTCGGCGACGAGTTCGTCCACGCGGACGGGCTCGGCGTCCTCCAGCGGATCGTCGTTCTGCACTCTCGACAGGTCGATGAGCTCCTGGACCAGGTTGGTCAGGCGCGTGGCCTCGATCTGCATGCGACCGGCGAAGCGCTGCACGGCCTCCGGATCGTCCGAGGCGTCCATGACGGCCTCGGAGAGCAGGGAGAGCGCGCCGACCGGGGTCTTGAGCTCATGGCTCACGTTCGCCACGAAATCACGTCGTACCGCCTCGATGCGGCGGGCCTCGGTGAGGTCCTCGACGAGCAGCAGCACGAGCCGGGAGCCGAGCGGCGCCACCCGGGCGGAGACCGCGAGGGCCTCGCCGCGGCCGGTGCCGCGTCGGGGCAGGTCCAGCTCCACCTGTCGTATCTCGCCGTCCCGGCGGGTGTCCCTGGCCATCCCGAGCATCGGCTCGACGGCGAGTTTGCCACCGCGCACGAGTCCGAGGGCGTACGCCGCCGAGCTCGCCTTGACGACGGTGTCGGCCTCGTCCAGGACGACCGCCGAGGAGCGCAGCACGCTCAGTACGGTGTCCACGCCCGGGGGCAGCACGGGGTCGGTGTGCAGAGAAGTCCTGGTCGGTCGCTTCTGGTCGCGTTCGCTCCAGCGGAACGCCAGCATGGCGATGACACCGGTGAGCACCCCGGCGATCGCTGCCGCTGCGGCGACCGCCGCGTTCACGTCCATGCAAACAGGTTAAGCAGGGGGTACGACATCCCCACAGCCATGGAAGTGCGACCTCGAACACTCGTCGCCCAGAGTTCACCTTGGAGCCAGTATTGGTTCATTTGGGGTGGCAGAAACGGTCGCGTTGGGACCGGAACGTGGGAGCGTGGGGTTCGCAGCTGGTTTCGGCCACGGGCCCCGGCCCCCGGAACCCCTGGAACACACGCACGAGAGGGAACCCTGATGCGGGACGCGTACCACGAGGAACTCGACTCGATCGGCGACAGCCTGGTCGACATGGCCAGGCTGGTCGGCTCGGCCATCGGGCGCGCCACGACGGCGATCCTCGACGGCGACCTGAAGCTGGCCGAGAGCGTCATCGAGGCCGACCAGAAGGTGGACGAGCTCCACCACGACCTGGAGGCGCGCGCGATAGCCCTGCTCGCCCGCCAGCAGCCGGTGGCGACCGACCTGCGGATCGTCGTCACCTCGCTGCGGATGTCCGCCGACCTGGAGCGCTCAGGCGACCTCGCCCAGCACGTGGCGAAGCTGGCCCGGCTGCGCTTCCCGGAGCGCGCGGTCCCGCGGGACCTGGAAGCCACCATCCTGGAGATGGGCCAGCTCGCGCAGCGCCTGATGGCCAAGGCCGCCGAGGTCATCGTCACCAAGGACGTCGACCTGGCGCTCCAGCTGGAGCAGGACGACGACGAGATGGACCTGCTGCACCGCACGCTCTTCTCGCACCTGCTGGACGACCGCTGGAAGCACGGCATCGAGACGGCCGTCGACGTGACGCTGCTCGGCCGCTACTACGAGCGGTACGCCGACCACGCGGTCGCCGTCGCCAAGCGCGTCGTCTTCCTGGTCACCGGCGAGCACGCGGACGATCTGCAGCCCGACATCCAGCCGGTGACGGGCACCGAGGGGGCGTGACCGCCTCGGCGGGCGGGGCTCGCGCGGTGCGGGGCGGGCGTGCGAGCGCCACCGTGCGCCGTTGATGCGCCCAGCGGAACGGGCATGGAATGGGCAAGGGCACCACGCCCTGCCTCTGGGGAATCCAGGGGCCAGGGAATCTAGGGACCTCTAGGAGGGATCCATGGCCGAATCCCCCAGCACCACGCCCGACCCCACGCAGGAACGCGCCACCGACCAGCCCGCCGAGATGAAGAACCTCCTGGTCATCGGCGCCTGCGGGTGCGGCTCGGGCTGCGGCTGCGGCTGCCAGTCGGGCGGCCCGTGCCAGTGCGGCTGAGCGGACGACCGGACACGTCGAAGGGCCCCGGACTTGAGGTCCGGGGCCCTTCGCGTGCCGGGCACGCGCGTCGGGCGCAGCATGGAACTGCCCCGTAAAAGGTGAAGGAGGTGGCAGCCATGCCGCAGTTCATGGACGTCCACCACGGGATGCAGGGCATCACCGCCGACCAGCTCAAGGAGGCCCACGAGGCCGACCTGGCCGCCGAGAAGGACGAGGGCGTGCACTTCGAACGGGCCTGGGCCGACCCCGAGTCCGGCAACGTCTACTGCCTCTCCGACGCACCCTCGGCCGAGGCGGTCAGGCGCGTCCACGAACGCACCGGTCACCCGGCCGACGAGATCCACGAGGTGCCGCTGTCGATCTGGTGAGCACGGGCGTTCGGTGCAGTTACTCGTACCAGGGCCTGGGCAACGGCCCGCGCTTCCCGCCCGCCGGAACCCCCGCCATGTCACCGGCCTTCCCGAGGTCGCCCCGGATGTGCAGGTAGAGGGAAGGGGTCGGCAGTCCGACGGTCTGGACCCAGTCCCGGCCGCGTACGTGCCCCGCCGCGATCAGCTCCTCGGCCTGACCGGGCGGCGCCACGGTGCGCGCGTAGCTCTGGCAGATGGTCTCGCCGCTGTCGGCGAAGGCGTAGCGGGCGGCGTAGGCGTAGCCCTCGTGGAGCCACACGTACAGCACGATCGGCTTGTCCAGGACGGTACGGAACCAGTCCGCCGCGAGCCGGGCGAGCCGGTCCGTCGGCCCGGTGGCGTCGAGCGCCCATGCGCTGGGGGCGTCCGGGAGCTGAAACAGCTGGTTGTGCAGCCGGTCCCCCTGGACACGGTCGCCTACCAGGTGCACGCCCAGGTCGACGAGGTGCAGCCGCGGCTCCGCCCGGTCGGACAGAGCGACCGACGCCAGCAGCGCTCCCCAGCCGTCGGGCCGGCCCACCTCCCCGAACACGTCGGCCGGCGCCCAGCCCCGGCAGTACCCGTTCAGCCCCGAGACGAACTCCCGCTCGGCGTCGGTGAGCTCGAACTCGTCGTCCGGGTCGTCGATCTCGAACCAGTCCCGCGTTGTCATGGACCGGACTCTACGAGGGTGGACGGCCCGCACTCGACTGCTTTTGGCCGGCCCCGTGACCGCCCCGCACCGTCGGCCCGCCCGCCCAACTCCCGTTCGGGGATGCGAAAGTGGCCCCATGACGACGCCGGAGACGTGGCAGGCCGAGGAGACAGAGGCACTCGCGGTGGACGGTCTGCGCTGGCTGACCGGGGTGGCGCGGGAGACGTCCGGAGCAGGTCTCGCCTGGCCGACCAAACCATCGGACGACGAGCTCGACCCGACGCTCTACGGCGGTACGGCCGGGGTCGTCCCCGTACTGCTCGAAGCATGGCGGCACTTCGGCGACGACACCTACGCCGACACCGCGCTGCGCGCCGCCCGGGGCCTCGCGGAGTCGGTCGACGGCATCGACGGCGACTCCCTCTACGTCGGCCGCACCGGAATCGCCCTGGCCCTGCGCGCCGTGCACGAACAGCTGGGCGACACGGCCGCCGGTGCCGCCGCCGACCGTGCGCTGGGCCTCGTACGGGCACACTTCGACGGCACCCGGTGGGGCGAGCCGTTCGACCTGATAGGCGGCAACGCGGGGATCGGCCTCGGGGCGTTCCTGGCCGGCGACGCCGAGCTGGCCGTCCTCGCCCTGGAGCCGTATCTCCGGACGGCGGAACGGACTGTGGCGGGCGTCCACTGGGCGTACCGGCCGGGAGTCGACGCCCGTCTGCACCACGTGTCGCACGGCACGCTGGGCATCGTCCTGGCGCTGGCCAGGGTCGGCGCGGGCACCGGCCGTACGGATCTGGTCGAACTGGCGCTGGCCGGCGCCGCCGACGTCGTCGCCCGCGACGAGGCCGGGCCCGAGGGCTTCCTCGTACCGCACTCGACCCCCCAGTACCGCCCGGGCGCCACCGCGTCCACGAGCTACGGCTGGTGCCATGGCCCGGCCGGGGACGCCCACGTCTTCCGGCTCCTGCGGGACGTCACGGGCGACCCCGCCTGGGCCGCCCTCTCCGACCGCTGCTGGCACAGCATCACCCACTCCGGCCTGCCCCGGCGTCTGCACCCCGGCTTCTGGGACAACAACGGCCGCTGCTGCGGCACCGCGGGGGTGCTCGCGCTGGCCGGCGACCGGATCGCCGAACTCCGGGACCCGTACGACTTCGCCGACACCCTGGTCTCCGACCTGGCCGCCCGCGCGATCCGGGACACCACGGGCGCCCGCTGGTCCAACCACGAACACCGGGCCACCCCACCCGACCTGGAACCACGCACCGGCTGGGCCATGGGCAACGCGGGCATCGTCCGTGAACTCCTCCGCCACGCCCGGCTGCGCCGAGGCGGCGCCCCCGCCTACGCGTTCCCATGGCCGGACCAGCCTCCGGTCCACAGCGTGTGAGGCCCGCGAGGGCGGGGGGCTTCCCCAGGGCTGCCACGCCGTATGCCGGGTATCCGTGTCTGCGCGTCGGCCTTCGTGTACACGTCCTACGACGCGGCGACGACCGTCTGGGCGTTCGTGCTGTCGCTTCTGGTCGTGCTCGTCGCGGGTTGGTACATCCGGCGCCGCAGACAGGTGACCACGCGGACCGGGTGCGGGCAGGCCTACTCTCCTCCGATGGACATCTCTCCTTGCTTCTGCCTTCTCTGCGCCCCGACCGAATGGGGCGGCCCGGTGTGGGAGGAGCGTGACAACCGCATCGCCAGGAGCGTCACGGACTTCGGCTGGCACGTCATGGGCGTGGCCGGCGGTGGTGCCCCCGGCGACTGGGGCTACTCGATCGGTCTGTGGCACACACTGCGCAGTCCCGAGGTGAGCGTGTTCGGCCTTCCGTCGCAGACCGCGATGCATGTGGCCAACGCCGCTGGGGCGGCGATACGCGACGGCAGCCCACTTGAGCCGGACCAGCGCCGGAGCGACGTGCTCAACGGCTACGACGTGGCGGTGCGGCCCGTGCATCCCAGCTGGTACCACGACTTCTTCGGCGCGGGCATCGACTTCTACCAGACACCGCCACTGCCCATCACGCAGTTGTTCTGGCCGGACAAGGCCGGGCGGTTCCCCTGGGACGAGGGAGCGGACGAGCGCTGCCGTGCGCTGCAACCACTGCTCTGGATACCGAAGGACGAGACCACCGGCCCCTGGGCCGAAATCGCGTGAAAGGCCGTCCCCTCGACGGCGAGTTGGGCCTACGCTCAACGAGTCATCTGGTTCTCGGGGGAGTGAGGCCGAGCGTATGCGCGTGACCCTGCGCGAGTGTGAGGACAGCGACCTGCCGGTCTTCTGGGACCAGTTGACGGATCCCGAGTTGCAGCAGATGGCAGCCGTGACCAGGAAGTACCACTACGACCGCGGCCACTTCGACCGACACTGGACGAAGGTGCGCTCGGACCCGTCCGTGATCCTGCGAACCGTTCTCGCCGACGGCGCGGTGGCAGGCCACGCCGCGGTCTTCGGCCCGCCGTCGGAGCGGGAGGTCACGTACGTCATCGGGCGAGCGCACTGGGGTCGGGGCATCGCTTCTGCGGCCCTGGCCGAACTGATCAAGCTGGAGCCCGCGCGGCCGCTGCACGCCGACGCCGCCGCCGACAACGCCGGATCCATCCGCGTGCTCGAGAAGTGCGGCTTCATCGTCACGGGAAAGAGCCGGTGCTTCGCCCAGGCTCGCGACCAGGACATCGACCTGGTGCACTTGACGCTGAGCTGACCGTGGATCTACTAGGGCGTGTTGCGAAAGTCCCGTCGTCCGCCCGGAGGGCGGGCCGCGCGGCGTCAGGTGCGTGCTCTGGGGGTCCCCCCGGCCGAAGGCTGGG